>NZ_JAWIRR010000042.1:0-4628 GCF_036320065.1 Stenotrophomonas sp. SMYL8
CACGGTGGGTTTGCGGGGACGCCGTGAATCCATCCCTGGAGGCTTGGTCGCCGCATCCATGCGGCTCACACCCCGCAAACCCACCGTGCCCCGCCTTCGACAGGTTCACGCGGCTGTTGGTGGGTGCCGACCGTTGGTCGGCACATCTGTCAGATATCGAATGAATCCTCCAAGCATGGCGTGGATCTACTGGCGACTGCGGCCGTTGGAACGCGCGGCTGTTGGTAGGTGTCGACCTTGGTCGACACAGAGCGAGCGCAGCGAGCGACCCGCTTCTGCTTTTCTTTTTCTTTTCCGTGGTTGAACGCGGCAGGAAACTGTCAGAGGCGGGGCTTTTGACTTCTGCGACCAACCACGAGGGGCTCAGCCGTTGGCCGCCGCAAACTCCGGCCGTGTCAGGTTGTCCGCTTCGCCCTCGGTGCACAGCACTTCGTCTTCGATGCGGATGCCACCATACGGACGGAAGAAGTCCACGCGGTCCCAGTTGATCGCATCGCCATGGCCGGCGTCCTTCACTTCGTTCAACAGCATGTCGATGAAGTACAGGCCCGGCTCGATGGTCACCACCATGCCCGGTTCCAGCACGCGGGTCAGGCGCAGGTACGGGTGGCCCGCCGGGCGCTCGATGCGGCCGCCTTCGTCGCTGGCTGCGAAACCGGCCACGTCGTGCACCTGCAGACCGATCAGGTGGCCGATGCCGTGCGGGAAGAACGCGGCGCTGACGCCGGTTTCCACTGCGGTCTGCGGCGAGACCTTGATCACGCCGAAGTCCTTCAGCACGCCCATCAGCGAAAGATGTGCGTCCACGTGCAGCTGCTTGTAGTCGAAGCCCGGGCGCACCGCTGCGCACATCTGCTGCTGGGCAGCGTCGACGGCGGCGATCATCGCGGCGAACTCGTCGTGGCCCTGCGCGGCGTAGGTGCGGGTGATGTCGCTGGCGTAGCCGTGCGCGCTGGCACCAGCATCGATCAGGAAGCTGCGCAGCGGCTGCGGCGCCTTGCGGCCCAGCTCGGTGTAATGCAGCACGGCGGCATGTTCGTTCAACGCCACGATGTTGCCGTAGGGCAGCTCGTTGGCGTCCTGGCCGACGGCCTGGCAGTACGCCATGTGGATGCTGAACTCGTCGGCGCCGTTGCGGAACGCGGCTTCGGCGGCACGGTGGCCGCGCACGCCCAGCACCTGCGCCTGGCGCATCAGCGCGATTTCATACGGCGTCTTGCTGCCGCGGTGCCATTCCAGGTAGTTCACCACCGGCGCCGGGTTGTTCGGCACGTAGTTGCCCAGCGTGCTCTGCGGCTCGCCGAGGATCGCGCAGCGCGACGGGTCGGCCGGCAGCAGCGCCAGCGCCTCTTCGGGCTTGCGGATGATGTGGATGTCGAAGTGCTCCACCCACCAGCCGCTGGGTGCGTCCGGTACCACGTGCCAGTAATCGAACGGCTGGTGGAAGATCACCGCCGGGCGCTTGCCGGGGGTGAATACGATCCAGCTGTTGGGCACGCGGGTCAGCGGCAGCCAGGCCTTGAACTGCGGATTCACCGCATACGGGTAGTCGCGGTCGTCGAACACCTGGTAGTGCAGGGTGCCGCTGGGCACCACCAGGTGATCGAAGCCGCCGCGGGCCAGCGCCTGTTCGGCACGTCGGCACAGCACGGCCAGGTGGTCGGAATACAGGGCGCCGGGGTCTTGCTGGATCATTGCGGTGGCTCGACACGGGAAACGGCCCTAGATTCTGCCGCATACCGCGAAAAACCGCTGTGCCGGAACCGGCACTCAGACCGTCGAAACCGGTCCCTCGTCGCTGTCCTCGCCCACCCACTGGCGCAGCAGCTGCCGATGCTCACGTGACAGGGTCAGGAAGCGGAAGCCGGTCCAGCTCTGGCCGGGAACGTGTGCGGGCTCGCTCCACAGCAGGTGCACGCCCACATCGATGGCCTGCTGGCGGCCATCACCCAGTGGCAACGGGAAGCGCAGCTGGTACAGCGCATCCTCGCGCAGCGGCACGCTGGCCAGCATCAGCATGCCGGTTTCGGAGACATTGCCGAGGCGCCCGACCACGCACTCGCGCATCTGGTCGGTGACCGGCACCAGGTCCGAGACCTGGCGGCGCGGCGCGCGGCGGGTGTCCTGCGGCGGTACGGCTTTCATGCGGGGGTCTCCTGTGCGCGGCCCGTGGCCAGTGCGCGCAGCGCACCAAGGCTGGCTTCCCAGGCGCGGTCGACCAGCCGGCCCTTGTCTTCGGTGACCAGTTGCGCGCGCCCGGCACTGATCTGCCGTGCCAGCGTATCCAGGTCGGTATCGGTGATCTTCTGCCCGCGTGGATTGACGAACAGGGCGTGGCCGGTCAGCAGGCTGTACCAGGACAGGCGCTGGCGGCGCAGCGTGCCATCACCGGTATCGATGTCGAACCAGCTGCCGAACGGCAGCGTGGACAGCTGCTGGTAGGCAGCTTCTTCGGCACTGCTGCGGGGCGTTGCAGGTGCCGTGCCGGTGGGCGTGCCGGCGTGTTCGCCCAGGCGTGCACGTGCCTTCAGGCGGGCACTGAGTTCGGTACGCGAGGTGCTTTCATCCTCGCCGCCGGGCGTGGCCAGCCTGCGCGCGACGGCGGCGGCTTCCTCGGCGTGGTAGCCGACCTGCAGCAGTGCGGCCTCCACGTCCGCTGCCAACGCGGTATCGGTGCCGCCGGGGGCGTCGATGGCCTGTGCGGTGATGGCAGCGATGCGCTCGGTCTGTTGCAGGCGTTCCTGCCACTGTGGCGAATCATCGCCATGGCGCAGGCGGGTGAGGGTCAGTGCATCGGCCCAGGCCTGGCGCAACAGGGTCTGCACGAAGCGCGGTGGCGACTGCGTGTCGCAGCACTGGTCGATCTGTGCGGTGGCCTGGCGACGGGCCAGTTCCAATCGTTCCTTGCCGCGCGCGGCTTCCACGTGGCGGCGCTCGGCCAGTTCGGCACGATGGGCCGCCGCGCGCTGGTGCTGCTGCACGTCTTCGTTGGCGGCGGCAAAGGCCTCCGGTGCGCGCGCATCCTGCCCCAGCAGGCCCTGCACGCTCTGCGCCATGCGCTGCAGCAGCTGTGGGTCGACGTCATCGTCGCCCAGCCAGTTGGCGCCGACTTCGGCAATCTGGTTGAGCAGCTCGCGCGCCGGGTGCTCGTCACGTACGAAGAAGCCCGGATCGGCCATTGCCGCACGTGCCAGGGGCACCTGCAGGCGGGCCAGCAGGGCGGCCGGCACCGGATCGGGACGCTGCTGCTGTTGCACCTGCTGCATCAGCATGCGCAGCAGGTCCAGGTTGTCCCGATCGTGACTGCCCAGCTGGGCCTGCGCACCATGCTCGCTGCGCAGCTGCGCGACCACGGCGGCCTGCAGGTCGGCCACGCCGGTTGCCGCACTGGACTGAGCCTGCAGGCGCGCGAGTACCGCGTCGACTGCCGCACTGGGCACTGCGCCACTGTTCGCCGGGGAAGGGCTGGCGTGCCGGGCCTGCTGCAGCAGCTCATGCAAAGCACTGCCGGTGGATGTGGTCACGCCCGGCGTGGCGGGGCCGGCTGCGCCACCCTCGTGGAAGGCGTCCTGTACCAGGCTGGACCAGGAGCCGGCCGGTGCCGAACCGTTCCAGCCGGTCAGGGGGGCCGCGCTGCGCTTGGCCGGCTGCGTGGTGCGGCCGCCACCCACCGACTGGGTGATGATCCGCCGCGTGCTCGACGAGCGTGCCAGGTAGGGGGTGTAGACCAGCCCAGGCAGTACGCCGGACTGGGCCAGCAGCGCATTGGCACGGTCAAGGATATCGCCCAGCCGTTCCAGCACCTGTCGTTCGAAACTGCGATACAGCGCCAGCTGCACCTCGACGCTCAGCGCGTCCTGTTCGGCAATCCGGCGCACCATCGCGCACAGTGCCTGCGGCGCCAGCGGCAGGGTGTCGGCCTCGAAGGCCGGCGCCGCCGCCAGTACCCCCAGGCGTTGGCCGAGCAGGTTCAGTGTGTTGGTTGAACGCAGGGTTTCGCGCCGCACCATCTCGGTCAGCAGCAGGTCGCGATCCACTTCGTGCTCATCAACCAGCGACAGCCCGAGCATGCCCGGCAGCGCTGGCGGCGTAGCACTGGTGCTGACACCGTTGGCCGGTTCGCGCAACCGTGCGAGGGCGTCGGCAACGGCATCGAGCATGCGGTCGGCGAAGTGGCCAGCGAAGGCGTGCAGCTGTCCACGCTGGGCCATCAGTTCGGCCTGCTGCTGCGGATTGCGTGCGCGATCGGCGTCGTGCAGCAGGGTCTGCTCCAGCGCTTCGACAGTAAGGATCAGGGGCGCGGCCAGCGTCTGCCGGCACAGGCCGATCAGCGCGCCCAGCAGCTCACGTACCCGCGGTGGCAGGTCGCTGGCGGCCAGGCGGTTCTTGTCGGCAGGAGTGATGGAAAAGACAGCTGACATCGGCAGGCGGTATCCGGATTCCCGCGGATCGATCTGGTGAATCTACCGTGTCGGCCGCTGTCGGCGCTACTTTAGGGCGAATGTGCATCCCATTCGCCAGGCATGGCCCGACCGATGAACGGTAGTGCCGGGCGCGGGGCCGGCCCCCCCCCCCCCCCCCCGGGGGGGCCCCCGGCGGGCCTGCCCCCCGGGCGGGGCGGGGCACCC
>NZ_JAWIRR010000042.1:4638-31891 GCF_036320065.1 Stenotrophomonas sp. SMYL8
CCCCCCCCCCGGCCGGCCCCGCCCCCCGGGGGCCCCCCCCCCCCCCCCCCGCGCCCGCCCCCCCCCCCCCCCCCACTACCCCCTGTCAGGCGAGGATCACTCCTCCAGGAACAGGCTCACCACATCGTTGGTGAAGCGGCGGCCCAGTTCGGTCGGCTGCACATGGCCATCGGTCACGTCCAGCCAGCCGTGCTGCACGGCCTCGGCCAACGGTGCATCCAGCACGCTGCGCGACAGCCCGGTACGCGACTCGAAATCGCGCAGGCCGAAGCCTTCGTGCAGGCGCAGCAGATTCAGCATGTACTCGAAGGGCAGGCGCTCAGGCGCGATCACATCGTCACCCCCGAACGAGGCCGGGGTGCCCGCGCTGTCCAGATAAGCCTGCGGATGCTTCAGCTTCCAGCGTCGCAGCAAGTGTTCCTCGGCGCCCGAGCTGATCTTGCCGTGCGCGCCGGCACCGATGCCCAGGTAATCGCCGAAGCGCCAGTAGTTCAGGTTGTGCGCGCTCTGCCGGCCAGGGCGTGCGTAGGCGCTCACCTCGTACTGGCCGAAACCGGCCTGCGCCAGCAGCGCCTGGCAGTGTTCCTGCATGTCCCAGGCGTTGTCTTCATCGGGAATGCCCTGCGGCGGCCGCGCGAAGAACACCGTGTTCGGTTCCAGGGTCAGCTGGTAGTGCGAGATGTGTGCCGGCTGCAGCGCGAACGCGCGTTCCAGATCAGCCTCGGCACCGGCCAGGGTCTGTTCCGGCAGCGCGTACATCAGGTCGATGTTGAAGTTGTCGTAACCCGCGTCCTGCGCCATCTTCACCGCGCGCTCGGCTTCGCCACTGTCGTGGATGCGGCCCAGGCGCTTGAGCATCGCATCGTCGAAACTCTGGATACCGAAGCTGAGGCGATTGACGCCGGCCGCGCGATAGCGGTCGAAGCGGCCATGCTCGGCGGTGCCCGGGTTGGTTTCCAGGGTGATTTCGGCATTGGGTGCGAAGCGCAGGCGGGCGCTGGCCTGCTGCAGGAAGCGGTCGATCGCTTCCGGCGGGAACAGGCTGGGCGTGCCGCCACCGAAGAACACGCTGTGCACCACCCGACCCCAGACCAGCGGCAGGTCCTGGTCGAGGTCGCGCAGCAGGGCATCGATGTAGGCATCGAACGGCAGCTCGCCCTTGGCCTGGTGCGAATTGAAATCGCAGTACGGGCATTTGCGCACGCACCACGGCAGGTGCACGTACAGCGACAGCGGGGGTGGCACCAGTCGTACCGAAGTGTCGTGGTCCGCCGAACAGGCTTCGCCGGGCAGGTGGTTGCAGTGGTCGTGGGCGTGCGGCATGGGCTTCTTCGGTAGTGCCGGCCGCTGGCCGGCTTCCCTGGTTCGATCGGGTGGCGTCAGTACAGCGTCGCCAACTGCTGCTTGAGCTGTTGCAGGGCGAGGGCACGGTGGCTGATGGCGTTCTTCAGTGCCGGCTCCATCTCCGCAGCGGTCAGGCCGTGGGTGGTGTCAAGGAACACCGGGTTGTAGCCGAATCCATTCGTGCCGCGCAGTTCACGGATGATCTGGCCCTCCCAGCGACCTTCGCAGATCAGCGGCTGCGGATCGGTGGCGTGGCGCAGCAGCACGATCACCGCATAGAAGCGGGCACCGCGCTGGCCATCGGGGATGTCGGCCATCGCCTCCAGCAGCTTGGCGTTGTTGGCCGCGGCATTGGTCGGGTGGCCGGCATAGCGCGCGCTGTACAGGCCCGGTGCACCGCCGAGGGCATCGACGATCAGCCCCGAATCATCGGCCAGCGCCGGCAGGCCGGTCGCTTCGCAGGCCGCGCGCGCCTTCAGCAGCGCGTTCTCTACGAAGGTCAGGCCGGTTTCTTCCACGTCGCCCAGGCCAAGCTCGGCGGCCGAGGTGATCTGCAGCGGCAGGTCGGCGAGGATCTCCTGCATCTCCACCAGCTTGCCGGCGTTGTGGCTGGCCAGTACCAGTTTCTTCATTGACGGGGCTCCAGCAGGTCCCAGGTGTTGCCATACAGATCGCGGAACACCGCGACCGTTGCATAGGGTTCTTCGCGCGGCGCTTCCAGGAATTCGACCCCGGCGGCCAGCATCGCCGTGTGGTCGCGGTGGAAGTCGTCGGTGTTGAGGAAGAAGGCGACGCGGCCACCGGTCTGGTTGCCGATGCGGCTGCGCTGTTCCTCGTCGCTGGCGCGGGCCAGCAGCAGGGCGGCAGCGCTGCCGTCGGTCGGCCCCACCACCACCCAGCGCTTGTGGCCCTGGTCGATGTCCTCCAGCAGTGCGAAGCCGAGCTTGCCGGTGTACCAGGCAATGGCTTCGTCATAGTCGGCCACCACCAGGGTGGTCAGGGCGATGCGCCGGTTCATGCCGACAGCGCCGCCTGCTGTGCGGCCAGCAGTTCGGCCACGCCCTTCTCGGCCAGGCCCAGCAGCGCATCCAGTTCGTCGCGACGGAAGGCATGGCCTTCGGCGGTGCCCTGCAGTTCGATGAAGCCACCGCCGTCGTTCATCACCACGTTCATGTCGGTGTCGCAGTCGCTGTCTTCGGCGTAGTCCAGGTCCAGCACCGGGGTGCCGCGGTAGACGCCCACCGACACCGCTGCCACGGCGCCCAGGATCGGGTTGCGCTTGATGTCGCCGCGCTTCATCAGCACGTTCACCGCATCGACCAGGGCCACGTAGGCACCGGTGATGGCGGCGGTGCGGGTGCCACCGTCGGCCTGCAGCACGTCGCAGTCCAGGGTGATGGTGCGTTCGCCCAGCGCGTTGCGGTCCACGCAGGCGCGCAGGCTGCGGCCGATCAGGCGCTGGATCTCCAGGGTGCGGCCGCCCTGCTTGCCACGGGCGGCTTCACGGTCGCTGCGGGTGTGGGTGGCGCGCGGCAGCATGCCGTACTCGGCGGTCACCCAGCCTTCGCCCTTGCCGCGCAGGAAGCCCGGCACGCGGTTCTCGACGCTGGCGGTGCACAGCACACGGGTTTCACCGAAGCACACCAGCACCGAACCTTCGGCGTGGCGGGTGAAGCCGCGTTGGATGACGACCGGGCGGAGCTGGTCGGGCTGGCGGCCGCTGGGGCGGGAATCGGACATGGTGCGGGTTCCGTAATGGCGAGGGAGTACGCCGCCACGCCCGCGGCCTTCACGGGGCGGGCAAGGGGGCTCTGGTGAGGGCGCTAGGGTACCATTCCCCCTTTGCACGCACCGGACACAATCCATGATTCGAAGCATGACCGCCTACGCCGGCGGCGAGCGGGTCACCCCGTGGGGCACGCTGGGCTGCGAGCTGCGCTCGGTCAACCACCGCTTCCTGGAGGTCGGCACCCGCCTGCCCGAGGAACTGCGGGCGCTGGAGCCGCAGCTGCGCGAGCGCATTGCCGCGCGCCTGAGCCGCGGCAAGCTGGATCTGGTGATGCGCCTGCGCGCGCCGGAAGCGGCCGCCAACCTGCAGGTGGACGAGGCCCTGCTGGGCCAGCTGGGCCGCCTGGCGCACCGCCTGACCTCCGATTTCCCCAATCTGCAGGTCAGCTTCACCGATCTGCTGCAGCTGCCGGGCGTCACCCGTGGCGAGGCCACCGATGCCGCCGCCCTGCAGGTCGAGGCACTGGCCCTGCTGGACCAGGTGCTGGATGGCTTCGTCGAGGCCCGTGAGCGCGAAGGCGGCAAGTTGTCCGCGGCCATCAGCGAGCGCGTGGACGGCATCGAACGCATCGCTACCGAAGTGCGCACCTTGATCCCGGCCATTCGCGACGGCCAGCGCGCCAAGCTGGCCGCCCGCCTGGCTGACCTGCCGCACCCGGTCGACCCCGGCCGCGCCGAGCAGGAGCTGGTGCTGTGGCTGCAGAAGCTGGACGTGGATGAAGAGCTGGACCGCCTCGGCAGCCATATCGTCGAGATCCGGCGCGTGCTCAAGCAGCGCGAACCGGTCGGCCGCCGCCTGGACTTCCTGCTGCAGGAGTTCAACCGCGAAGCCAATACGCTGGGCTCCAAGTCGGTGGACAGCCGTACGTCCAATGCGGCGGTGGAGCTGAAGGTGCTGATCGACCAGATCCGCGAACAGGTGCAGAACATCGAGTGATGTTGCATCCAGCCGTACAGCAGGGGCGCCTTCGGGTGCCCTTGTTGTTTCAGCGCATCAGTGCATCAGTGCACCCTGACGGCCGGCGCTCCCCCGCTCAAGCGCCCCACCACGGCCGCCTGGCCGAATCCGGCGTCGTGGAAGCAGGCCAGCACCGCATCCAACGCTTCCGGCGCACAGGACACCAGCAGGCCGCCGCTGGTCTGCGGGTCGGTCAGCAGTGGCTGCCAGTGGGCGGCCAAGCCCTCGGCGAAGCGCACCTCGGCGCCATACGAGGCCCAGTTGCGGTTGGAGGCGCCGGTTACGCAGCCACGCTGCAGCAGGTCCAGGGTCTGCGGCAGCAGCGGCACCTGTGCACTGTCCACCTCGGCGGCCACGCCACTGGCGCGGCACACTTCCAGCAGGTGGCCGAGCAGGCCGAAGCCGGTGACGTCGGTCATGGCATGCACGCCGTCCAGCGCGGCAAGGGGCAGGCCCACGCTGTTCAGGCGGGTGGTCGACTCGATCATCTGACGGTAGCCCTCGGCATCCAGCACTTCTTTCTTCAGCGCCGACGAATACACACCCACGCCCAACGGCTTGCCCAGCACCAGCACATCGCCGGCGCGGGCATCGGCATTGCGCTTGAGCCGCTGCGGATCGAGCACGCCGATCGCGGCCAGGCCGTAGATGGGTTCCACCGAATCGATGCTGTGGCCACCAGCCACCACGATGCCGGCATCAGCACAGGCGCGTTCGCCACCCTGCAGGATGCCGCGGATGGTGTCCTGCGGCAGGCTGTTGATCGGCATGCCGACGATGGCCAGTGCGAACAGCGGGCGCGCGCCCATCGCGTACAGGTCCGACAGCGCATTGGTGGCGGCGATGCGGCCGAAGTCGAACGGGTCGTCGACAATCGGCATGAAGAAGTCGGTGGTGGCGACGATTGCCTGCCGGTCATCGAGGCGATACACCGCGGCGTCGTCGCTGGTCTCGCGGCCGACCAGCAGCTCGGCCGGTGCTGGAAGCGCTGGAACCCCGCGCAGCAGTTCGGTCAGCACGCCGGGCGCGATCTTGCAGCCGCAGCCACCGCCATGCGCGAGAGACGTCAGTCGTTGCGGGGCATCGGCCGTTGAAGGAGCGGGGGACTGCGCGTGCGTGGCCATGCCGACATCTCCTGCGGGAACGCGAATGGCGGAAGGCAGCAGGAGTCGAACCTACCAGGGAACGATCGACGCCCCCTACTGGGTTTGAAGCCCAGCCGCATGCCCGGATGCGCATGCCTTCCGAAAGTACGGCGGTACCGGTGGGCTCAGTCGCGGGCTGCGTTCCACTGCAGGTCGCCGCGCGGCCGATGCTGGTCACCGACGCGTCGAGTGTAGCCAACGCGATTGAAGAACTCCAAGATCTGGATGCTGCGTTTGCGGCCCAGGCCGATGGCATCGCGGAACGCCGCCGCATCCACCGTGCCGCTGGCCTGTGACAGCTGCGCGACGATCGTGGCCAACTCGGCGATGCGGGCCGGCGCATAGAACAGGTCGGGCACCACCTGGAACAGATCGCCACGCGCGGCGGCGCGACGCAGGACGGCGCGGACCTCGTCTTCGGCCAGTCCGATGTCGGCGGCCAGGGTGCGCACCCACGGTGGATCGAAGCCACCGGCGTGCAGTTGCGGCAGCACGCGTTCCAGCAGAAGGCGTTCGCGTTCCGGTGGCGCATGGTGATGGCCGGGCAGGCGCCACCACGCGCCCACGCGCTGCAGCGTGCCATCAGCCAGCAGGTCCTGCAGCAGCGCATTCCAGAGGCTCGCTGCAAGCGAGGGCAGGGTACTGCGCTGCAGGCGCCCGCTGTCGACGCCGGGTTCGTCGGGGCGTCGCTCGTGCCAGCCGCGCAGCGAGGTGATCACCTGCTCGCGCAGTGCTTGCCAGTGCGGTGCGAGGATGATCACCGCGTCATCGCGGGTCGCGATGCGTCGCGCGTCCTCGGGCAGGTCGATGCGGTCGGCGGCGCGTCGGCAATAGCGTTGCAGCGCGGTGAGGGGAATGCCGGCAGGTGCCTGCTGCAGCAGCGGGACAACACCGGCACCGGCCGCCAGCTGCTCCAGTGCCCCCAGCCAGGCCAGCCGCGCAGGACTGCGCCGACGCCGCTGCGGAGGATCCGGATCGAGCACGACGCCACCGCCCAGTGTGTGGGTGGCTGCTGAATCACGGGCGATGAAACGATCGCCACACATCGCGCAGACTGGTGCATCGAACACCAGCTGCACCAACTGACCATCGCCGTGATCGTGGTCTTCCAGCAGCACCACATGGGCCTGCCGGTGCATCGTGCCCCAGTGGATGTGCAGCGGTGACCAGTCGCGCAGTGGCGGCGCCAGTGCGGAAAGTCGCAGGCGCACGTCGACGCGGGTAGTGGCCAGCAGCGCGCGTGGATCGGCAATCCAGTCGCCACGGCGGATGTCGTCGCGGGCGATGGCGGCCAGGTTCAGCGCGCAGCGTTGCCCAGCCATCGCGTGCTCGCTGGCCTGGTTCTGCGCATGGATGCTGCGCACGCGCACGTCGGTGGCGGCTGGCATCAGCTGCAGATGCTCACCCACCGCGGCGATGCCGCCATGTACCGCGCCGGTCACCAGCGTGCCGTGGCCGGCCAGCGAGAACACGCGGTCCACCGGCATGCGGAACAGTTCGCTGCGCAGTTCGGCCTGGCGTGTACTGGCATCGTCCGCCGCCCATGCGTGCAGCTGGGTACGCAGTGCGCTGATGCCGGCATCGTCGGGTGCGGTGCTGTTGCAGGCGAACAGAGGAGATTCCTGCAGCGGTGTCGCGGCCAGCAGCGCAGCAATCTCGATCTCGACCCGGGCGAGGCGCGCCGCATCCACACGGTCGATCTTGGTCAGCGCCACCGCGCCGCGATCCACGCCCAGCAGCTGCAGGATGGCCAGATGCTCGCGGGTCTGTGGCATCACGCCGTCGTCGGCAGCGATCACCAGCAGGGCGACATCGATACCCGTGGCGCCGGCCACCATCGTGTGCACGAAGCGCTCATGGCCTGGCACGTCGACGAAACCCAGCGTCGCAGCCGGGCCTTCGGCGTCCCTGCTTTCCACCGGGACATAGGCGTAGCCCAGTTCGATCGATATACCGCGCGTTCGCTCTTCCTGCAGGCGATCGGTTTCGATGCCGGTCAGTGCGCGTACCAGGCTGGTTTTGCCATGGTCGATATGCCCGGCGGTGCCGACGATCATGCCTGCAGCGTGCTCCACTGGGCGAGGAAGTCGGCTTCGTCGGCCGGTTCCAGGCAGCGCAGGTCCAGCCACAGCGCGTCATCGGCAATGCGGCCCAGCACGGGTCGCGGCAGCTGACGCAAGCGCTTGGCCAGGCGATCCAGTCCGCCACGGCGCGCGCTGGTAATGCGCAGTCCGGCGCTGGCCAGCTGCGCCTGTGGCTGGGCGCCGCTGCCGATCTGGCTCTGCATTGGTGACCGTTCAAGATCGTAGTCGGCCGCGAGCACGGAACGCATCGGCTGCAGCAGGCGCTGGGCCTGCACATCGATGTCCTCCTGCGTGCGTGACAGGGTGCGCAGGGTCGGCAGTCGCTGTGCCAGCAGCTCCGGCTCGCGGTACAGGGCCAGCACTGCTTCCAGTGCGGCCAGGCCCATCTTGTCCATGCGCAGTGCCCGCTTCAGCGGGTTGCGGTTGATCCGCGCGATCAGGTCGGCGCGGCCGGCGATGATGCCGGCCTGCGGCCCGCCCAGCAGCTTGTCGCCACTGAACGACACCAGGTCGGCGCCGGCCGCCAGCGTTTCCTGCACGGTGGGCTCGTGCGGCAGGCCGAAGGCCGCCAGAACGCACAGGCTGCCACTGCCCAGATCCACCACAAGCGGCAGGCCGTGCTCGTGCGCGATGGCTGCCATCGCCGCGGTGTCGACCTTGGCGGTGAAGCCGGTGATCGCATAGTTGCTGGCGTGCACCTCCATCAGCAGCGCGGTGCGCGTGCCGATGACATTGGCGAAGTCGGCCGGGTGAGTGCGGTTGGTGGTGCCGACTTCCAGCAGCCGCGCGCCGGCACTGCGCATCACATCGGGAATGCGGAAGGCGCCACCGATCTCCACCAGCTCGCCGCGTGACACCACCACGTCGCGGCGGTTGGCCAGGCTGTTGAGCAGCAGCAGGACCGCCGCCGCATTGTTGTTGACCACGGTGGCGGCTTCTGCGCCGGTCAGTTCGCAGATCAATGCCTGCACCCGTGCATCGCGGTCGCCGCGACGGCCGCGGCTGATGTCGAACTCCAGATCCACCGGTGCGGTCATCGCGCGGGTGACCGCGTGCACGGCGGCATCCGGCAGCAAGGCGCGGCCGAGATTGGTGTGCAGCACGGTGCCGGTCAGATTGAACATCGGCTGCAGATCCTGCCGTGCGTCAGCAGCCAGTGCGGCCTCGACTGCTGCCACCAGCGCCGGGCCGTTAACCGCTTCCTGCAGCTGCGTGGCCGAGAGCTGGCCGGCGCTGATACGGTCGCGCAGCACCTGCAGGTGCGAACGCAGCAGCTGGGTGATACGGCTGCGGCCGTGGCCCTCGATCAGTGCTGCCAGGGCAGGCAGACGCAGCAACCGGTCCAGCGAGGGCAGGGCGGAAACCGATGCCGGGATGGGGGGCGTGGCTGTCATCGCCTCACTCGCCGTCGGATTGCCACAGCAGCGGATTCTGGCTGGCACGCGCATAGCCCTCCTCTGCCAGCAGCAGATCCAGCGCCAGCGTGCCGAGGTCATCGGCCACCGGCTCCAGCGACGGGTCTTTCTCCAGATACAGGATCTTGCGATAGCTGTGGCAGTGGTCGCAGGTCTCGGCCCGGACCGCGCTCTCGCGCACCGCCTCGCCGCTGTCGCCGTCCACATCGGCCAGGGCGCGGTAGGCGATGTCCTTGCCGGCGGCACCACACTGGCTGCACTGCACGCGTACGTAGTGCCACTGGCAGGCACACAGCGAGCACGACAGGTAGCGGTAGGAGGCATAGGGCGGCCGCGCCTGCACCACGCTGACCACCGGCAGGGTGCCGCACAGCGGGCACAGCCCCGGTGCATCGGCCAGTGGCTTCAGCTCGGTGGGGCGGAAGCTGTCCGCCAGCACCGCCCAGTAGACCTGCAGCGCGTTCATCACCAGCAGCGCAGCCACCGCATCCACCGACGGCGCGTCATCACGCTCCAGCACCGCATGCGCCTGCGCATCCAGCCACCCGTCATCGGCAGCAGCAACGCGCTGCAGTTCCTGGCGGGTTTCCGCCGGCAGCCCGGCTTCTTCAGCGCAGTGCTGGCATAGCGTGCGCAGCCAGCCGCGCCAGCGTCCATCCAGCTGAAGTGTGTTGGCGGGCCGCAACGGCATCCCGGAGCCGGCTGCCGCACTCGACTGCTGTGCACGCGCCTGTGCCTGAAGTTCCTCGCGTTGCTGCGGTGTCAGATCCTCCAGCAGCGCCTGCTGCGCATCGGCCAACGCCGCCAGCAGCTGCAGGTAACCACCGATGGCACTGTGTGCAGCCAGACTGCGCAGGCGGTCCGCACGTCCGGCAAACAGCGACGCGGTATCGGGCAGGATGATGCGCGGAACATCGCGCGAGGCCAGCGTCTCGATCTCACCGGGTTCAAGGATGCGTTGCGCCATGCAGGGCCAGCCAGAAGAACCAGGCTCCATCCTCGCCGTTGTCGACGCCGGCGTCCAGCGTGTTCCAGGCAAAGCAGTCGAGCATGGCTCGACTCTACAAAAGCCGGTTTCGATCATTGCCATGTTCATCGTGTCGACCAAGGTCGACACCCACCAACAGCAGCGGGAAACTGTCGAGGGCGGGGGGGGGGGGGGGGTGGGGGGGGGGGGGGCGCGGGGCGGCCCCCCCCCCCCCCCCCCGGCCCCCCCCCGCCCCCCCCCCCCCCCCCCCCCCCCCACCCCGCCATCCCACGGAGAGCCGCTGTTGCTGTTGCCTTGGCTCGAGGCGGGTGCAGGGCCGCAGGCCCTGCCGCTAACCCTGTTCCCGCCGTCCGCGCAGGATGTCCCGGAACCACTGCCGGTGATGCTTGTACGCCCACCCGTAGGTCACCTTGCCCTGGGTCATCGCCCGCACCGAGCCCTTGATCCAGATCGCCGCATAGATGTGCACCACGATCGCGCACACCAGCACCCAGCCGAACAGCGCATGGGCGAGCACCGAGAAGCGGATCACCCCGATCGGGAAGAAGTGGCTGAAGTACTGCCGCCAGATCACGAAGCCGGTCAGCAGCAGCGCCGACAGGCAACCGATGATGGCCCAGAACAGCAGCTTCTGGCCGGCATTGAAGCGGCCCACCGGCGGCAGCTTCTCATCCTCGTTGCGCAGTACATCGCGCATGCCGCGCATCCACTTGCCATCGTCGGCGGTCGGCAGATTGTCGCGCCACATGCGGAACGCCAGCAGCGCAAAGCCCACCACCATGGCCAGGCCGATGAACGGGTGCAGGATGCGCGTCCATGGCCCACCGCCAAACAACTGGGTCAGCGGGAACAGGGCAGGGTGGAACAACGCCAGCCCGGACAGCGCGGTCAACACGAAGCAGATCGCCACAATCCAGTGATTGATGCGGGTCGGCGCGCGGTAGCGGATGATCTGCCGCGGGTGCGGGGCATACTTCATGGCCGCTGCTCCTCTTCGATCTTCTTCGCCTCGTGCTCGGCTTCCTCTTCTTCCTCGTCATTGACCGTGTTGCGGCCGATGCCGATGTAATGCAGGAAGCCGGCGAAGGCGGTAGCGGCAATCGCCAGCACGCCCAGCGGCTTGGCCACGCCCTTCCACACCTCCACCATCGGGCTGATGCGCGGGTCCTTCGGCAGGTCGGCATACAGTTCCGGCTTGTCCACGTGCTGCAGCACGTACATCACGTGGGTGCCGCCCACACCCTGCGGGTCGTACAGGCCGGCGTTCTCGTAGCCGCGCGATTTCAGGTCTTCCACGCGGCCGGCGGCATGCTCGGTCATCGCCTCCTTGCTGCCGAAGGTGATCGCACCGGTCGGGCAGGTCTTCACGCAGGCCGGTTCCTGGCCTACCGCCACCCGGTCCGAACACAGCGTGCACTTGTAGGCCTTGTGGTCCTTCTTGGAGATGCGCGGCACGTCGAACGGGCAACCGGTCACGCAGTAGCCGCAGCCGATGCAGTTCTCTTCCTGGAAGTCGACGATGCCGTTGGCGTACTGGATGATCGCGCCCGGCGACGGGCAGGCCTTCAGGCAGCCCGGGTCGCTGCAGTGCATGCAGCCTTCCTTGCGGATCAGCCATTCCAGCTTGCCCTTCTCGTCCTCGTACTCGCGGAACTTCATCACCGTCCACGACTGTTCGCTCAGGTCGGGAGGGTTGTCATAGCTGCCGACGCAGCTGCCGACCTCGTCGCGCAGGTCGTTCCATTCCATGCAGGCGACCTGGCAGGCCTTGCAGCCGATGCACTTGCTCACATCGATCAGCTTGGCGACCTGGCCGGTGTGCGCACCGCGCGCCTCCGGCGAGGGCGTGGTGGTGGCCGAGCGGCGGATGATGTCCAGCGATTGCAGTGACATGGCGTGTCTCCTACACCTTCTCGACCTTGACCAGGATGCACTTCGATTCGGGCGTCTGCGAGTTGCCGTCACCGATGGCGTTGGTCAGCGTATTGGCGATGTATCCGGGCTTGGCCGCACCGAGGAAGCCCCAGTGGATCGGCACGCCCACCTGGTGCACGGTTTTGCCATCAATCTGCAGGGCCTTGATGCGCTTGGTCACCATCGCCACCGCTTCGATGTGCCCGCGCTTGGAACTGACCCGCACGCGGCTGCCATTGTTGATGCCCAGTTCGTCGGCCAGGGCCGCGCCGATCTCGACGAACTGCTCGGGCTGGATGATGGCGTTCAACTTGCCGTGCTTGGTCCAGAAGTGGAAATGCTCGGTCAGGCGGTAGGTGGTGGCTACATGCGGGAACTCGTCCGGCGAACCGATCTGTGCGCGATCGCTGGCGAACACGCGCGCCGCCGGGTTGTTCAACGTCAGTGCCTGACCGGGGCTGAGCGGGTTGCTGCGCAGCGGTGTATCGAACGGTTCGTAGTGCTCCGGGAACGGCCCTTCGGCCATGCCGGCCTTGGCGAAGAAGCGGGCGATGCCTTCCGGATTCATGATGAACGGGCCCATGCCCCCGGCGGGATCTTCATCGGCCTTGAAGTCCGGCACGTCCACGCTGCCCCAGTTCTTGCCGTTCCAGGCCAGCAGCGTGCGCCGCGGATCGAACGGCTGGCCGGCCACGTCACACGAGGCGCGGTTGTACATCACCCGGCGATTGGCCGGCCACGCCCAGGCCCAGCCCAGCGTGTTGCCGATGCCGGTGGGGTCGCTGTTGTCACGTCGCGCCATCATGTTGCCGGTCGGGCCCCAGGCGCCGATGTAGATCCAGCAGCCGGAGGACGTGCTGCCGTCGTCGCGCAGGTCGCCGAATGCCGCCAGCTGCTCGCCGGCCTTGCGCACCAGCTTGGTCGGGTCCTTCGGATCGAACACGTCGGCCAGTGCCTTGCCGTTGTATTCCATCGCCAGTTCTTCCGGCGTCGGCAGTTCCGGGTTGGAGTACTTCCAGGCCAGGTCGCGCACCGGCTCCCACCAGGCACCGCCGTCCTTCTCGTACATCGCTTTGATGCGATGGAACAGCTCGGACATGATCTCGATGTCGCTGCGCGCTTCGCCCGGCGGATTGGCCCCCTTCCAGTGCCATTGCAGCCAGCGCGAGGAGTTCACCACCGCGCCGTTTTCCTCGGCGAAGGAAGTGGTCGGCAGGCGGAATACTTCGGTCTGGATCGTGCTCGGGTCAACGTCGTTCAGCGCGCCATGGTTCTGCCAGAACGCGATGGTCTCGGTTTCCAGCGGGTCCATGCTGACCATGAACTTCAGCTTGGAGAACGCGCTGATCAGCTTGCCCTTGTTCGGCGCCGAGGCCAGCGGGTTGAAGCCCTGGCAGATGTAGCCGTGGATCTTGCCCTCGTTCATCAGCTCGTACGCCTGCAGCATGTCGTACGGCTTGTCGAGCTTGGGCAGATGGTCGAAGCACCAGTTGTTGTCGGCGGTAGCGGCGTCGCCCCACCACGACTTCATCAGGCTGACATGGAACTTCGGGTAGTTCTGCCAGAACGACATCTGGTTGGCGCGCAGCGGCTTCTGCGTGCGCTTGGCGATGTAGGCGTCGTAGTCCTGCTCGTCCTGTTTCGGCAGCGTCAGGTAGCCGGGCAGCAGGTCGGACATCAGGCCGATGTCGGTCAGGCCCTGGATGTTGGAATGCCCGCGCAAGGCGTTCATGCCACCACCGGCCACGCCGATGTTGCCCAGCAGCAGCTGCACCATGGTGCCGGCGCGCACGTTCTGCGCACCGATCGAATGCTGCGTCCAGCCCAGCGCGTACAGGATGGTCATCGCCTTGTCCTTGCCGGCGGTGGACGCGATCATGTCCCAGACCTGGCGGATGCTGTCGGCGGGCGTGCCGCAGATGCGTTCGACCATCTCCACGGTGTAGCGCGCGTAGTGCTGCTTGAGCAGGTTGTAGACGCAGCGCGGGTCCTTCAGCGTCGGGTCGCTGCGCACGAAGCCATCGTCACCGTAGGCGTAGTCCCAGCTGGAGCGGTCGTAGCTGCGCTTCTCTTCGTTGTAGCCCGAATACAGGCCGTCCTTGAAGGCGAATTCATCCTTCACCAGGAACGACATGTCGGTGTAATTCAGCACGTACTCGTGCTGGATGCGGTCCTCGGTCAACAGGTAGTTGATCAGACCGCCCAGGAACACGATGTCGGTGCCGGTACGGATCGGCGCATACACGTCGGCCACCGCGGCCGAGCGGTTGAAGCGCGGATCGACCACGATCAGCCGGGCCTTGTTGTGTGCCTTGGCCTCGGTCACCCATTTGAACCCACACGGATGCGCCTCGGCGGCATTGCCACCCATGATCAGGATCAGGTCGGCATTCTTGATGTCGACCCAGTGATTCGTCATCGCACCACGGCCTAGCGTCGGGGCAAGACCTGCCACCGTCGGGCCGTGTCAGACACGTGCCTGGTTGTCGAATGCAAGCATGCCAAGGGAGCGCACGACCTTGTGGGTCAGCACCGCGGTTTCATTGCTGGTCGCCGAGGCGGCGAGCATGCCGGTGGTCAGCCAGCGGTTGACCGTCTGCCCGGCCTCGTTCTTCTGCACGAAGTTGGCATCGCGGTCTTCCTTCATCAGCCGCGCGATGCGGTCCAGCGCATCGTCCCAGCTCAGCCGCTTCCACTCGTTCGAGCCCGGCGCGCGGTACTCGGGGTAGAGCAGGCGCGACTTGCTGTGGATGATGTCGGCCAGGCCGGCCCCCTTCGGGCACAGCGTGCCGCGGTTGACCGGATGGTCCGGGTCACCCTCGATATGGAAGATGCTCGGCTCGGCGTTCTTGGCGCCATCGCCGAGGCTGTACATCAGGATGCCGCAGGCCACCGAACAATACGTACAGGTGTTGCGGGTCTCGGTCGCGCGGGTCAGCTTGTACTGCCTGACCTCCGCGAGCGCGATGCCGGGCGCGAAGCCCATCAATGCCAGGCTGGAGCCAACCAGGGTTGTCCCGGTCACTTTCAGGAACTGGCGGCGGCTCATCGATGGCATGCCGTTCTCCTGGGATGGCGGGGAGGCGCAGGCCTCCGGGCTGTCGTTGGGTACGGCCCGGTTATAGCACAGGCCCCCGCACGCCCATGTGGCACAAGGCCCGGCGCCTGCCGGACGGGCGCGCAACGCGGCCGCTCTGGTAAAGTTGCGTGCCCGCCCCCCGGGGAAGCGTCTGCCGGGCCTGGTTCCAGGATGTTCCGCGCAGCCCCCGCCGTCCTGGCGCGATCCTCCGCGCCGGATCTGGAACACCGAGGAAAAATTTTGCGAAATCAACCCGTTGGACTCCGCGCATGAGCGCCCCGTCGAAGCCGTCGGACGCCGTTGCGCGCGGCACGCTGTACATCGTTGCCGCCCCTTCCGGCGCCGGCAAGAGCAGCATCGTCAATGCCACCCTGGCGCGTGACCCGCAGATCGCCCTGTCGATCTCCTTCACCTCGCGCGCGATGCGCCCGGGTGAAGTGAATGGCCAGCACTACCATTTCGTCTCTGCGGAGAAGTTCGAGGAAATGATCGCCGCCGGCGACTTCTTCGAGCATGCCTGGGTGCACGGCGACTGGAAGGGCACCGCCCGCCAGTCGGTGGAGCCGCAGCTGGCCGCCGGCCAGGACGTGCTGCTGGAAATCGACTGGCAGGGCGCGCAGCAGGTACGCCAGCTGGTGCCGGGCACGGTCACCGTGTTCATCCTGCCGCCGTCCAAGCAGGCCCTGCAGGACCGCATGCGCAAGCGCGGCCAGGACAGCGAGGCGGTCATCGCCCAGCGCCTGGGCGCCGCCCGTGACGAGATGCTGCACTTCAACGAGTTCGACTACGTCATCGTCAACGAGGTGTTCGACACCGCCGTGGACGAACTGTGCGCCATCTTCACCGCCAGCCGCCTGCGCCGGGAGGCCCAGAAGGTCCGCCACGCAGGCCTGATCCAAGCCTTGTTGACCCCCGATCCGGGCGCAACTGACTGATTCCAAAAGAATCGGGTAGGGGTTGGCTTGATTTTGTCCAGCCCCTGCCAGTACACTCCGTCCCCTTTCCCTCATTCGACTGAGCGGCCGACCGGTCGCCGGGAGCCCGTATGGCCCGCATCACCGTAGAAGATTGCCTGGAAGTCGTTAACAACCGTTTCGAACTGGTCATGATGGCTTCCAAGCGTGCCCGCCAGCTCGCCAACGGCGTGCAGGCCACGCTGGACAACAGCGAGACCGAGGACAAGCCGACCGTGCTGGCGCTGCGCGAAATCGCTGCCCGCAAGATCGACAACGCGCTGATCGACGAAGTCGAGAAGGCCGAGCGTGAGCGCGCCGAGCGCGAAGCGCTGGAGTGGGCTGCCGCGGAAGTGGTCGCCGACGAAGACATGTCCAAGAACGACGATTGATCGCATCGATCAACGTAATCGTTGGATGTGCCGAACAGCCCGCCCCGTGCGGGCTGTTTCGCATTCAGGATTTGCCGTAAACGTCGCGCTGGAATAGGCTTCGGGCATGAACCCAGGCCCCACTGCCAAGGTCGCCGCAGCCCCCGCTGCCGCCGTACCCGACTACGTCCTCCAGCTTGAACGCGCCGCCCATTACCTGCCGCCGGAACAGCTGCCGCTGTTGCGCCGTGCCTGGGAAGTCGGAGCCGCCGCACACGCCGGGCAGACGCGCAAGTCGGGCGAGCCCTATATCACCCATCCGGTTGCCGTGGCCCAGGTGCTGGCCGAGCTCGGCCTGGACGTGGAGGCGCTGATCGCCGCGATCCTGCACGACACCATCGAAGACACCCCGCTGACCCGTGAAGCGCTGGCTGCCGAGTTCGGCGAAGCCGTGGCCGAACTGGTCGACGGCGTGACCAAGCTGGACAAGCTGAAGTTCCGCGATCGCCAGGAAGCGGCCGCCGAGAGCTTCCGCAAGATGCTGCTGGCGATGTCGCGCGACCTGCGCGTGATCATGATCAAGCTGGCCGACCGTCTGCACAACATGCGCACGCTGGGCGCGCAGAGCCGCGAAGCGCGCGGCCGCATCGCCCGCGAGACGCTGGAGATCTACGCGCCCATCGCCCAGCGCCTGGGCATGAGCCTGGTCAAGAGCGAGCTGCAGAACCTCGGTTTCAAGGCGCTGTATCCGTGGCGCCACGCGATCCTGGAAAAGCACATCCGCAGCCAACCGGTGGTCCGCCGCGAAGCGCTGGCGCAGGTGGAAGTGCAGCTGTCGCAGCGGTTGGCGAAGGAAGGCATCGAGCACCGCCTGGTCAGCCGCATCAAGACCCCGTGGAGCATCTACAACAAGATGCGCGACGAGAACAAAACCTTCGACCAGGTGATGGACGTGTTCGGCTTCCGCCTGGTGGTGCGCAGCGTGCCCAGCTGCTACCACGCGCTGGGTTCGGTGCATGCCACGTTCAAGCCGCTGGATGGGCGTTTCCGCGATTTCATCGCCATTCCCAAGGCCAACGGTTACCAGTCGCTGCATACGGTGCTGTTCGGGCCGTATGGTTCGCCCATCGAAGTGCAGATCCGCACCGAAGAGATGGACCTGATCGCCGAACGTGGCGTGGCCGCGCACTGGACCTACAAGTTCGGCGGCGATTCACCGAACAGCGCGCAGAGCCGCGCACACGCCTGGATCGTTGAGCTGATCGACTCGCAGCGTGCCGCCGGTTCCTCGCTGGAGTTCCTCGACAACGTCAAGGTCGACCTGTTCCCGGACGAGGTCTACCTGTTCACCCCGAAGGGCAAGATCCTGGCCCTGCCGCGCAATTCCACCGCGCTGGACTTCGCCTACGCCGTGCATACCGACGTCGGCAACATGGCCGTGGCCTCGCGCGTGGACAAGAAGCTGGTGCCGTTGCGCACCAAGCTGGTGTCGGGCCAGTCGGTGGAGATCATCACCGCACGCTCGGCCACGCCGAAACCGCAGTGGCTGGAATTCGTGGTTACCAGCAAGGCGCGCACCGCCATCCGCCACCAGCTCAAGCAGCTGGAGCATGAAGACGCCGTGCAGCTCGGCCACCGCATGCTCGACCGTGCGCTGGAGGCGATGGATTCCTCGTTGGAGCGGCTGCCGAAGGGGCGCCTGGATGCGTTCCTCGCCGAGCACCGCTTCCCGCGCCTGGAGGCGCTGCTGGCCGAGGTCGCACTGGGCAACTGGATGCCGACGCAGGCTGCACAGGCGCTGATGGCCTACGCCGAACTGCGTGGCGGCCCGCATTCGCGCCACCACTCGCAGGAAAAGATCCTGATCAACGGCAGCGAGCGCGGCGTGGTCACCTTCGCCGGTTGCTGCCAGCCGATTCCCGGCGACGAGATCATGGGCTACCACACCGCCGGCAAGGGCATCGTGGTGCACCGCATGGACTGCCCGAACCTGGCCGAGCTGCGCAAGTCGCCCGAGCGCTGGGTGCCGATCGGCTGGGACACCACCGTTTCCGGCGACTACGACACCTCGCTGGTGGTGGAAGTGGAGAACGGCACCGGCGTGCTGGCGCAGCTGGCCGCCGCCATCGCGCAGAGCCATTCCAACATCGAGCGCGTGGACTACCTGGACCGTGATTTCAACGCCGCCGTGCTGGCGTTCAACATCCAGGTGCGCGACCGCAACCATCTGGCCGAAGTGATGCGCCGCCTGCGCCGCCTGTCGGTCGTGCAGTCGGTACGCCGCCAGTAATGCGAACCCGATAGTGCCGGCCGCTGGCCGGCAACTTCGCGGTGCTTCCGACGTTCATGGGTTTGCCGGCCAGCGGCCGGCACTACCGAAGCGGCGCGGTAGATCCACGCCATGCGTGGATGCGCCCCCACCCGGTACAATCACCGCTCTGTTTTCCCCCAAGCACCGGAGCGACCCATGTCCCGCCAGATCATCAACACCGAAAAGGCTCCCGCCGCCATCGGCCCGTACTCGCAGGCCGTGCGCGCCGGCAACACCGTGTACTTCTCCGGCCAGATCCCGCTCGACCCGGCCACCGGCGACATCGTCGGCGCCGGTGACGTCGAAGCACAGGCCCGCCGCGCCTTCGACAACCTCAAGGCCGTGGCCGAAGCCGCTGGCGGCTCGCTGGACAAGGTCGTGCGCCTGGGCCTGTACCTGACCGACCTGGGCGAGTTTGCCAAGGTCAACGCGGTCATGCAGGACTACTTCCAGGCCCCGTACCCGGCCCGTTCCACCATCGAAGTCTCCGGCCTGCCGAAGGGCGCCAACTTCGAGGTCGACGCGGTGATGGTCATCGACTGACCGCCACGTGGCACGCAAGGCGGCGGTCACCCCGGTCCTGTCACCGTCCGGCGAAGCATCCCTGGCGATGCTTGCGGGCGTGGGCCCGGCCGTGGCCGCCAAACTGCAGGCGCGTGGCCTGGCCACCCTGCAGGATCTCTGGCTTCATCTGCCGCTGCGCTATGAAGACCGGACCCGGCTGACCCGCATCGAAGACCTGCGCAACGGCGTGCCGGCGCAGGTGGAAGGGCGGGTGGTCGCGGTCGAGCGCGGCATGCGCTACCGGCCGATGCTGAAGGTCGCCGTGGAGGATGAAGGGCAGGGCACCCTGGTGCTGCGCTTCTTCCATTTCCGCCAGCAGCAGGTCGGCCAGTTCGCGGTCGGCAACCGGCTGCGCTGCTTCGGCACCCCCAAACCCGGCCATCTCGGCCTGGAAATCGTCCATCCCAGCTACCAGGTGCTGGGCCGCAACGACGATCCCGAACTCGGCGACCGCCTCGACCCGGTGTATCCCACCGTCGAAGGTGTCGGCCCGATGACCATGCGCAAGCTGATCGGCCAGGCCCTGGATCGCTTGCCCGAGGAAAGCACGATGGAACTGCTGCCCAGCGGTTGGCTGGATGGCCTCGGCCTGCCGTCGCTGCGCAGTGCGCTGCTGACCGTGCATCGGCCGCCGCCGGATGCCGATCTGGCTGCGCTGGCCGCAGGCACCCATCCGGCGCAGCGTCGTCTGGCAATGGAAGAGCTGCTGGCCCATCACCTCAGCCTGCGCCGCCAGCGCATCGCCTTGCAGGCGCACCATGCGCCGCCGCTGTCCGGTCCCGGCAAGCTGGCCAAGGCGCTGCTGAAGCAGCTGCCGTTCGCGCTGACCGGCGCCCAGGCGCGCGTGTTCAAGCAGATCCGCGAAGACCTCGCGCGGCCCAGCCCGATGCTGCGGCTTGTGCAGGGCGACGTCGGCTCCGGCAAGACCGTGGTCGCCGCGCTGGCGGCGATGCTGGCGGTCGAGCAGGGTAAGCAGGTCGCATTGGCAGCGCCCACCGAGCTGCTGGCCGAGCAGCATCTCAACAACCTGCGCGGCTGGCTGGAACCGCTGGGCGTGCGTATCGCCTGGCTGGCCGGCAAGGTCACCGGCAAGGCGCGCGCCAAGGTGATGGAGCAGGTCGCCAACGGCGAGGCGCAGGTGGTGGTCGGCACCCACGCGCTGATGCAGGAGGCGGTGGTATTCCAGGATTTGGCCTTGGCCATCGTCGACGAACAGCACCGCTTCGGCGTGCACCAGCGGCTGGCCCTGCGCGACAAAGGCGCGGGCGGCAACAGCGTGCCGCACCAGCTGGTGATGACTGCCACGCCGATTCCACGCACGCTGGCGATGTCCGAATACGCGGATCTGGATGTGTCGGCCATTGACGAACTGCCGCCGGGCCGCACGCCGGTGCAGACCGTGGCACTCAACAACGATCGTCGTCCCGAGCTGATCGAGCGCATCGCGCTGGCCTGCCAGGAAGGGCGGCAGGTGTACTGGGTGTGCACGCTCATCGAGGAAAGCGAAGAGCTCGACGCCACCCCGGCGCAGGCCACCTACGAATCGCTGCAGGCGCTGCTGCCGGGCGTGCGCGTGGGGCTGGTGCATGGCCGTCTGAAAGCCGCCGAGAAGCTGGCGACGATGGTGGCGTTCAAGGCCGGTGAGATTGACCTGCTGGTGGCGACCACGGTCATCGAAGTGGGCGTGGACGTACCGAATGCCTCGCTGATGGTGATCGAGAATGCCGAGCGCCTCGGCCTGGCCCAGCTGCACCAGTTGCGCGGCCGCGTGGGCCGCGGTTCGGCGGTGTCGCGCTGCGTGCTGCTGTACCAGGCGCCGCTTTCGCAGATGGCGCGCGAGCGTTTGCAGACCATGCGCGAAACCAACGATGGCTTCGTCATCGCCGAGAAGGATCTGGAGCTGCGTGGCCCGGGCGAACTGCTCGGTACCCGCCAGACCGGCCTGGCTGGCTTCCGCATCGCCGATCTCGCGCGCGATGCCGGCCTGCTGCCCAGCGTGCATGACCTGGCCGAGCGCCTGCTGGACCAGCAGCCCGCGCTGGCCGATCGCGTGGTGCAACGCTGGATCGGCACCGCCGTGCGTTACGCCTCGGCGTAATGCCGCATTGGTGGGTGTGGACCCTGGTCCACACATCCCCGCATGGCGTGGATCTACTGCGCGCCGCGCGCGTGAGTCGAGCATGGCTCGACTCTACAGACAGCGCTTTCGATCACCTTCCCGTCATCCCCGCATGGCGTAGATCTACAGCGCCAAACGTTCCGACAGACCGGGTAGCACGAGATACTCGGACGCCTTCCCGACGCGCTCTTTGCTGACAAGCCCGGAAGCCACCAATCCGTTCAGATCCTTCAAGGCGGTCGGATAGGTAATGGTGTGTGCCGCCTGGTGGCTGGCGACGGTGTAGGTCCGGTCAGGATCCTTCAGCGCGTTGGCCAGCAACGCGCGCTGACGATGATTGAGAGGCACACCGCCAAGCCGGGCGGTTCGCAGCACGCGTCGCGCTGCCTGATCCTCCGCATGCTTCCTGGCGATGTAGGCATGCAAACCCTGGATCGATTGCTCAATCGCCTCCAGTTGTTGCGCCACGAAGTAGCCAAGATCCCGGTTGTCGCTTTCGGTGTAGAGGTAGGCCCGCATGTACTTGCCTGGGGACTTCTTCAAGACGCTGGAAATGGAGAAGTACTCGGTCATCCAATATCCGGCATTCATCATCGCCCAGTAGAACAGTGCGCGTGCCGTACGGCCATTGCCATCCACGAAAGGATGGTCATAGCCAATCTGGAAATGCAGTGCGATGGCTTTGGCGACAGGATGGATGAACGGTGTGCTTTCCTCATTGATGAACGTGCACAGCCGCTCGATCCGTGCGGGCACTTCCTCGGCCGGAGGAGGGATGTGCAGCAGCGTAGGTGGTGAGCCGCGATCGAAGATCGCAACGTTGTCTTCGGCGGTTCTGAAACGCCCGCTGTCGGTTGGAAGCTCCAGCGTGCCGTCGGTGAGGATGCTGTGCAGCTCCAGAATCTCGCCGGGAGTGATCGGGCGTATGCCGCGCTCGCGGATCACGTTCATTGCCACGTAGTTGTTGTAGATCATGCGCTCGGACTGGTCGCGCGGCGCACGGCCTGTGCTCAGCATTTCCTTTGCCACCGCCCGCGTGGTCGAGGCGCCCTCCAGCTGCGATGAGGTCATGGCTTCCTCGATCAGCGAGCGGATCAGGAACCGTCCTTGGCCGCTGGCAGCATCCACACCCTTCACCGAGCCTGCGGCCTCCCGATCAATGTAGTGCAGGTGCCGCTGCATTGAATCGGTAAGTGCCAGCTTGAAGGGTTGCTGCGTCTTGTCCAGCAACAGCGGTAGCGGCTTCAGCAATGCTGCGCGCGTCCACGTGATACCCAACCACCATTGTTCCGCGTTCAGGCCTGCCGGTGGCATCCTGTGGCGCACCCTGTCCCAGTGCTCATAGGCGCCGTTCACCTCGGGCCCGATCCGGGCGTCCAGGATGGTACCGAGGGTCTCGATGTACTTCCGTGTAAGGGTTGCCAGATCGGGAGCTGGTGTGGGCAGCTTCATGGTCGTTTTCTATAAAAAATGCATCATTTTTTATAGCAAATGATGTTGAGCGCTCCAAGCGTGCCCAATCAAAATCTGTTCATGTTCGTGAGTGGGTTGGGCGGGCCGATAATGGCGGGCAACGGATCCGACCCTCTCCCCGACACCTTTGCCGTTGGGACAGGGCGCTCTTGCAACGGTCATCATCCCGGTCCACACTTCGTTGCCGATCTGAAGACGGCAACGATGACCCACAAGATCCCCCTGTTGATCGACACCGACCCCGGTGTGGACGACGCCCTGGCCCTGCTGATGGCCTTTGCCGATGAACGGCATGACGTGGTCGCCCTGACCATCGCCGCCGGCAATGTCGGCCTGCAGTACACCGTCCGCAACGCCCTCAAGCTCTGCGACATCGTCGGCCGCGCCGACGTACCGGTGTTTGCCGGCAGCCCGGATCCCCTGCTGCATCCCTCCGTTGACGCCGCCCACGTGCATGGCCGTGACGGCTACGGCGACGTGGACCTGCCGCCGCCGAGCCGCCAGGCTGAAGCCGAGCACGCCGCACTGGCCATCCTGCGCCTGTCGCACGAGCACGCCGGTGAACTGATGCTGGTGATGCTTGGCCCGCTGACCAACCTGGCCCTGGCACTGAAGCTGGACCCGACCCTTCCCGAGCGCATCAAGCGCATCGTGGTGATGGGCGGTGCGGTCACCTGCCACGGCAACATCACCCCGGCGGCCGAATTCAACATCGCGTTCGATCCGGAAGCGGCGCACGTGGTGTTCACTTCGTTCAAGCACCTGCTGGTGTCGGACTGGGAGGCCACCGTCGCCCATGGCCTGCCGCTGCAGGATGCTGAAAAGTGGCTGCAGGCTGATTCCGATCGCGCCCGTTTCTACGAGCTGATCTCGCGCAAGACCCGTGGCCTGTCCGAGGACAGCAAGGGTGGCCGCTGGTATACCGCCGATGCGGTCGCCATGGCCTGGGCGCTGAACCCGGAAGGGCAGCTGCAGGTCGAATCGCGGCCGCTGAACGTGGAGCTGAACGGTACGTTCAGCCGCGGCGCCACCATCGTTGACTGGAACCGCCAGACCGGCCAGCCGGACAACTGCGATCTGCTGATGGCCTACGACCAGCAGCGTTTCGAGGCCCTGGTGCGCCAGGCCCTGGGCGCGGACTGAAGTCTGTTGACCCGCACCGGTTGCCCCGAGCGGCAACCGGTGCTTATAATGCCGCTCTTGACCACCAGCCCATTTACGGTGTGAGCCCATGAAGGCCGATATCCATCCGAACTACCGCGACGTCGTCTTCCATGACGTCACCTCCGATTTCAAGATCCTGACCCGCTCGACCATGGCGACGAAGGAAACCATCAAGTGGGAAGACGGCAACGAATACCCGCTGGTCAAGGTTGAAATTTCCTCTGCTTCGCACCCGTTCTACACGGGCAAGCACAAGGTCATCGACACCTCGGGCCGTATCGACAAGTTCCAGAAGCGCTACGCGCGCTGATCTGTCGATCCCGCTTCGAACCGACGGCCGCGCTCTGCGCGGCCGTTTGTTTTTCCCCAACGCCTACCCAACGGGCGTTTGGATGGACGGAACACTGCGTTCGGATGACAACGCTTTTGCCGATCCGGGCCGCTCAACGGCCGGCGTCTGGCCGCCTGTCGTATACGACTTCTGTCTAGCGCCGGGCAAATGCTGCTGTGCGATAATGGCGTGATCCCCGGCACAGGCCGAGGACGTCATTCACGTGCCTGACCAATGCGCTTGGGCAGGCGCCTTCCCATGAAGGAGCGCACACAGTGTCCGATCTTGATCAGGTCACGCTCAACGCCGGCGATAAGTCGGTCGTTCTGCCCGTCATCAAACCCACCCTTGGCAACGACTGCGTCGACATCGCGAAGCTGACCAAGGAAACGGGGTATTTCACCTACGATTCCGGCTTCACCGCGACGGCCAGCTGCAAGTCCGCCATCACCTACATCGACGGCGACAAGGGCGTGCTGCTGTACCGCGGCTACCCGATCGAACAGCTGTCGGAAAAGTCGAGCTACGTCGAAGTGGCCTACCTGCTGATCAACGGCGAGCGCCCGAGCGCCGAGCAGCTGAAGGCCTTCACCGACGAGCTGGCGGCTGAAGCCAACGTCGATGAGTCGATCAACACCCTGATCGGCAGCTTCGCCAAGGATGCACATCCGATGGCCATCCTGACCGCCGCCATCGCGCAGCTGTCGGGCATCTACCACGCCTCGCTGGACCTGTCCGACGCCGAACAGCGCCGCCAGGCCGCTGTGCGCCTGATCGCCAAGGTGCCGACCCTGTCGGCGCTGATCTACCGCCACGGCAAGGGCCTGCCGGCCAACAAGCCGGACACCTCGCTGGACTACGTCAGCCGCTTCCTGAAGCAGACCTTCGAGTCGGCTGATGGCCAGTACGATCTGAACCCGGACGTGGTCAAGGCGCTGGACCTGCTGTTCATCCTGCACGCCGACCACGAGCAGAACGCCTCGACCTCGACCGTGCGCCTGGTCGGCTCGACCGGTGCCAACCCGTACGCGTCGGTTGCCGCTGGCGTCACCGCGCTGTGGGGTCCGGCCCACGGCGGTGCCAACGAAGCCGTGCTGAAGATGCTGGAAGAGATCGGCAGCGCCGACAACGTCGAATCCGCCGTGGTCAAGGCCAAGGACAAGACCTCCGGCTTCCGCCTGATGGGCTTCGGCCACCGCGTCTACAAGAACTTC
This sequence comes from Stenotrophomonas sp. SMYL8, assembly GCF_036320065.1. Classification (NCBI taxonomy): domain Bacteria; kingdom Pseudomonadati; phylum Pseudomonadota; class Gammaproteobacteria; order Lysobacterales; family Lysobacteraceae; genus Stenotrophomonas; species Stenotrophomonas sp. SMYL8. Next base: position 29,854 of record NZ_JAWIRR010000042.1, read on the forward strand.
GACCCGCGCGCCAAGGTCATCGGCGAGATGACCAGCAAGGTGCTCAAGCAGCTGGGCGTGCAGGATCCGCTGCTGGACGTGGCCGTGAAGCTGGAACAGGCCGCGCTGCAGGACGAGTACTTCGTCGCCCGCAAGCTGTACCCGAACGTCGATTTCTACAGCGGCATCATCTACAAGGCGCTGCAGATCCCGACCGAAATGTTCACCGTCATGTTCGCCCTGGGCCGTACCTCCGGCTGGGTCTCGCATTGGCTGGAACAGCAGGTCGATCCGGAAATGAAGATCGGCCGTCCGCGCCAGGTCTACACCGGCAGCGACGTGCGCGACTACCAGGGCTGATCGCCTGCGTAGGTTGTGCCGAGAACGCCCCGCATCCGCGGGGCGTTTTTTTTGCTTCGGCTCTGGTAGCTGCCAACCTTGGTTGGCACGCTTTCGACACTCGTGAAAAATCATCCACGCATGGCGTGGATCTACTTTGTCCTCGCCCTTGGCTGGCACGCTTCCCCATCCACGCATGGCGTGGATCTACCACCGCATCCTCCTTCGGTAGGTGCCAACCTTGGTTGGCACGCGCTTCACCGCGCCAAGACCGCGTGATTCAAGGGTCTCGCCAGCTTCACAAGCGCTCGCGCAGCCTCAGGACGCCAGCTGCATCCGCAGCATCTGATCCGGAGCGTCCGTCCCATGAGTACCCGATTCGACCCACCCGAGCGCGGCCCGCTCGGCCCTGACGTCGGCACTGTCGTCGCCGCCCCCATCGTTGCCCCGCCAAGCGAAAGCGCCGTGTCCTGGGGTGCAATCTTCGCCGGTGCCGCCGCCGCCGCCGCGTTGTCCCTCATCCTGCTGATTCTCGGCGTGGGCCTGGGGCTGTCCTCGGTGTCGCCGTGGTCGTTTGAAGGCGTCAGCAAGGAAACCTTCGGTTGGTCCAGCATCATCTGGCTCACCTTCACCGCGCTGGCGGCTTCGGGTCTGGGTGGCTATCTGGCAGGACGCCTGCGTACCAAGTGGACGCAGATCCATGGCGATGAAACCTACTTCCGCGATACCGCACATGGCTTCGTGTCGTGGGCGGTGGCCACGCTGCTCACCGCCGGTCTGCTCACCTCGGCCATCGGCGGCGTACTCGGCACGGGCGCGAAAGTGGCCGGTGCCACTGCAGGCGCCGCTGCCTCCACGGCAGGCGTTGCCGCCGCGAGTGCCGGTAGCGCCGCCGCGGCTGCGCCGGAAGGCGACCTCAACTACTGGGTGGACTCGCTGTTCCGCAGCGCCACCAGCACAGGGCCGTCTGATCCTGCAGCGCCGCCTCCGCCGGGTGCGCCGATGGATCCGAATGCGGCACCGCCGCCGCCGGCCGCAAGCGTCGGCCCGCGCGACGCGCGCATGGCCGCACCTCCGCGTCCGACGCCAGGCAATGGCCCGATGGGTGATCGCCGCGAAGTGCGTGCCGAGGTGAACCGCATCATCGTCAACAGTCTGCAGGGAGATGGCCTGGATCCGGCCGACACCCAGTACCTGTCCCAGCTGATCGCGCGCGAGACCGGCATGAGTCAGGCCGAAGCGCAGGCGCGCGTGACCGATGTGCAGACACGCATGCGTGCTGCGCTGGAGAAGGCCAAGAACGCCGCCAAGCAGGCCGCCGACGACGCCCGCAAGGCAGCAGCGTATGCCGCGCTGTGGCTGTTCATCACGCTGCTGATCGGCGCGTTCTTCGCCAGCCTCAGCGCCACCTGGGGCGGCCGCCGCCGCGATCTGTAACCCCCGTTCCATGCAAGGAGACCTGCCATGAAAATGATTCTGCTCTGGTTGTTGGGCGTACCGATTCCGCTGCTGATCCTGTACGCGATCTTCTTCTGATCACGCGCCAACGCGAAGTCCACACATGCGTGGATGGGTCTTTGTAGAGTCGAGCCGTGCTTGTATGTTCCTCCCGGCTCCTACGAGGTATGTAGGAGCCAGGGTGGAGGGACCGTCAAGCATGCATCTGCGGATACTAGCCGACAGACGAGTCGAGCGATCCCCATCCCGCACACGAACGTCG
>NZ_JAWIRR010000043.1:0-30796 GCF_036320065.1 Stenotrophomonas sp. SMYL8
GGGGGGGGCGCGGGCGCCCCCCCCCCCCCCCCCCCGGCCGCGCGCCCCCGCCCCCCCCCCCCCCCCCCCCCCCCCCCCCCCCCCCCCCCCCCCCCCCCCACCCCCGACAGTTTCCCGGTGACGGTGGGCAAGAGCATTGGGTTACTGACGAACTGAAAGAAAAGAAAAAGGACGCGGCCTTCGCCGCGTCCTTTTTGTTTGATCGTGCATTGCTCCGTAGAGTCGAGCTTGCTCGACTGTGAGCAAGCGAAGCGCGCGACCCGCTTTTGCTCTTCTTTCTTACTTCCGTGGCGGGCGACCGCCGGAAACTGTCAGAGGGCGGGGGGGGGGGGGGGGGGGGGGGGGGGGGGGGGGGGGGGGCGGCCCCCCCCCCCCCCCCGGCGGGGCCCCCCGCGGGGCCCCCCCCCCCCCCCCCCCGACCCAGCGCGGCTTTTGCTTCAGCAGTCAGTCGAGCAAGCTCGACTCTACAAATCGATCCGCCACGAGGGGCTCAGCCGTTGGCCGGAATCACAGTTCCGAACGAATGCGCTCGCGCAGCGCCTGCAGATCCTTGGCAAACGCATCGATACCGGTCGCCAGCTTCTCGGTAGCCATCGGATCGGCCGCCAGATCCGCTGCGAACTTCGCCGCATCGACCGGGGTCACCGCCGCGCCATCCGCCGCACCGGCCACCAGCTTGCGCGGCAGCTCGCCGTGGTCGGCGTCCAGCTTCTCCAGCAGGTCCGGCGAAATCGTCAGGCGGTCGCAGCCGGCCAGCGCTTCGATCTGCGCGGTCGAACGGAACGAGGCGCCCATCACCACGGTCGGCGAACCGCGGCGCTTGAATTCGGCATATACGCCGCGCACGAACTTCACGCCCGGGTCTTCATCGATGTTGGCCGGGGTCTGGCCGTTGGCCACGTACCAGTCCAGGATGCGGCCGACGAACGGCGAGATCAGGAACGCGCCGGCTTCGCTGCAGGCCAGCGCCTGGGTCGGGTTGAAGATCAGGGTCAGGTTGCAGTCGATGCCCTCGGCCTGCAGGATGCGCGCGGCTTCCACGCCTTCCCAGGTCGCGGCGATCTTGATCAGGATCTTCTCGCGCGGCACGCCGGCATCGGCGTACATCTGGATGAACTGGCGGGCCTTGGCCACGGTGGCAGCGGTGTCGTGGGCCTGGTCGGCATCCACTTCGGTGGACACGCGGCCCGGCACCAGCGTGCTCAGCAGCGCGCCGACGCCGATGGTCAGGCGGTCGGCCACGGCGTGCACCACGGCTTCGCGGTCGCCACTCTGCTGGCGGCCCCAGGCCAGTTCGCGTTCGATCAGCTCGGCGTAGACCGGCAGGTCCAGCGCCTTCTTCACCAGGGTCGGGTTGGTGGTGCAGTCCACCGGCTGCAGGCGCTTGATCGCCTCGTAGTCACCGGTATCGGCAACGACCACGGACAGTTCGCGCAGCTGGGACAGTTTGGACGGGGTACTCATTACGGCTCCTGGTGCAGGGGGATCGAATCGCGCGCGGTGCGCAGCGGTAATCAGGGGCGGTCGTTGTGGACCGCGGTCACGCGCAGGCGCAGCTTGCGGCCGCCGGGCGCGTTCCAGTCGATGCTCTGGCCGATCGAAAGGCCGAGCAGGGCACTGCCGACCGGGGCCAGCACGGAAACCTTGCCTTCATCGACGTTGGCTTCGCGGGGGAAGACCAGGGTCAGGACGTGCTTCTCGCCCGACACTTCATCTTCGCACTCCACGCGCGAATGCATCATGACGATGCCTTCGGGAATCTGGTCCGGTGCCAGCACGGTGGCACGGTTGAGTTCTTCAGCAAGCGCGAGCGCGGCAGGCGTCTGGCTCAGCGCAGGGGATTCGAGCATGGCGTCCAGGCGGTCCATGTCGAAGGTGGAAACGGTGATCGACGGCGGCAGGCCGCTGGCGGTACTCATGGTGAAGCTCCTTGGTTGAAAGCCATGCAAAAGGCGGCACCTGCTGGCGCCGCCTGTCTGTATTGTGGGGACAAATGCGACCGGAATCGACTCCTGCCGATTCCAGGCCGGTGCTGCGGGGGTTCAGCCGTTCAGCGCGGGGCCGGGCAGGGCGGTCGTGTCGCCGGCGGCGTTGACCGCTTCCAGGGTGAACAGCGCCTGCGGCAGGCGCTTGAACTGATCGGCCAGCTCCATCAGGAAGTCGTTCATGGCCGAGCTGCGGCGCCAGATCATCGCGATGCGGCGGCTGGGGCGTCCTTCGCCGGTGAAGTCGAGCAGGCGGATGTTGTTCGAGCGCGGCACCGGCGGCTGCACCGACAGGCTTGGCAGCAGGGTGATGCCGACGTCGGCGGCGACCATCTGCCGCAGGGTTTCCAGGCTGGTGGCGCGGAACTCGGACTTCTCGTTGGCACCGAACAGGCGGCAGACTTCCAGTGCCTGGTCGCGCAGGCAATGGCCATCTTCCAGCAGCAGCAGCTTCTGCGTGGCCAGCTCCTGCACGTCCAGGTGTTCGCGACGGGCCAGCGGGTGGCGCCCGGATACGGCCAGCAGGAAGGGTTCCTCGAACAGGAACTCGGCATGCAGCTGGTCGTCGATTACCGGCAGCGCCAGCAGCGCGGCGTCCAGCTTGCCTTCGCGCAGGCGGTCCAGCAGCACATCGCTCTTTTCCTCGACCAGCAGCAGTTCCAGCTCCGGGAAGCGATCGCGGATGCGCGGAATCACATGCGGCAGCAGGTACGGGCCCAGGGTCGGGAAGATCCCCAGGCGCACCGTACCGGCTTCCGGATCGCGACTGCGACGTGCCGCTTCCTTCAGCTGTTCCACTTCGGACACGATCACCCGTGCCCGTGCTGCTGCTTCCTGGCCGGCCGGGGTCAGCATCACCTTGCGCGGTGCACGTTCCACCAGCGGCAGGCCCAGCTCTTCTTCCAGCTTGCGGATCTGCGTGGACAGCGTCGGCTGGCTGACGAAGCAGGAGGCGGCAGCCCGGCCGAAATGCTTGTGGTCGGCCAGGGCTACCAGGTACTTCAGATCACGTAGGTTCATCCTTACACCCCAGGGGTAACGGACCGGCTGACGGCATGGTTACCCGACAGGCAGACAATGTTCCCGGTGATCTGGGAACGGTGGATCAGGCAGCTTCAGCAACGGCACCGCTGCTGCTGCTCACCGACGAGCGGATCAGGTGGTCGAACGCGCTCAGTGCGGCGGTCGAACCGGCGCCCATGGCAATGATGATCTGCTTGTAGGGTACCGTCGTGCAATCGCCAGCAGCGAACACGCCCGGCAGGTTGGTCTGGCCGCGGTCATCGATGACGACCTCGCCACGCGGTGACAGCGCCACGGTGTCCTTCAGCCACTCGGTGTTGGGCAGCAGGCCGATCTGCACGAAGATGCCTTCCAGCTCGACGCGGTGGGCGTCGCCGCCGACACGGTCCTTGTAGACCAGGCCGGTGACACGGCTGCCGTCGCCCAGCACTTCGGTGGTCTGTGCGCTGGTCAGCACGGTGACGTTGGCCAGGCTGCGCAGTTTCTTCTGCAGCACTTCGTCGGCGCGCAGGCTGGAATCGAACTCCAGCAGGGTTACATGCGACACGATGCCGGCCAGATCGATGGCCGCTTCCACGCCGGAGTTGCCGCCGCCGATCACCGCCACGCGCTTGCCCTTGAACAGCGGACCATCGCAGTGCGGGCAGTAGGCCACGCCCTTGTTGCGGTACTGGTCTTCGCCCGGCACGTTCATCTGGCGCCAGCGTGCGCCGGTGGACAGGATCACCGAACGCGACTTCAGCACCGCGCCGTTCTCCAGCTGCACCTGCACCAGGCCGTCTTCACCGGCCGGCACCAGCGCACTGGCGCGCTGCAGGTTCATGATGTCCACCTCGTACTCGCGCACGTGCTGTTCCAGCGCCGTGGCCAGCTTCGGGCCCTCGGTCTCCTTCACCGAGATGAAGTTCTCGATCGCCATGGTGTCCAGCACCTGGCCACCGAAACGTTCGGCGGCGATGCCGGTGCGGATGCCCTTGCGTGCAGCATAGATCGCTGCTGCCGCGCCGGCCGGGCCACCGCCCACCACCAGCACGTCGAAGGCATCCTTGGCGGCGATCTTCTCGGCATCGCGCTTGCTGGCGTTGGTATCCAGCTTGGCGACGATCTGCTCGAGGGTCATGCGACCCTGGTCGAAGACTTCACCGTTGAGGTACACGGTCGGCACCGACATGATCTCGCGCTTCTCGACTTCGTCCTGGAACAGGGCACCGTCGATGGCCACGTGCTGGATGCGCGGGTTGAGTACCGCGGCCAGGTTCAGCGCCTGCACCACGTCCGGGCAGTTCTGGCAGGACAGCGAGAAGTAGGTTTCGAACCTGTATTCACCTTCCAGGTTCTGCACCTGCTCGATCAGCTCGGCGGTGGCCTTGGACGGGTGGCCGCCGACCTGCAGCAGCGCCAGCACCAGCGAGGTGAACTCGTGGCCCATCGGCAGGCCGGCGAAGGTCAGGTGGATATCCTGACCCGGGGTGCCCAGGTCGAAGGACGGCACACGGCCCTGGCCATCGCGCAGCACCTGCAGCGAGATCTTGTCCGACAGGCTGTCCAGGGTCTGCAGCAGTTCCAGCATTTCCTGCGACTTGGCGCCGTCGTCGGCGTGCGCGGTGATCTGGATCGGGCGGGTCACGCGCTCCAGATAGGTCTTCAGCTGCGACTGCAGGTTGGCGTCCAACATCGGGTCATCTCCTGGCTTCAGGCAAACAGGGGGCGTGGCACCGCTGTAGAAGGTAGCGGACCAGCAGGGGGTAGGGGTGAACCCAAGACAGCGACCGTGGAAGGGGCTGGCTGGCCAAGGCGGGCGAGCGTTGGCTGTCTTGGGTTCACCCCCACGCCGGCGGGGGGACCGGCACGGGGATGAAAGGCGCGCCGTGGCGTGGGGCCACGGCAGGCCGGTACAGCTTTAGATCTTGCCGACCAGATCCAGCGACGGGGTCAGGGTCTTCTCGCCTTCCTTCCACTTGGCCGGGCACACCTGGTTCGGGTTGGCGGCGGTGAACTGGGCAGCCTTCAGCTTGCGCAGGGTTTCGGAGACGTCACGGGCGATCTCGTTGGAGTGGATCTCCAGGGTCTTGATCACGCCTTCCGGGTTGATGATGAAGGTGCCGCGCAGGGCCAGGCCTTCTTCCGGAATGTGCACGCCGAAGGCGTTGGTCAGCTGGTGGGTCGGGTCGCCGACCAGCGGGAACTGGGCCTTGCCGACGGCCGGCGAGGTTTCGTGCCACACCTTGTGCGAGAAGTGGGTGTCGGTGGTGACGATGTAGACCTCGGCGCCGGCCTTCTTGAACTCGGCGTAATGGTCAGCGGCGTCTTCGATCTCGGTCGGGCAGTTGAAGGTGAAGGCGGCCGGCATGAAGATCAGGACCGACCACTGGCCCTTCAGGGTGCTGTCGGAAACCTTGATGAACTCGCCATTCAGGTAAGCATTGGCTTCGAACGGCTGGATCTGGGTGTTGATCAGGGACATCGTTTTTCCTCTGGGTGAAGGGGAGTGGGTGAATCGACAGGACCTAGAGTACCGACTCGCTATCGATAAGAACAATCCATTGATTGCATCTATTTGATAGATATAGTCTATCAAAATGCACTGAGCAGGCACTGAACCCGGACGCTTTCATCCTGCAACTGCCTGTGTGACAAGGAAAATCTTCCGGAACGGCTGAATAGGGCCAATAGTCCCTCCTTATCCGCTCGGGCAGAACCTGAACGGATTGCAGCCTTTTGTAGAGTCGAGTCATGCTCGACTGCGGACCTGTGGATGTGTAGCTCGACTGCGCCAGAAGCAGCCGAGCATGGGCTCGGCTCTACAATTACGGAATGCCTTTCCAACCCGAACCTTCCCTGCGCCAGGTCGTGGCCGAGGCCAGTGCCCGCCTCGGCGGCGTCGAGGCCCGCCACGAGGCCGAACTGCTGCTGCTGCACGTGCTGGATTGCCCGCGCAGCTGGCTGTTCGCGCATGCCACCGATCCGCTGGACGCCAATGACCAGGCCGCCTTCGAGGTGTTGCTGGCCCGCCGCGTGGCCGGTGAGCCGGTCGCCTACCTGACCGGCCGCCGCGGTTTCTGGACGCTGGACCTGGAAGTCGATCCGGCCACGCTGATCCCGCGTCCGGAAACCGAGCTGCTGGTCGAGCTGGCATTGGAGCGCCTGCCACAGGACCGCGCGCTGCAGCTGGCCGACCTCGGCACTGGCAGCGGCGCGATCGCCTTGGCACTGGCCAGCGAACGGCCGCAGGCGCAGGTGCTGGCCACCGATGCCAGCCCGGGTGCGCTGGCCGTGGCCGCGCGCAATGCTGCGCGCCATGAACTGCGCAACGTCCGCTTCGCCGAGGGCGGGCACGACTGGTATGCGCCACTGCAGGGTGCACGCTTCGACCTCATTGCCAGCAACCCGCCATACATCGCCAGCGACGACCCGCATCTGGAGCAGGGCGACCTGCGTTTTGAACCGGCTTCCGCGCTGGCCTCCGGCGTGGATGGCCTGGATGACATCCGTCGCATCGTAGACGGTGGCCAGGCCCACCTGCTGCCCGGCGGTTGGCTGCTGATCGAGCACGGTTGGGACCAGGGCGCGGCGATCCGCGCGCTGTTCGACGCGGCGGGTTTTGCGGAAGTACAGACCGTGCAGGATCTGGAGCAGCGCGACCGCATCACCCTGGGCCGGCGTCCGGCCTAGAATGGAGGTTCTCCTGCCCCGGCAGGGCATCACCCTGGAGCTGCAAGCATGCGTACGCTGTACCCCGCCATCACCCCCTACGACGTTGGCACCCTGAAGGTCGACGACCGCCACACGCTGTACTTCGAACAGTGCGGCAACCCGGACGGCAAGCCGGTGGTGATGCTGCACGGTGGCCCGGGCGGCGGCTGCAGCGACAAGATGCGCCAGTTCCACGACCCGTCCAAGTACCGCATCATCCTGTTCGACCAGCGCGGTGCCGGCCGTTCCACCCCGCACGCGGACCTGGTGGACAACACCACCTGGGATCTCGTCGCCGATATCGAGAAGCTGCGCGAGCACCTGAAGGTGGATCGCTGGCAGGTGTTCGGCGGCAGCTGGGGTTCGACCCTGGCACTGGCCTATGCCGAAACCCACCCGCAGCGCGTGACCGAACTGGTCCTGCGCGGCATCTTCATGCTGCGTCGCTGGGAACTGGAATGGTTCTACCAGGAAGGCGCCAACCGCCTGTTCCCGGATGCGTGGGAGCATTACCTCAAGCCGATTCCGTCGGTGGAGCGTCATGACCTGATCTCGGCCTTCCACCGCCGCCTGACCAGCGAAGACGAAACCACCCGCCTGGAAGCGGCCAAGGCCTGGGCGGTGTGGGAAGGTGCGACCAGCTTCCTGCACGTCGATGATGACTTCATCAACAGCCACGAAGACCCGCACTTCGCGCTGGCCTTTGCCCGCATCGAGAACCACTACTTCGTCAACGGCGGCTTCTTCGAAGTGGAAGACCAGCTGCTGCGCGACGCACACCGCGTCGCTGACATTCCCGGCGTGATCGTGCACGGCCGCTACGACGTGGTCTGCCCGCTGGCCAACGCCTGGGACCTGACCAAGGTGTGGCCGAAGGCCAAGCTGGAAATCACGCCGGCCTCGGGCCACTCGGCGTTCGAAGCCGAGAACGTGGACGCGCTGGTGCGCGCCACCGATAGCTTCGCCTGATCGGTAACGCCGGGCCATGCCCGGCGCTATCGGCCCTCATCCGCGCATGGCGTGGATCTACCGCAGCCTGGTAGTGCCGGCCGCTGGCCGGCAACCCGGAAACGGTTGGATGCGCGCAGACGCCGGCCAGCGGCCGGCGCTACCACTCCCCGGCCAGCAACGCGTCGGCCACTACCTGCAGCTTCGGCGAGCATTGCCGCGAGGGCGGATAGATCAGTGACAGTGCACGGCTGCGGCCTTCAAACGGCTGCAGCACGCGCTGCAGGCGGCCATCGGCCAACGCATCGGCCACGGCGAAATCCATCACCTGCACGATGCCGATACCGGCGATGGCCGCTTCCACCAGCGGATCGCCGCTGTCGAACACCATCCGCGTCGGGGGCGTGAACTCACGCAGTTGCCCGTGCTGCAGGAACTGCCAGTCCACCAGCCGGCCACTGCGCAGGTTGCGCACTGCCAGGCAGGCATGATCCTGCAGCGCGGCCACATCGTCCGGTGCGCCACAACGGGCCAGATAGCCCGGGCTGGCCACCGTCACCCAGCGCAGCGGCCGCAAGGGCCGCGCGACGATGCGCTGGTCGGCGATGACGCCGGTGCGCAGCGCGGCATCGAAGCCTTCCTCGACCAGATCGACCAGGCGGTCGCTGAGCACCGCCTCCACCTGCAGCTGCGGATGCTGCTGCAGCAACGGCGCCAGCATCGGCACCAGCACCTTGCGCCCGAACATCGACGGCGCACTGATCTTCAACGTGCCCGAGGGCGTGCACGGGCGGTCGGCCAGTTGCCGCTCGGCATCGTCCAGGCCGGCCAGCAGCGGCGACACCTGTTCCACGAACTGGCGGCCATCCGGGGTCAGCGCCACGTTGCGGGTGTTCCGCTGCAGCAGCTTCACCCCCAGCGACACTTCCAGCCGCCCGATCGCGCGCGACAGGCCGGACTGGCTCAGGCCCAGCTGGCCGGCGGCCACGGTGAAACTGCGGGCTTCGGCCACCTGCACCAGCATGCGCACCGCATTGAGGTCCATCGAGGCTCCATTCATGCCGAAAATCATGACAGATATGGTCGGGGAGGGGTTTATTGATTGGTTCGCATCAATGAGACTGCGCTCCCCCACCGCGCCAGACCGCCGATGCCTCCCCTCAAATACCCGCGCTGGGCGCTGACCCTGCTGGCCACCGCCCAGCTGATCATTGCCCTGGATGCCACCATCATCTTCGTTGCCCTGCATGACATGGGCCGCGCGCTGCAGATCAACGCGCAGCAGCTGCAATGGGTGGTCAGTGCCTACACCGTGGCCTTCGGCGGCAGCCTGCTGCTCGGCGGGCGCGCCGCCGACCTGATCGGCCGCCGCCGTTTCTACCGGCTGGGCATGCTGCTGTTCGCACTGGCGTCGCTGCTCGGTGCGCTGGCGCCGAATGCCACCTTGTTGATCATCGCGCGCGCCGCACAAGGCGTCGGGGCGGCGCTGCTGTTCCCGGCCACGCTGGCGCTGATCAACACGCTGTACGCCGAAGGCCCGATACGCAATCGTGCGCTGGCGATCTGGAGCATGGCCAGCGCGGTGGGCCTGGCGCTGGGCACGCTGCTCGGCGGCGTGCTGACCCAGGCGTTCGGCTGGCCGGCGGTGCTGGCGGTGATCGTGCCGCTGGCCACGGCGTGCGCGGTCGCGGCCGGTACATGGCTGCCGGCCGATGGTCCACGCGTGCAGGGCCGTTCCTTCGATCTGGCCGGTTGTCTCACTGTCACCGCTGGCGGCAGCCTGCTGGTCACCACCCTGGTGCAAGGGCCGGAGTGGGGCTGGACGGCGCCGGCCACGCTCATCTGCCTGCTGCTTTCAGCCGTATTGTTGACGGTGTTCGTACAGATCGAAAAGCGCAGCCGTGACTCGCTGATGCAGTTTTCGCTGTTGCGCCTGCCCGGCCTCCGCGCCGCGCTGGGTCTGACCTTCGCTTTCATGAGCAGCTATGGCGTGCAGTACTACTTCCTGGCGCTCTACTTCCAGGATGGCTATGGCTGGAGCCCGCTGCAGGCCGGTATGGCCTTCCTGCTGCCGACATTGGTGTGCACCTTCGGCATCCGGATTGCCGAACGCATGTTGCGGCGCCGTTCGCCACGGCAGGTACTGGCCTGGGGCTTCGCCGCAGGTGCCGTCGGCATCGCCGCGGTTGCGTTGGCGATGCCGCATGGCGCCAGCTACTGGCCGCTGTTGCCGGGCATCGTGGTGCTCAGCGTTGGCCAGGGCATGAGCTGGACGGCGATGTGGATCGTGGCCGGGCAGGGCGTGCCGGGTCCGCAGCAAGGCGTCGCGTCCGGCATGGCGGCCACCGCCCAGCAGATCGGCGGCGCCTTGGGATTGGCGGTACTGGTGATGGTCGCCAACGCCGCGCGCGGCACGCAGGCCGCAACCAGCCCTGATGCGTTGCAGGGCATGGTCAATGCACAGTACGGCGCCGCGCTGTTCGCCGCGCTCGGCGTGGTGATCGCGCTGGGCCTGCGCCCGGCAACAGTAGTGGTAGTGCCGGCCGCTGGCCGGCAAACACAATGACCCAACTACCCTGAGGGTTCCGGCCCCCGGGCGGCGCGCACCCGCCGGGGGTGGCGCCCCCACCCCCACCCCCCCCCCCCCCCCCGGGGGCCCCCCCCCCCCCCCCCACAACCAACCCGGGATGGATCCACGCGCGTTCAACCCAATGCCAGCAACTGCGGTTGCAGCGCACTGAAGATCCGCGCCAGCCGCTCCGCCCATGCCTGCTGCCCGGCGGCATCGGCGATCAGGTCCTGGCGGATCTCCAGTTCCACGTGCACCAGACCGCGGCCCTCGCCATGCACCGGCACCGCGTAGTCGCTGGTGCTGCTGACCGAATAGGGTTCGTTGTCACCCACCACCAGGTCGCCTTCGTCGCGCAGTGCCTGCAGCAGTGCATGCGCAAAGCGCGTGTCCTGGTGGTACAGCACGCCGGCATGCCACGGCCGCTGCGCGCCGTTCATCGCCGGGGTGAAGCTGTGCATCATCACCAGCAGGGTGGGGCGACCGGCATCGCGGCGTGCGTCCAGTTCGGCGTCGATGCGTGCGTGGTACGGCGCGTGGATCGCATCGATGCGCTGTTGCCGCTGTGCCACTGACAGACCGGCATTGCCCGGGACCACGGTGTGGTCGCTCACTTCCGGAATCAGCGTGGGCGAGGCCAGTGGGCGGTTGCAGTCGATCAGCAGCCGCGAATAGGTCTGTTCGATCGCCCAGGCATCCAGCCGTTCGGCCAGTGCGCGGGTGGTGCCGGCAATGCCGATGTCCCAGCCGATGTGGCGGCCGAGTTCGGTCTGTGCCAGGCCAAGCCTGCCCAGAGCACGCGGCACCTGCTGGCCGGCGTGGTCAGCCAGCAGCAGGTACGGCGAAGCGCCCTGAGGCCGGTGAATCGCGTAGATTGCCGGATCATCGGCGCCGAGCAGCGCCGGCAGCGCATGCAGGTCGGCGTCAGCCACGCGGGCGCCCGTCCAGGTGGTGCTCGATCATCCACAGGCCAGCCCAGAGCTTGGCGTCCAGCTCGTAGCCTTCGCCCATCTTCTGCACCAGCCAGGCCGCGGCCTCACTGCGTGGAATCTCGTGCACGGTGATGTCCTCGCTGTCATCGCCGCCACCTTCGCCGATCCGGCGCAGGCCGGTGGCACGGACGAAGGCGATCTTCTCGCTGCTGGCGCCGGAGGACGTCGGGCCGATCATCAGCACTTCGGCGTGATCGGCGGTCCAGCCGGTTTCTTCTTCCAGTTCGCGCACGGCCGAGACTTCAATCGATTCGCCGGCGTGGATGTCGCCGACCAGGCCGGCGGGCATCTCGATGGTGGGTGCCTGCAGCGGCACGCGGAACTGCTCGACGAACAGCACCTTGTCCTCCGGGGTGACGGCAATGATGATCGCGGCCAGGCCACCGGCGTGGGTACGTTCGCTGTATTCCCAGGTGCCGCGCACCAGCATGCGCTGGTACTTGCCTTCATAGACGACACGCGGGGCTTCGGTGTTGCGCTGGCTCATGCGGGCTCGCCGGAATTGGAAAAGGATGGAGTGGGAACGGGGTCGGCCACGCCGGCGGCATCGAACAGCCGGCGGCGGGTCATCGGGCCGAAGCGCAGGGTCTGGCACAGGCCACCGAGCAGCTCCGGGTCGGCCGCCTGGCGCAGCAGACCGGGTTGGCTGCCGTCCAGCGGCGCGTCCAGCGCGATGGTGGTCAGCTGGCGCCAGAGCTGGGCGTGCTCGCGCTGTTCGCGCAGGCGCACCGCCATCTGTGCCGCGCCGCGCAGGCGCAGGAACGGCACTTCGTCCAGGCGTTCGTACAGCGCATCCATGCTGCCGAAGTGGGCCAGCAGCACGGCGGCGGACTTGCTGCCGACACCACTGACACCGGGAATGTTGTCCACCGCATCGCCGCACAGTGCCAGGTAATCGGCGATCTGGTGCGCGTGCACGCCGTGCCGCGCCTTCACTCCGTCTACGTCCCAACGCTGGTTGCGTGCGTAGTCCCACTGCTCGTCGTGATCCAGCAGCAGCTGCGACAGGTCCTTGTCGGCGGAGATGATCACCCCGCGGTGGCTGCCACGGTGCACGTGCAGGGCGCTGCCGATCAGGTCATCGGCTTCGTATTCGTGGTGGGCAAGCACCGCAAGGCCCAACGCCGCGCACAGCGCCTTGCAGTGTACGAATTGGCGCTTGAGCGCTTCCGGCGCCGGGTCCCGATTGGCCTTGTAGGCAGGGTACAGGCGATGGCGGAAGCCGCTGTCGAGCGCTTCGTCGAAGGCGATGGCGATGTGCCGGGGGCGCTCGCGCTCCAGCAGGTCCAGCAGGAAGCGGGCGAAGCCGTGCACGGCGTTGGTCGGCCAGCCCTGCGCGTCCTGGAACTGGTCTGGCAGCGAATGCCAGGCGCGGAACACGTAGATGCTGGCATCAACCAGGTACAGCGACGGCGGCGGAGCCGGCAGGGTCATGCCGGTGGCGTCCAGTCGCGCAGCAGGGCCGCCGGATCGGGGCGCTCGCGTTCGGGTACATCGGCCTTGGGCGTTCCAATGTGGATGAAGCCGGCGATGCGTTCGCCTTCGGCCAGGCCCAGATGTGCCTGCACGACCGGGTCGAAGGCCATCCATGCAGTCAGCCACTGCGCGCCGAAGCCCAGCGCCTGTGCGGCCTGCAGCAGGGCGAAGCAGACGCAGCCGGCGGTCATCAGCTGTTCCTGTTCGGGCACCTTCGGGTCCGGGCGCGGGCTGGCCACCACCACGATCACCAGCGGCGCATGGCTGAAACGCTGGCGGTCCTTCTCGAATACCGCCTCGCCCGCATGCGGGTCGCGCTGGCGGCTGCGCTCGGCCAGGAAGTCGCCCAGAGTGTGACGTGCATCGCCGGCGATCTTCAGGAAGCGGAACGGTATGCGCTTGCCGTGGTCGGGCACGCGCACGGCCGAGGCCAGCATGCGCTGCAGGGTGGCTGGATCCGGTCCGGGCTCGCCCAGCTGCCGCGAGGGCACCGAGCGGCGGGCATCCAGGGCAAGCAGGGCAGCGGGGTCGGGCATGGAGTCTGAACCGGTCATCACGGGTGTTTGATTATAGTCGGGGTGGTCAATGACGCCGTCTGTGTCGCGTCCCGCCCCTGAATATCAAACTGTGATGAACATCATGCCACTGGCGGGAAAGGGACGACCGCTTCCTCTCGCCTCGTGGGCCTCGCACGGCTTACGATATCTATCTTGCCGGGCCGCCGGTCATGAGGTTTGAAGTGAGGACTGTTTCACTGTCCGTGACGGGCTGGCCGGCCTACCATCGACGTACCGGCACATGGGGTGTGCCGGCCGTCGCGATGTCCATGCTGTCTGTCGTACCAGAGAAGGTGGGGAGCCTTCCCGAATGATGAGCGCGCCCACACCGATGGGATCGCCGGGCCGTGACCCGGTCCAGCTTCAGCGTGCCCGGGACATGGTCCTGCCGGCGCTGTGCCAGGCCTTCGGGGCCGCACTGGCGCGTTTCGACGATGCACTGTTCGACCGCGCCGGCAATGCTGGCTCGTCGCAGCTGCTGTTCCTGGATGCGATGCGCGAGCTGCGCCGTCGCCGTGAGGACATCGCCGCCGCCTTCGCCGGCCACCTGCAGCGGGCCTGGGATGCACTGGCCAGTGGCGAGCCGTTGTCGGCCGAAGCCACCCTGTCCGGGCCGGCCGAGGATGGCCTGAGCCTGCTGGCTGAACATGTACTGGAATCGCGGCTGGCGGTGCGCAATTTCGCCACCGTGCTGCTGCGTGACTTCAAGCCGGTGCTGGCGCGGCTGGACCGCCGCCTCGGCCGCCTGATCGGCGGCGCCGAGCTGGATGCCGATCACAACCCGGTCAGCCCCGAACACCTGGGCGTGGCCATCCATGAGGCCTTTGCCGGCTGCGAACTGGCGCCGGAAGTGCACCTGGTGCTGATCAAGCTGTGCGAGCGCGACCTGCGCGCGCCGGTGGGCCGCATCTACGAGAAGCTGGACGAGCAGCTGGCCGCCGCTGGCGTGATGTCGCAGATGGGGGCGCCGCGGCGTCCATTGTCGGCCGCGCCCGACCCGCGCATGGCGCCCGGGTCGGACGATCTGGTCGAGCCGCGCCACGCGGCGGGCTTCGAATCCGAATTCAGCGATGATGAACAGGCCGCGCCGGCCTGGGCACAGCGCTTCGCTGCGCGCTGGTCCGAGCGCCGTGGCCACATGCAGCAGCACCTCGGGAGCGAGGATGCCGGCAACGGCGAGGCGTATGCCGGCCAGCAGGGAATGCTGCTGGAGGCCCTGCATGAGCTGCTGCAGCAGACCCGTCACGTTCGCGAGGACGCCACCTCGGCAGCGCAGGTCGCGGTTGGCCAGCACCGCCCGTTGAGCCAGCGCGAGATGATGTCGGTGCTGTCGCTGCTGCAGGCCACGCCCAGCGCCACCCTGCGTGCGGCCATCGGCGAGGACGGCGAATCACTGGCGCAGCGGCTGAAGAGTGAAGTGCTGTCCAGCGCCACCCGTCTCGGCGTCGATCCTGGCCAGACCCGGCTGGACCCGCAGGACGAAGATGCGATCGATCTGGTCGGCATGCTGTTCGACGTGATGCTGGACGAACGCGAGCTGGAGGGCCGTTCGCGCGAGCTGATCGGCCGCCTGGTGGTGCCCTTCGTCAAGGTGGCGATGCTCGACCGCCGCATGTTCGTGCAGAAGACCCACCCGGCCCGCAAGCTGCTCAACTCGCTGGCCGAAGCCTGCGAGGGCAATACCGGCGAAAGCCAGGCCGAGCGCATGCTGATGGCCAAGGTCGAGGAAATCATCGAGCGCCTGGTTGCCGAGTTCAACGAGAACCTGGCGATCTTCCTGACTCTGGAAGAAGAATTCCGCGAATTCCTTGTGCAGCATCGCCGCCGTGTGGAGATCGCCGAGCGCCGCGCCGCCGAAACGCAGCGCGGCCAGGAGAAGCTGGAAATGGCCCGCAGCCGGGCGGGTGCCGAACTGGATCGCCGCATCGGCGATGCCACCCTGCCGCCGGCCATCGCTGAGTTCCTGCGCCAGCCATGGCAGCACCACCTGACCCTGGCGCTGCTGCGCGAGGGCGAGGAGGGCGCGTCGGTGGCCGAGGCACTGAGCCTGGCTGACGGCCTGCTGGAGGAAGTGGCCGAGGCCCGCCGCCAGATCGTCGGCAAGCCGTGGCTGCAGGCCTGGCAGCCGGTGCTGGCCAAGGTATTTGCCAGTGTCGGCGTGCACGGCGATGCCGCCACCGGTGCCATCGACGCCCTGCACGACACCCTGCAGGGCATTGCGGAATCGCGACCGGAACTGCAGCGCGCGCTGCCGGAGCTGCCGCAGGTTGCCTTGCCGGCGCCGCCGGTGGCTGAGTCGCCAGCGGTGGAGCTCGGCGGGCAGATCGACGCCGACGATTTCGACAACGCCGACGCCGACCGCTTCCGACGCATGGAAATCGGCAACTGGCTGGACTTCGTCGACAAGGACGGCAAGGTGCAGGCCGGCAAGCTGTCCTGGGTCAGCCCGATTTCCTCGCGCCTGCTGTTCGTCAACCGCCGCGGCGTGCGCTTCTGCGTGGCCTCGCCGGAAGAACTGGCAGTGATGGTGCGGCTGGGCCGCCTGCGCGCCCACGTCGACGATGGCGCCTTCGACAGCGCGATGCAGGGTGTGATCGATCGGCTGGACCCGGGCAGCGCAACACTGCACTGAGCCGTGGCCGCCTGCTAGGATCGGGAAAACTCACCGATCAGCGGGGACCTGCATGGCCGTGGCGTTGCTGGGGATCAAGGAGACCGCGCCGGGCGAACGGCGCGTGGCGTTGACGCCGGAAACCGCGCGCAAGCTCGGTGCCTTGGGCATCACTGTCTGGTATGAGGCCGGCGCCGGTCTGGCGGCGGGATTTACCGATGCTGCCTATGACGACGCCGGTGCACGTGTGTTCGATGTAGGTCGCTTGGCCGAGATCGATATCCTGCTGTGCGTGCAGGCACCGCCGGTGGCGGTGCTGGAGCAGCTCAAGCCCGCTGCCAGCGTGGTCGGCCTGCTGACTCCGGCCAGTGATCCGGCGCTTGCGGCATTGGCCGCTGGCGACCGCCTGCACCTGTTCCCACTGCAGCAGCTGCCGCGCACCACCCGCGCGCAGGCGATGGATGTACTCAGCTCGCAGGCCGGCATGGCCGGCTACAAGGCGGCACTGATCGCGGCCGAGCGTGCGCCGCGTTTCTTCCCGATGCTGACCACCGCCGCCGGTACCGTGCGCCCGGCCAAGGTGCTGGTGATCGGTGCCGGTGTGGCCGGTCTGCAGGCCATCGCTACCGCACGTCGTCTCGGTGCACAGGTGGAAGGTTTCGACGTGCGCCCGGAAACCCGCGAGCAGATCCAGTCGCTGGGCGCGCGCTTCCTTGATCTTGGTGTGAGTGCAGCCGGTGAAGGCGGCTATGCGCGTGCGTTGACCGATGAGGAACGCGCCGAGCAGCAGCGCCGGCTGGCCGACCACCTGCGCAGCGTGGATGTGGTGATCTGCACGGCAGCGGTACCGGGGCGACCGGCGCCGACGATCGTGACTGCCGCGATGGTGGAAGGCATGGCCACCGGCAGCGTCATTGTCGATCTGGCGGCAGAGAGCGGCGGCAACTGCGCACTGACCCAGCCGGGGCAGTGCATCGAACATCAGGGCGTGACCATCGATGGCCCGCTTGGCCTGGCCAGCCGCGGTGCGACCCAGGCCAGCGAGATGTACGCGCGCAACCTGCTCAACTTCGTCGCCTTGTTCGTGCGCGAAGGGGAGCTCAGTTTCGACTGGGACGACGAGTTGCTGGCGAAGACACGCTGGCAGGCGTGAGTGACATGGGGTCAGATCCCTTTGCCGAAGGCAAAGGGATCTGACCCCGTTCGCCGGGGCGTTACCGGGGCTTCGCCGGCGGCGGGTTGTCGCGCACCCAGTCCTTGCGTTGTTCCGGCGTCATCTGCGACCAGCGCTCGCGCAGGGCGTCGCGCTGTTCCGGCGGCATGTTCCGCATCTGACCGAACAGGGCCCGGGCCTGCTCACGCTGTTCCGGGTTCATGTGCTCGAAGCGGCGCAGGCCACGGCGGGCCTTGTCGCGCTGCTCCGGGCTCATCGATTGCCAGCGCTGGCCATGCGAAAGCATGCGCTGGCGCTGGCCGGCATCGGCGCTGTTCCAGCGGTCGCGCAGCGGCGCCAGCAGGGATTCGCGTTGCGCTTCGCTCAGGTGTTCCCACGCCGGCAGCGGTGCGGCCGGCGCAGGGCGTGCGGCAGGGGCGGGCGCGGCGCTCTGCGCCAGTGCCGGGAAGGCCGGCAGCAGCAACAGGGTCATCAGCAGGGGCAGGGTGTGCAGTCGGGACATGATTCACTCCATCGCCAGGTCGGTATCGCCCAGCCACAGGTACAGATCGGGATTTTCGTCGTAGAGCGCGCTGTTGTCTTCCGCCGAGGCAAGCACAGGTGCCGGCGCAGGGCCGGTCAGGGTGCCGTGGCCGGTGAACTGCAGGCCGATACCCAGTGCCACCACCAGTGAACAGGCACTGGCCAGCCACCAGCGCCAGCGCCCGCGATGGGCGGCCGTGGCGCCGTGGCGAGCCTGGCGCAGCCGGGCCAGCGTTGCCGGCGACAGCGCGTGCAGCGACTGCGCGTGCAGGCTGCGCAGGGTGTCATCGGAAGGCAGGGAGCGGTTCACGGGTGGGTCTCCAGATAATCCTGCAGCGCCTGGCGGGCGCGTGCCAGATGGGTTTTTACCGCGCCTTCGCTGCAGCCCATGGCGCGGGCGGTGGTGGCCCCGTCCAGGTCCTGCAGCACGCGCAGGGTGAAGGCCTCGCGCTGGCGGGCGGGCAGGCGGCGCAACGCGTCCACCAGCTGTTGGTACTGCTGGCGCTGTTCGTGCGCCTGTGCCGGGTCCGGGCCGGGGTCGGCCCAGTCGATCTCGCCGCCGTCGGCGTCCTGGTTGTCGCGCCAGAACGGCAGTCGGAAGCGGCGCCGGCGCTGCACGTCGATCACGCGCCGGCGCAGGATGCTCCAGAACAGCGGGGCCCATTCGGCAGCCGGCTTGTCGGCGTAGTCCAGCATGCGCAGCAGCGCGTCCTGCACCGCGTCCATGGCGTCTTCGCGCTGGCGCAGGCCGGCCTCGGCGAAGCGGAACGCGCGCGGGCCAACACTGGCCAGGAACGCCTCCAGCGACGCCGGCAGGGCATCGGTCTCGGCGCTCGGGGGGACGGGGCTGCTCACCAGCACAGGGTACGGTTCCTCGCTCGGGGTCACCATCGACAACGCGTGAGCGCGGCTTCGGTTGACGCCGGGCGCGCACCGGGTTCAGCCCATGGTTATGATGGGACGACGAAGACAGAGCAGGAGCGTTGCCGGTGAGTGACGGGTTCGTAGCGCTGTACATCTTCATGCTGGCAGCCATCGCCGGCCACGTGATCATTTCGCGGGTGCCGGTGATCCTGCATACCCCGCTGATGTCGGGCTCCAACTTCATCCACGGCATCGTGCTGATCGGTGCAATGGTGGTGCTGGGGCACGCGCAGACACCGCTGGAGAAAGCTCTGGGCTTCCTCGCCGTGGTGCTTGGTGCTGGCAACGCCGCCGGTGGCTACGTGGTCACCGCGCGCATGCTGGAAATGTTCAAGCCGAGCGCGCCCAAGGGCGGCAAGGACGAGCCGAAGGAGCCGCAGGCTTGAACATCAGCACCGTCGAACTGCTCGATTGGCTGGTCAAGGCCAGCTACCTCGTCGCCGCCACGCTGTTCCTGCTGGGCCTGCAGCGCATGGCCTCGCCGCTGACCGCGCGCAGCGGCATCCGCTGGGCCGGGCTGGGCATGCTGCTGGCCACGGTGGCGACGTTCTTCCTGCCCGAACTGCATAACGTGCCGCTGATCCTGGTGGCGCTGCTGCTGGGCGCGGGCCTGGCCTGGTGGTCGGCCGGCAAGGTTGCCATCACCGACATGCCGCAGATGGTGGCGCTGTACAACGGCATGGGCGGCGGCTCGGCCGCGGCCATCGGTGCAGTGGAACTGCTGCGCTACGCCTTCCTCGCCAACCGTGATACCAGCCACTGGAGCGCACAGGCGCTGGCCGACCTCGCTGCCCGCCAACCCTCGGGCATGGTGCTGCTGCTGGCGGTGGTCGGCGCGGCCATCGGTGCGGTGTCGCTGTCCGGCTCGGTGATTGCCTGGGCCAAGCTCGATGGCCGCCTGGACAAGCGGGTGACCTGGCCGGGCCAGCAGGTGATGAACCTGCTGGTGGCACTGGCGGTGGTGGTGCTGGCGATCATCGCGGCCAGCACGCTCAACACCTGGGCGATCGTCGCGTTCTTCGTGCTGGCACTGGCACTGGGCGTGCTGATGACGCTGCCGATCGGTGGCGCCGACATGCCGGTGGTGATCTCGCTGTACAACGCGTTCACCGGCCTGGCGGTGTCGTTCGAAGGCTATGTGCTGGGCAACGAGGCGCTGATCATCGCCGGCATGATGGTCGGCGCGGCGGGCATCCTGCTGACCCGGCTGATGGCCAAGGCGATGAACCGGCCGATCCGCAACGTGTTGTTCTCCAACTTCGGCGGCGGCGCCGGCGGCGAAGCGCAGGCGATCACTGGCGCGCAGAAGCCGATTGAAGCGTCGGACGTCGCGGCGATGATGGCCTACGCCGAACGCGTGGTGATCGTGCCCGGTTATGGCATGGCGGTGGCGCAGGCCCAGCACAAGATCTGGGAGCTGGCGCAGCGGTTGGGCCAGCGCGGGGTGAAGGTGAAGTTCGCGATCCACCCGGTGGCTGGGCGCATGCCTGGGCACATGAACGTGCTGCTGGCCGAAGCGGGTGTGCCCTACGACCTGATCGCCGACATGGACGACATCAACCCGGAATTTGCCAACACCGATGTGGTGCTGGTGATCGGTGCCAACGACGTGGTCAATCCGGTGGCACGTACCGACCCGGCCAGCCCGATCTACGGCATGCCGGTGCTGGATGTGGTCAACGCGCGCAACGTGGTGGTGATCAAGCGCGGCAAGGGCACCGGTTTTGCCGGCATCGAGAATGCGCTGTTCTACGCCGACAACACCCGCATGCTGTACGGCGATGGTGCGGAAGCGGCGGCCTCGCTGGTGAGCGAACTGAAGGCGCTCGACGGCGGGCATTGAGCGGCGGCTGCATCGGGTAGGTGCGGACCTTGGTCCGCATGCATTTGCCGGCCAGCGGCCGGCACTACCCCCATCCACGCATGGCGGCTGCGCCCGGCACTACCGAATCCACGCGTGGTGGTTGCATCGGGTAGGTGCGGACCTTGGTCCGCACGCTTCTGCCGGCCAACGGCCGGCACTACCTGCCGGTGGGTCAGCGCGCCAGCCAGGCGCCCACGGCCACGCCCAGGGCCAGCCAAAGCCATTCCATCGCGCCATTGGCGAGGGTGATCAGGGTCCAGGCCAGGTGCGGGCCCATCCGCAGGGTGGCGTCCCACAGGTCCAGCCCGATCGAGCCGCCCATCCACGCGCTGGCGATGGCCCAGTTGGCCACGGCCGTCACCAGCAGAGTGCCCAGCACGACCAGGGCGATGCGCAGCCGGCCCGGGCCCAGCGTGCCCATGCGCAGCATGAACACCAGTTCCAGGGCGGTCAGTACCGCCATCCAGCCGACCTGCCGGCCGGTCA
Source organism: Stenotrophomonas sp. SMYL8 (assembly GCF_036320065.1). Taxonomy (NCBI): domain Bacteria; kingdom Pseudomonadati; phylum Pseudomonadota; class Gammaproteobacteria; order Lysobacterales; family Lysobacteraceae; genus Stenotrophomonas; species Stenotrophomonas sp. SMYL8. Next base: position 20,825 of record NZ_JAWIRR010000043.1, read on the forward strand.
TCAGCGCCAGCATCATCCAGGCGAGGGGAGCAACAAGCAGACCCAGCAACAGCATGATGGGCCAGAGCCAGGTCACGGTCCTGGCACGCGCGGCATTGGAGGACATCGAAGCTCCCTGAAGATCACCCACAGGATACTGTGGTTTGCCGCAGTGCACCGGCGGCGGCAGGGCGGCTGGGCTAGAATGCCGTCTTGCGTGGCCTTGGCCACGGCCCCATATCGGTCCCCATGTATTCCCGTAGCAGCGAACCTGTCCACTTCGAACGCGATTGCGAGGCCGTGATGGTCCCGCAGGGCGACACCGTGACCCTGCCCGCCGGCAGCTATGGGTACATCACCCAGGCGCTGGGCGGCAGTTATTCGGTGTTCGTCGAGGGCAACCTGTTCCGCATCGCCGGCAAGGACGGCGACGCCATCGGCAAGGAGGCACCGGCACCGCTCGAGCTGCCGGCCGACGCCACCGATGAACAGGTGGAACAGCTGGTGTGGCAGCAGCTGCGCACCTGCTTTGATCCGGAAATTCCGGTGAACATCGTCGAACTGGGCCTGGTCTACGAGGTCGAGATCAAGCACCTGGACGAAGGCAAGCGCGAGATCGACGTGAAGATGACCCTGACCGCACCGGGCTGCGGCATGGGCGAGATCCTGGTCGACGACGTGCGCAGCAAGCTCGAAATGATTCCGACGGTGGCCGAGGCCGACGTCGACCTGGTGTTCGACCCGCCGTGGAACCAGCACATGATGTCCGAGGCGGCCCGGCTCGAGACCGGCATGCTTTGACCCACGGCCCGCAGTGACGCGGGCCGGGCATTACCCGCAACCAGAACAGGAAATCTCCGGTGTCCCAGTCCATTCCCAGCTTCGCCGTCACCCGTTCGGACCACCCGCGCAGCGCTGAAGAGCGCGCCCAGATCCTGGAGAAGCCGGGTTTCGGCCTGCACTTCACCGACCACATGGTGGAAGTGCGCTGGGACAAGGACACCGGCTGGCACAACGCCAACGTGCGCGCCTATGGCCCGCTGCAGCTGGACCCGGCCGCGGCCGTGCTGCACTACGGCCAGGAAATCTTCGAGGGCATCAAGGCCTACCGCCATGCCGACGGTTCGATCTGGACCTTCCGCCCGGATGCCAACGGCCGTCGCCTGCAGCGTTCGGCGCAGCGCCTGGCGCTGCCGGAACTGCCGGTGGAGATCTTCGTCGAATCGCTGAAGCAGCTGATCGCCGTCGACAGCGCCTGGGTGCCGTCGGCCGATGAGTCGAGCCTGTACTTCCGTCCGTTCATGATCGGCGACGAAGCCTTCCTCGGCGTGCGCGGCGCGCACAAGGCCGGCTACTACGTCATCGCCAGCCCGGCCGGCCCGTACTTCGCCAAGGGTGTCGCCCCGGTGTCGATCTGGCTGTCGACCGAGTACGCGCGTGCGGCCAAGGGTGGCACCGGTGCCGCCAAGTGCGGTGGCAACTACGCGGCTTCGCTGCTGCCGCAGCAGAAGGCACAGGCACAGGGTTGCTCGCAGGTGCTGTTCCTCGACCCGGTCGAGGGCAAGTACCTGGAAGAACTGGGTGGCATGAACGTGTTCCTGGTCTACAAGGACGGCACCCTGGTCACCCCGCAGCTGTCCGGCAGCATCCTCGAAGGCATCACCCGCGAGAGCATCCTGCAGCTGGCCCGCGACCGCGGCATGAAGGTCGAAGAGCGCAAGGTCAGCATCGACGAGTGGAAGGACGGCGTTGCCTCCGGCGAGATCGCCGAAGTGTTCGCCTGCGGCACCGCAGCGGTGGTCACCCCGATCGGCCAGCTGAAGGGCGAAGGCTTCTCGGTGGGCGACATCAACGCACCGGCCGGCGAAGTGACCATGTCGCTGCGCAAGGAACTGACCGACATCCAGTACGGCCGCCTGCCGGACCGCCACAACTGGCTGGTCAAGCTGGGCTGATCGCCCGCGTTGAACCGGTAGCGCCGGGCCATGCCCGGCGGCTCGTCTTGAAAGCCCGTCCCAGTGACGGGCTTTCTGCGTTGTGGGCCCGCCCGTCGACCGCAGCAGACGGGCGCTTGACGCAAATAGGTTTGCACTGCAAACTAAATTCAAGCGACCCCGATGGAGCGTGTCATGCAGCAGCCGTCCGTCATTGATCCTTCCTCGCGCCTGCAGGCGCTGACCCGTGAATATTCGCGGTACTCGCGAAGTGCCGGGGGCCTGTCGGCGATGGCAGGCGGCATTGCCTGCCTGGCCTCGTTCCTTGCCGGCGCGCTGCTGCCGACCACCCTGGCGCTGCGCATCGTGCTGATTGCCGTGCCGGTGCTGTGGATCGTCGGCAAGCAATGGCTGGCACGCCGTTACTACCAGCGGCTGGGCCAGGTCGAGGAGCAGGTCACGCCGGTCGAGCGCAATTTCCAGCGCTTCTTCATTGCCTTCACCGCGCTGGTAAGCGTGCTGGTGATCGGCAGCGTGCTGACCCGGCTGGCGCCGATGGGCGAGCTGCCCTGGGACCTGCGCGCCATCGGTTACCTGGCCGTGGTGGCGCTGCTGCCCTGGGTGGTGTGGCGCTGGCTGCGTACGCCGCTGGAGTTCATCGTGGGCGTGTTCCTGTTGTGCCAGGCCGCGCTGGCCTTCACCGGGCAGGCGTATGGCTTCGCCCTGAGCACGGCCGTGTTTCCGCTGGCATCCGTCGCACTGATCGTGGTCGGCTGGCGTGACCACCAGCGCTTCCAGCGGCTGCAGGTGGAGATGCGCGCGTTCATGGCGGCGCGGACGAACGTCGGATGACCCAGCTGCCTGATTCCAGAGCGCTGCTCCAGCTCGACCGCTTGATCCACGAGCCGGCACGCCTGCTGATCCTGTCGATCCTGGCAGGTGCCGAATCCGCCGAGTTCGGCTTTGTCGAACATCTCAGCGGATTGAGCAAGGGCAACCTCTCCAGCCATCTGAGCAAGCTGGAGGCTGCTGGACTGGTCGCCATCGACAAGTCGTTCCGCGGCAAGCGCCCACTGACCACCCTGCAGTTGACGCCGATGGGCCGCACTGCCCTGGCCGAGTACCGCACACAGCTGGCGGCGATCGTTGCCGGCATTCCCGATCCGGATCGAAAGGACGCCTGACATGAGATTGCTCCCGCGCCTGTTTGCAGTTCTGGTTGTTTCCTTCTCTGCCCTCATCGGCGCGGCTGCGGCTGCAGATCCTCGCCAACAGGGAGCTGCGCTGACCACGCAGTTCTACGAAGGGCACATCGACGCACTGTGGGAACGGATGACGCCGCAGATGCAGGCGGGGCTGCAGTCCCCGCAGAACCTGGTGGCGCTGCGCGAGCAGGTGCTGGCGGGCTGGGGCGCAGAAACCGAGCTGGTCAGTGAGAAGGTCGAGAAGGTTGATGGATTCGACACCTATCTGCGGCAGGCGCGCTTCGCCAGGAGCCCGGACCTGATCCAGGTGCTGTGGGCCATCGACGCCGACGGGCGGATTGGCGGTTTCTACATCCGCCCGCTCCAGACCACGCCACCGCAGGCCGCCAGGAGCGGGTTCCTCGACTACCAGACCCGCACACGGCTGCAACTGCCGTTCAACGATGAGTACTACGTGTTCTGGGGCGGGCGTACCGTCGAACAGAACTACCATGCGGCCCATGCCGGCCAGCGCTTCGCGCTGGATCTGTTGGTGGTCCGCGATGGCCGCTCGCACCGTGGCGATGGCCTGCGCAACGATGATTACTACTGCTTCGGTCGCCCGATCCTCGCGCCCGCCGACGGCACGGTGGTGGAGGTGATCGAGGGTGTCGCCGACAACGTGCCGGGCCAGACGAATGCCGCCCAGCTCACCGGCAACCGCGTCATCCTCGACCACGGCAACGAGGAGTACTCGGTGCTGGCGCACCTGCGCCAGGGCAGTGTGCGTGTGGCGCAGGGACAGGCTGTCCGCAGCGGCGCGCACCTCGGTGACTGCGGCAACAGCGGCAACTCCTCCGAACCGCACCTGCACTACCAGCTGCAGGCCGGGCCCGTGTTCGGTGTCGGCGAAGCGCTCCCGGCACAGTTCTCCGGTTATGTGGCCGATGACCAGCCAGTTGCACGCGGCGAGCCGGTCAAAGGTCAGCGGATCCGGCCGGCGCGCCTCCCGTAGGCAAAGTAGTCAGCGCGTCCGACGCGATGGGCAGGCACGCCGCGGGCACGCTGCGCCGTCGTTGGTGTCAGCAGTGGACGCCGATGTCGGCAAAGTCATCGCAGGACACGTGATGACCCAGTCAGGTGCGTGCAGGGCAGGAGAAAGTTCCTTCACCTTCACAAACCCTCGACCCGAAAAGTCTCAGAACGAACATTTCATCTTGCTGAAAAGACGCTGAAAATCTTGTGGTGTCCGGTTTTGGTCATTAGCGTCATCTGCACGGCGGATCGTTAGGGGGATCCGCTGGCTCGCCGGACTTCGAACCTCGCCAAGGCAAGCCAGCCCAGGGTTCGGGCCGGTGCTTCTGCCGATTCCGGCATTCACACCACAAGAAAGGGAAATACGATGTCCCAGGTAACGCAACCGCGTGTGCGTCGAGTGTGGGTGGTCCTTGGTGCGTCCGTTCTGTCATCGCTGCTGCTGGCCACGCCTGCGCTGGCCGGTGATGTCCAGCTCAGCGGCCTGCAGTCCGCACAGACCCACCAGCGTTTCATCGTGAAGTACCGCGACGGCAGCGCGCCGGTGGCCAACACCACCGCACTGGCCTCTTCGCTGAAGAGTGCCGCCGCCGGCCTGGCCAGCAGCCAGGGCCGCGCGCTGGGCCTGCAGCAGGTCCGCAAGCTGGCCGTCGGCCCGACCCTGGTCAAGACCGATCGTCCGCTCGACCAGGCCGAATCCGAGCAGCTGATGCGCAAGCTGGCCGCCGACCCGAACGTGGAATACGTTGAAGTCGACCAGATCATGCGTGCCACGCTGACCCCGAACGACACCCGCTTCAGTGAGCAATGGGGCTTCGGCACCTCCAATGCCGGCATCAACATCCGGCCGGCCTGGGACAAGGCCACCGGCACCGGTGTGGTCGTGGCGGTGATCGACACCGGCATCACCAACCACGCCGACCTCAATGCCAACATCCTGCCGGGCTACGACTTCATCAGTGATGCGGCGATGGCGCGCGACGGCAACGGCCGCGACAACAACCCGAACGATGAGGGCGACTGGTACGGCGACAACGAGTGCCAGGCGGGCTACCCGGGTTCGAACTCCAGCTGGCACGGCACCCACGTGGCGGGCACGGTAGCGGCGGTGACCAACAACAGCACCGGCGTGGCAGGTACTGCGTTCAACGCCAAGGTCGTGCCGGTGCGCGTGCTCGGCAAGTGCGGCGGTTACACCTCCGACATTGCCGACGCGATCGTGTGGGCGTCCGGCGGCAGCGTCAGCGGCGTGCCGGCCAATGCCAATCCGGCCGAGGTCATCAACCTCTCGCTGGGCGGCGGCGGCAGCTGTTCGACCACCTACCAGAACGCGATCAATGGCGCTGTCGGGCGTGGCACCACCGTGGTGGTCGCCGCCGGCAACAGCAACACCAACGTGTCCTCGTCGGTGCCGGCCAACTGCCCGAACGTGATCGCAGTGGCGGCCACCACCTCGGCCGGTGCGCGTGCCAGCTTCTCCAACTATGGCAACGGCATCGATATCTCGGCACCGGGCCAGGGCATCCTGTCCACCCTCAACAGCGGCACCACCACCCCGGGCAGCGCCAGCTACGCTTCGTACAACGGCACCTCGATGGCAGCACCGCACGTGGCCGGCGTGGTCGCGCTGATGCAGTCCGTAGCCCCGAGCCCGCTGAGCCCGGCGCAGGTGGAGAGCATCATCAAGAGCACTGCACGTCCGCTGCCGGGCGCCTGCTCGGGCGGCTGCGGCGCCGGCATCATCGACGCCGACGCTGCCGTGGCTGCGGCGATCAACGGTGGCGGCCCGAACCCGGGTGGCAACGTGCTGCAGAACAACGTCCCGGTCACCGGCCTCGGCGCTGCCAGCGGCGCTTCGCTGAGTTACACCGTGAACGTTCCGGCCGGCAGCACCCAGCTGCGCGTGGCGATCAGTGGCGGCAGCGGTGATGCCGACCTGTACGTGCGCCAGGGCAGTGCCCCGACCGATACCGCCTACACCTGCCGCCCGTACCTGAGCGGCAACAGCGAGACCTGCACCATCAACAGTCCGGCTGCCGGCACGTGGTATGTGCGGGTGAAGGCCTACAGCACCTTCTCGGGCCTGACTCTCAACGCCCAGTACTGAGCCCAAGCCCCTCTCCATGGGCACGCCCCGGCTCCGGCCGGGGCGTTTTTGCATGGGGGCGCGCGGTGATGCGAGCCGCCGCGTCGTGGTAGGTGCCGACCTTGGTCGGCACGCTGTTCCTCAGACCGATTCGAAGCGGTTCGCGGCCACGTTCTTGCGCACGTGCTGCGGGTCGAAAATCCGCCCGTTCATCGCGATGTACACGCCGCTTGGCAGCGACTGCACCGCACCGATCGCGCAGCCGATGTTGAACTCCGCATCCGAGCCGCGGAAACGCGCCGGGCTCAGCGCGCCGGTCATCACGATGGTCTTGTCCGGGATCGTCGCCAGCACCTTGCCGGTCTGCACCATCGAATCGGTGCCGTGGGTCACCAGCACGTGGCGGGTCGGCTGCGCGGCGATGGTGGCGCGGATCAGTTCGCGGTCCTCATCGTTGATGTGCAGCGAATCCTTGCGCAGGATCGGAATCACGTTGAAGCGGAACGTCACGCCCAGCTCGCGCAGGATCATGCCGATCTGGGGGTCGCCGATCTGGTAGTCCGACTTGTCGTCGAAGTAGATCTTGTCGATCGTGCCACCGGTGGTGACGACCAGGAGCTCTTCCATCATGTGCATGCGCGAAACCAGGACAGGTACAGCGGCGCGGGGCCAGGAACACAGATGATACGGCCCGGCGGGCGCAGCGTCAGCGTCGCTTGCCGAAGCGGGCGCGCAGCCCGGGGAGGCTGGCGCTGAAGATCACCAGCAGGGCCAGCGCGATCTCGATCAGCGCCAGCCAGCGTGTTTCCGGGTGGCTCCAGGCACTCATCACCCCGTGGCTGAACCAGCCCAGGGCCAGCACCGAGGCCCAGAAACCGGCCTTGCGCCAGCCCAGTCGCAGGGCAACGGCCAACGCCAGCGGCGGCGCGGTGAACACCAGCTGGGTGGCCAGCCAGTGCTTGTCATTGATGAACCAGCCGGCGAACAGCGCGGCCAGCCCCATCAGGGCCAGCAGCAGGGCCGTGCGCGGCGCGGCGCTCATCGGGCCAACCGCTGCGCGATGTCGGCCACCCGGCGGCCCAGCGCGCGCGCCAGCACGGCTTCATCGTCGGTCGGCTGCGGGTCGTCGGCGGCGCCGGCGACGTGGCTGGCGCCATACGGCGTGCCGCCACTGGTGGTGTGACTCAGCGCCGGTTCGGTGAACGGGATGCCGACGATCACGCAGCCATGGTGCAGCAACGGCACCTGCATCGACAGCAGGGTCGATTCCTGGCCGCCATGCATCGAGGCGGTGGAGGTGAACACGCCGGCCGGCTTGCCGGAGAGAGTGCCGTTGACCCATTCGGCGCCCAGCCCGTCCAGGAAATGCTTGACCGGCGCCGCCATGTTGCCGAAGCGGGTGGGGCTGCCAAGCAGCAGGCCCTGGCATTCGACCAGGTCCTGCACGCTCACGTAGGGGGCACCATCGTCGGGGACCGGAGGTTGTGCGGTCTGGGTCACGGCGGCCACCGGCGGCACTGTGCGCAGGCGCGCGGTCATGCCCGGCACTTCGCCGATGCCCCGCGCGATCTGGCGCGCCAGCCGTGCCACTGAACCGCCCCGGCTGTAGTACAGCACCAGAATCTCGCCCATCGTGCCCGCTTCTCCTCGTCGTGTGGCCACCAGTATGGCTATCCTGCGAGCATTCCGCATCGGGTACCCTTTCGCCGATGGAACCTTTGGATACGCTCAACCTGTGGATGGAGCGCGCGCGGGATCGCGCACGGGCCATCAGTTTCGGCCGCTTCCTGTGGCATCGCTTCCTCGACGACCGCCTGTTCCAGGCAGCGGCGGCACTGGCGTACACCACGGTGTTCGCGCTGGTGCCGCTGGCCATCGTGGTGTTCGGCGTGCTCTCGGCCTTCCCTGTCTTCGACCGCTGGAGTGACCAGCTCAGCGATTACGTCTTCTCCAACTTCGTGCCCAACGCCGCGCGTGCGGCGGAGGGCTACCTGCGGCAGTTCTCGGCCAGTGCCGGCCAGCTCACCGCCGCCGGCTTCATCGCACTGGTGGTCTCGTTGCTGATCACCCTCAACAGCGTTGAAGAGACCTTCAACCAGATCTGGCGGGTCGGCTCGACCCGGCCCAAGCTGACCCGCTTCCTGGTCTACTGGACCGTGCTGACCCTGGGCGCAATGCTCGCTGCCGCTTCGCTGGCGGTGTCGGCGCGGGTGTTCGCGATGCCACTGTTCGGCACCCAGGAGGGCCGCTGGCTGGCCGAGTTCGCGCTGCGGCTGGCGCCGATCCTGATCGAGTTCGTCTGCATCACGCTGATGTTCCGGGTGGTGCCGCACCACACCGTGAAATGGCGGCACGCGGTGCCCGGCGCGATTCTCGCGGCGGTCATCCTGGAACTGGTGAAGTGGGGCATCGGCGCCTACCTGGGCAGCTTCCAGTCCTACCAGAAGCTCTACGGCACGGTCGCCTTCGTGCCGATCCTGCTGCTGTGGATCTACCTGTGCTGGGTGGCGGTGCTGCTGGGCGCGTCGCTGTCCTCGTCGATGGCCGCCTTCCGCTACCAGCCGGTGGAACTGCGCCTGCCGCAGGGCTACGAGTTCTATGGCCTGCTGCGCCTGCTCGGCCGCTTCCACCATGCCCGAGCCAAGGGCAAGGGCCTGGCCGATGATGAAATCCTGCGGCTGGAGCCGATGCTGACCGATTCGCTGCTGCAGGACCTGGCCTGCAATCTGCAGGAGATCGGCCTGCTGCGCCGCGATGAACGCGGCGAATGGCTGCTCTCGCGCGACCTGGACCAGGTCAGCCTGGCCGATCTGTACGAATGTACCCAGCTGCGCATTCCGGTAGCCGAGCAGCATCTGCCATACCGCGACGACACACTGGGCCGTGCTGCGCTGGCGGCACTGGACGATCTGCGGCTGCCCCTGCGCGAACGCCTCAAGCGCAAGGTCAGCGATATCTACACCGATTCCGGAGACATGCCATGACCCGCAAGACCCCGTTGCTGCTCCCGCTGGCCCTGTTGCTGGCGCTGTCGGCCTGCAAACCGGCCCAGGAGCCGACCCCCGCCAGCAGCCAGCCGCCAGCACAGGCACCGACGCCGACCACACCGGCACCGGTCGAAGAGACCCCGGCCGAGCGCACCACTGCCGAGTTCCCGACGCTGAGGATGAAGGCGGTGGATGGCAGCGACTACGACCTGGCCGCGCACCGCGGCAAGTGGGTGATCGTGAATTTCTGGGCGACCTGGTGTGCCCCGTGCCGCAAGGAGATGCCGGAGCTGTCGGCGCTGCATGCGATGCGCAGCAACATCGAGGTGGTTGGCCTGGCCTATGAGGATATCGAGGTGCCGGAGATGCAGTCGTTCCTGACCAAGCACCCGGTGACCTATCCGATCGTGATCGTGGACCCGTTCGATCCGCCGGCGGACTTCGCCACGCCGCGGGGCCTGCCGTTGACGCATCTGCTGGATCCGCAGGGCAAGCTGGCGCACACCTTCCTCGGCCCAGTGACGGCCGCCGACATCGAAAAGCAGATCGCCAGCGCAGAGTAGTGGGTTGGTCGGCAGGGGCTGCGCCCTGCACCCGCAGAGGCCAGGGCAACGGCAAGAGCTGAAGCAACGGCGGGTCTGCTGAGGGATGGCGGGGGGGGGGGGGGGGGGGGGGGGGGGGGGGGGGGGGGGGGGGGGGGGGGGGGGGGGGGGGGGGGGGGGGGGGGGGGGGGGGGGGGGGGGGGGGGGGGGGGGGGGGGGGGGGGG
>NZ_JAWIRR010000044.1:0-24881 GCF_036320065.1 Stenotrophomonas sp. SMYL8
CCGCCACTACCGCGGCATCAGCCCAGCGCTTCAGCCACCGCGCGGAAGACCTGCTGCATCTGCAGCGGCTTGTGCAGCACATGCACCTCCACACCGGCCGGGAACGCGTCCGCCGCGACTGGCACCGCCGGATCCTCCAGCACCAGCGCCGGACCGCGGTAGCCAAGCGTGGCCATCTCGCCCAGCAGCTGGCTGGCCGGCAGCAGTTTGGAGCCGGCATCGGCAATCACCAGCGCCGGCATCGCCTCCTGCTGCATCCAGCGCAACGCCGCCGGGCCATCGGAGGCCAGCTGCAACTGGTAACCCTGGCTGGACAGCGCGTTGCCGAGCAGCGACAGGCGCGTGGCTTCGCCGTCAACCACCAGGATCGACTGGCCACTGCCCAGCGCCACCAGCTGCTCGATCGGCTCGCTGCCATCGATGGCCTCATGCATCGGCAGCCGCAGTTCGAAGCAGGTGCCCTGCCCCGGCTGGCTGTTGACGTGGATGCTGCCACCGGCGCCTTCAACGATGCGCTTGCAGGAAATCAGCCCCAGGCCGGTGCCATCGGCCTTGGTGGTGAAGAACGGATTGAACAGGTGTGACAGCGTGTCCGCATCCATGCCGATGCCTTCATCGGCCACGCAGATCTGCATCCAGTCCACGCCATCGCGCTGGCCGGCATGGCTGGCAGTCAGGCTCAGGCGCCCGCCGTTGGGCATCGCCTGGATCGCGTTGAGCGCCAGGTTCAGCATCACCTGCTGCAGTTCGGTGTAGTTGGCGTCGACCACCAGGCCTTCGTCCTGCACCTGCAACTCCAGGCGCACCGCATCGGGCACGTTGCTGCGCAACAGCAGCGCCACCGCATCGAACAGGCCATCGATCTCGATGCGCTCGCTGGGCTTGCGCGAGCCGCGCACGAACGACAGCATCGATTCGGCCATCTCGTGGCCACGGCGGCCGCACTCGGCGATGACATCGGCCAGATGGTGCAGCTGCGGATCCTCGGTTCGTGCCTTCAGCAGGTCCGGCATGATCAGCAGCGGCTGCAGGATGTTGCGCAGGTCGTGGCTGAGGCCGGCGGCAAGCAGCGACAGGCTTTCCAGGCGCTGCGCGCGCATCAGTTCGGTTTCCACCCGCGCGCGCTCTATGGCGCTGCGTGCATCGCGGATCGCACGCGCCACCGCCGACGGCAGGCGCGCCGGCAGGTGCTTGATGATGTAATCGTTGGCGCCCTTCTGCAGCGCCGCCACCGCATTCTCCTCACCCATGGTGCCGGAGACGAAGATGAAGGGCACTTCCGGTGAGGTCTCGCGCACGATGCGCAGCGCGTCATCACCGGAGAACCCCGGCATGCTCAGGTCGGACAGCACGATGTCCGGCTGGAACGCGACCAGTGCCTGGCGCAGTTCGCCCTCGCTCTCGACACGCTCGAAGCGGGCTTCCAGGCCCGCGTCGAGCATCTGTTCGGACATCAGCTCGGCATCTTCCGGTGAGTCCTCCACCAGCAGGATGCGCAGCGCCCCAAGGGCGGGACCGGTCAGGGGCATGGGCTCACTCGAGTTCCGGTGCCTGGTTGATCAACGCCCAGAACTTGCCCAGGGTCTGCACCGCGCCGAAGAACTGGTCCACGTCCACCGGCTTGACCACATAGGCGTTCACGCCCATGTCCCAGCTGCGGGCCAGGTCGCTTTCCTCGCGCGAGGACGACAGGATCACCACCGGCAGGCGCTTGAGCTCTTCGTGCTCGCGGATCTGCCGCAGCACCTCCAGGCCATCCATGCGCGGCATCTTGATGTCCAGCAGCAGCACCGCCGGCAGGCCTTCCTCGCGGTTGGCGAAGGCACCACGGCGCAACAGGTAGTCCATCACTTCCACGCCATCCTCGACGTGCACGATGGGGTTGGCCAGACGCGCCTCCTCCAGGGCGTCGATCGCCATTTCGGCATCAGCCGGGCTGTCTTCGGCGAGAAGAATGGTGCGCAGAGTGGTCATGCAGAAGGCCCTTGTTTGTCCGCGTCGATCGCGGGAGGCAGGTAGAAGTGGAAGGTGGCGCCGACGTCCGGTTCGGCCTCGGCCCAGATACGGCCGCCATGGCGGGTCAGCACGCGGCGCACGCTGGCCAGGCCGATGCCGGTACCCGGGTAGTCGCTGGCCTTGTGCAGGCGCTGGAAGACACCAAACAGCTTGCCGGCGTAGGCCATGTCAAAGCCTGCACCATTGTCGCTGACCGTGAACTGATGACCGCCGTCAGGCTGCGGCTGGTAGTCCACGCGGATCTTCGCTGGTTCGCGGTTGCCCGAGTACTTCACCGCGTTGCCGAGCAGGTTCAGCCAGACCTGGCGGATCATGTTCTCATCGCCCACCACGATCGGCAGCGGCGCGATGCTCCACTCCACGTGGTGCGCATGGCCGCTGTTCTCGGCCTCGGCCTGCAGGTTGGAATCGAGCATGGCGCGGGTATCGGCCACCAGCGACTGCATGTCCACCGCCTGCTGGCGCATTGCCGCGCGGCCCAGCCGCGAGTAGACCAGCAGGTCGTCGATCAGTGCCGCCATGCGCCGCGCCGAACTGGAGATCACCTCCAGGTAATGGCGGCTCTTGTCATCGGCGGCGTCGCCCAGATGGCGCGACAGCTTGTCGGAGAAACCGGCCACGTGGCGCAGTGGTGCACGCAGGTCGTGCGACACCGAGTAGCTGAAGGCTTCCAGTTCCCTGTTGACCTCGGACACCTGCGCAACCTTGCCTTCCAGCTGGCGGTTCAGTTCCTCCACCCGCAGCTGCACGGCACGCTGCACGGTGACGTCGCTGACCGTGAGCAACACCACTTCGTCGTCGGTGTCCGGCAGCGGCATGCGCCGCGCGTTGAGCAGCATGTAGCGCACCATGCCATCGGCGGCACGCTGTTCATGCTCGAAGTCCCACAGTTCGCGGCCGCGCAACAGCACATCGGACAGTCGCTGGCGCATCACGGGGTCTTTCCATGCACCGTCGCCGACAGTGTCCAGCAACAGGCCATCGGCGCGTTCATCCTGCAGCCCGTACAGCTCGGCGAAGGCAGGGTTGTGCAGCTGCACACGCAGGTCGCGGTCGAGCAGCACGATCGGCTCACGCACGGTCTGCAGCACCGAGGCTGCACGCGCGGCCGAACGCAGCGACTGCCGTTCGGCATGCAGGCGGCGACCGATCTGCCGCTGCAGCAGCCACAGCACGAGGCCAAGCAGCGCCAGCTGGATCACCAGCGAACTCCACGACACCAGCTCGGTCTGCTTGCGCTGGCGTGCGGCCTGCTCGGCGCGCTGTGTCAGCAGCTTCTGCTCGCTCGCCTGCAGTTCCTCCACCAGGCCACGGATCGGATAGCGCGTGCTCAGGTCCTGTACCAGCTCGCGCTGATCACTGTTGGGTTCGGACTTTGCCAGTTCGCGGGCAAGCGCCATGCGCCCTTCCAGCATCGACTCGATACGGCCGATGCGGATCAGCTGCTCAGGATTGTCGCGGGTCATCCGGCCCAGTTCAGCCAGGCGGCCGGGAAGGTCATTGGCTTTGGCCATGCGCTCGCGCAGGCCAGGCGCATCCACACCCTTGGACAGGGTCAGCGCAGCCGATTCGACATCGCGTACATCGGCCTGCAGCTGCTGCAGGGCCACACCCACGGCCTGGGTATGATTGACCCAGGCCATCGCATCTTCGCTGTCCTGCTGCAGTTGGCGCAGGGTCAACCACGGCACCACGATGATCGCTGCGGCGGCCAGCGCCAAGGCCGGCAACCGCCAACGGTCCCAGATGTCATCACTGAAAACCAGCGCCATAGTTCCTCGTCAGCACAGCCGCGGAGCGTAGGCCGATACCGGCCCGGCTGCGGCGGAACGGGCAATATAGCGCAGGCGGTCACAACTCTGGAGTTTCCCGCCTGGTTGGCTGAACGGGTTGCGGAAACCCACGGTAAAGCCGAGCCATGCTCGGCTGCGATCCAAAGGGCAGTCGAGCAAGCTCGACTCTACCCAGGGAGCGGGCGCCCCATGCGGGGCGCCCTCCGGGGTCAGCGCTTGGCAGCAGCGCTGACCTTCAATGCAGCGGCATCGACGCGGGTCACGCCCTTGATGCCCTTGGCGGTGGTGACCGCTTTGTCCTTCTCGGCCTGGGTGGCCACGGCGCCACTCAGGCTGACCACGCCGTTCACGGTTTCCACCTTGATTTCAGTGCCCGGAACGTTGCTGCTGGCCAGCAGGTCGGCCTTCACCTTGGTGGTGATCCAGCTGTCGGTCACCGGCTCGTTGGAGTCATGGCGATCGGCATGGGTCGTCGGATGGGTGCTGGTCGGCGGGCTCTTCGCGGCCGGATCCTTGGCGAATGCGGCCGAGGAGGACAGCGCCAGGCCCAGCGTCAGGGTGGAAGCAATCAGCGTGCGGGTGGTATTGCTCATGTGTCGTACTCCTTCGGGATGTGCTGCCAGTCTGGACAAGCGGCCGTAGAGCAGGCGTGGCGTTGCGGTCATGCCGCCGTGAATCGAAACGTTTCCAACGGCAACGGTTCAGTTTTGGACTGCCAGCACCCGTCGTTTACCCTGCCCTTCCCCATTGCCGGAGCCCTGCCATGCGCCCCGACCTGCAACTGGCCCTGATCGGCTACGGCCTCGCCGGCCGCGTCTTCCATGCGCCGCTGATCCAGCACACGCCGGGCCTGGTGCTGCACAGCATCGTCAGTTCGCAGCGCGACACGTTGCTGCGCGCGTTCAGCGACGTGCACGTGCGCGCCACGCCGCAGCAGGTGTTCGACGACCCGGCGGTGGACGCAGTGGTGATCGCCACACCGAACGCACAACACGCACCGCTGGCGATCGCGGCATTGGCCGCGGGCAAGCACGTGCTGGTCGACAAGCCGTTCGCGCTGGATGTCGCTGAAGCCGAAGCGGTGCTGGCTGCGGCACGTGATGCCGGACGCATCGCGACCGTGTTCCAGAACCGGCGCTTCGATGCCGACTTCCTCACCCTGCAGGCGCTGCTGGCCGAAGGCACGCTCGGTGACGTGGCCGAGTGCCATGCACACTTTGATCGTTACCGCCCGCAGGTGCGCGACCGCTGGCGCGAGCAGGACGGGCCGGGTAGTGGCCTGTGGTACGACCTCGGCCCGCACCTGCTCGACCAGATGCTGGTGCTGTTCGGCTGGCCCGAGGCGATCGATGCCGATCTGGCCGTGCAGCGCGAAGACGGCAGCGGCATCGATTACTTCCACGCGGTACTGCACTACCCGAGGCATCGCGCGATCGTGCATGCCGGTTCGCTGGTTGCAGCCCCCACGCCGCACTTCAGTGTGCATGGCAGCCGTGGCAGCTGGATCAAGCATGGGCTGGACGTGCAGGAGGCACAGCTGCGGCGCGGTGTTGCGCCAGGAGCGCCAGGCTGGGGCATCGATCCGCGGCATGGTGAGCTGGTGCACTGCGATGCGGAGGACAATGTGCAGCGCAGTACCGTGGACAACCTGCCGGGCGACTACCGGCGGCTGTATTCGCAGTTCGCGGCGGCGATGCACGGCGATGGCGAGCCGACGGTCAGCCAGGTGCAGGCACTGCAGCTGATGCGGTTGCTGCAGGCCGGCATGGACAGCGCGCGCGAAGGGCGGCGAATCGCGTTGGGGTGACCGGCAGGGCTGCGCCCTGCACCTGCCGAATCAACGGCAACGTCAACGTCAAAAGCGGGCATTCCGTGGATGGCGGGGTGGGTCCGACGGTAGGTGTCGACCTTGGTCGACACATCGACGTGGAAACCATCGGAGACGGCCTTTGTAGAGTCGAGCCATGCTCGACTGGCTTCATGGGGTCGGAACCCTTCGGCAACGCCGAAGGGCTCCGACCCCACCGCGGTGCTTACGATTTCTTGATGGCGTGGCCGCCGAATTCATTGCGCATCGCCGACAACAGGCGGTCGGTGAACGAATTCGATTCGCGCGAGCGCAGGCGTTCCAGCAGCGACAGGGTGATCACCGGTGCCGGCACATCGAGCGCGATCGCTTCGGCCACGGTCCAGCGGCCTTCGCCGGAATCCTCCACGTACGGGGCGATGCCATCCAGCGACGGATTGCGCTTGAGGGCTTCAGTGCTCAGGTCCAGCAGCCACGAACGCACCACGCTGCCGTGGCGCCAGACTTCGGCGACCTGGGCCAGGTCCAGTTCCATTTCCTGCTTGCGCTCCATCAGCGCGAAGCCTTCGGCGTAGGCCTGCATCATTCCGTACTCGATGCCGTTGTGGACCATCTTGGTGAAGTGGCCAGCGCCGGACGGGCCGACACGACCCCAGCCACGATCTTCGGCCGGTGCCAGCGTGCGCAGCAGCGGTGCGATCTGCTCCACCACCGACGCTTCGCCACCGACCATCAGGCTGTAGCCCTCCTGCAGGCCCCACACGCCACCACTGGTGCCGCAGTCGACGTAGCCCAGATCGTCTTCGGCCAGTGCCTTGGCGCGACGGATCGAGTCCTGGTAGTTGGAGTTGCCGCCATCGATGACGATGTCACCCTCGGCCAGGTGCGGGGTCAACTGGCCCAGGGTCTGGTCGACGGTTTCGCCGGCCGGCACCATCAGCCACACCACGCGCGGTACCGGCAGCGCGGCAACCGCGGCGGCCAGCGAATCAACCACTTCCAGGCCGGCCTCGGCAGCGCGCTGGCGGGCACCCTCGCCCGGGTCGTAGCCGACCACGCGGTGGCCGCCGCGATGCAGGCGCTGGGCCATGTTGGCGCCCATGCGGCCGAGGCCGATCATTGCAATATCCATTGTTTCACCTTCAGTTGGGGTCTAGGGTCAGGCTGCCTGGCCTGCCGGTAGCCGCGCAGTGGCGCAGCTGCGCCTCGCGCCAACGCCGGTAGAGCGTGGTATGCAGATTGTGCACCGCCAGGTCGATCGAAAACGGCGTTCGCGGGTTGCGATCGAGCAGGCGGGAGATGTGGTAGCCGATGGGACGTATACCGCGTGGATGCACATAGATCACGAACTGCTGGTAGAACGGATCGTCCAGCAGCTGGTCCATGCGTGCCAGCGTGTCGTGGTAGCGCGGTTCCAGCCGTGCACGAAGGTTGGGATCGCGCTCGAACAGCAGGCGCTCGAAGTAGCGCTGGCCGATGCGCGGGATGTCCTGCGCGAGTTTCCAGAGTTCGACATTGCGCTGGTCGTACCAGGCCAGTCCGCCATGCGCAGCCAGTGCCTGCGCGGCGCCCTCGCCCACCTCGACCACGACGAAGTTCTCGGCCTGGTTGCTCAGATCGTCCAGCGTGCTCTTGTCTTGAACGTGCTCGATGAAACCGGGCACACCGACGAAGGCCTGCCGTCCCATCGCCGAGGTGCGCACCGCCTTGCCATCGGCGAAGAAATCACCCGCGTGGGCTCCGAGCAGGATGCTGTCGGTCTCGTGCAGGGCGAGGAAAGTGCCGATCGACAGTTCATCCGCTGCGAACTCCGTATCGAACGCGGCATCACCATAAAGCTCTCGTTGCGTGGCCAGCTGCGCGACCTGGCGGCCGACCCCGCATTCGGCACGCACGGCACCGCTGTAGAACGCCTCCAGTGCATGACTGTTGCCCGCGCTCGGCACGAAGCCACGACCGAAACTGCGTGTGCGCTGCCAGCCTTGCGCGCGTGGGCCCTGCAGGCCGAAGCCGATCCAGCCCAGCTGCGGGCCGGAGAAGCGGAAGGTGGGGTTGTCCTGCAGTGCCGAGGCCGCACGTTGCGTGGCCGCGCCCAGTTCGAAGGCATAGGCGCAGACCGTGGCTGGATCGTCCAGCAATTGTTGCAGCAACGCCTGGCGTGCTGCGGGGGACATTCCGGCCGGCCACCCCACGCGCAGATCGCCTGCCGCCTGTGCTTCAGCCAGCGAGGCACGTGTACACACCGGGCCGCCGTGCACCTGTGGTGCACCGGCCGTGACCTCGTCAAAGCGCCATCCCAGCCGCTGCAGCAGGCCCTGCGTGCAATCCGGCGTTGCGGACGCAATGCCCAGCGCGGGCATCAGCAGGAGTGCCACACCCATCAACCTGCCGCGCACGATCACCCTTGATCCGTGCTGCGGGCCGGTGCGGGCTCGGACGATGCAGGCTCGGGCGGTGCGAGCGCAGGCGGTGCGGGTTTGCCAGCATCCGCAGGCAGGTACTGTTGCAGGCGCTGGAAGAAGCGCTGATAGAACCCGGCATCGGTGACGGTGCTGCTGGCCACTTTCACCAGCGAATCGTCATTGCTGCCGAACGGCAGCGACACCGAGCCCAATGCACCCACGCCCACGCTGGCCGACGTCGGGCTCTTCTTCAACGCATAGCGGTCCTGCACCGCGCTGACGAACACCAGCGTCTGGCTGCCACGCGGCGCGCAGGAGATGCGCAGCACCAGCTGCTCGTGGTCGTCCTCGCGTGGCTGGAAGTTCTTGTTGCCTTCCACCTGCGCTTCGTCGGAGCGGGCGATGGCGTAGCCCTGGCTGAGCAGGGTGCGCCGCGCGGCCTCGCAGGCGTCACCGGGGCGGCCATCGACGGTACGCGAGAAGGTGTCGCCGGAATCAAAGGATTCGCGCAGCAACGTACTGTCGGCGGCGCGGCCACCACAGGCCGACAGGATCAGGGCGCTGGCGAGCGCCACGGCAGCACTGGAAAGACGGGAGGCCCGCATGGGTACTCCTGCGAGGACGGTACCGCCAAGGGTAGCCCTGCGGCCGTGTGCGGCAGGTTGAAACCGGCGTGACCGAGCCACCCCGTTGCTGCCGGTTCATGCACAGAAAAGGGGACGGAGGGGATTAAGTCGTTTGTGGCACTTCGCTCGCCGGGCATGGCCCGGCGCTACCGTGAACGAGGTCCCCAGACAGAAAGGGGCCGGCAATACCGGCCCCTCGGGTATCACATGCCGTCGCCGGCTCAGTCCGCCCAGCGACCAGCGCCGGTCGACTGCGGCAGCACCTGCGCCGACAGCGGGCGGTCATTGGCCAGCAGGTTCACCGCATCGGCCAGGATCGAGGCCGACTCGCGCAGCAGCGGGTCCGGACGCTTCTCGGCAGCCTTCTCGCGGGCGGCATCCTTGACGATGTCGCGCTCGTTGCCAGTCAGGCCGTCGTCGTTGCTGTCATCGGCCAGCGGGTCCAGGGCCAGGCCCAGCTCCTTGCGCATCGCCTGGCGCTCCTTGCGCTGGGTGTCCTGGCGCTCACGCTCGGCGCGGCGGGTGGCCTCGTTGAGCGAGATGTACTTCTTCGCGGCCTCGGTGCGGAACTGCTGCACGTCCTCGTTCCACCACTGGAATTCCTTGTCGGCGGCGATGCGCGCGTCATGGCGGGTTTCCAGCTTCGGCAGCAGCGGCGCGAAGTTGCCGTACTGGGTGTGCGGCACGGCAGCGATGCGGGTCCACGGCAGCGCGTTGTCGTAGGTGCTCTCGCCGAACTCGGTGGCATCGACGCTGGCCGGGAAGGCCAGGTCCGGCACCACACCCTTGTGCTGGGTGCTGCTGCCGCTGATGCGGAAGAACTGGGCGATGGTCAGCTTCACCTGGCCGAAGCGCTGGGTCTCGCCACTCGGCCAACGGTCCAGGTCGACGATGTTCTGCACGGTGCCCTTGCCGAAGCTGGTCTCACCGATCACCAGGCCACGGCCGTAATCCTGGATGGCACCGGCAAAGATTTCCGAAGCCGAGGCCGAACCGCGGTTGATCAGCACTGCCAGCGGGCCATCCCATGCCACGCCCTGGTTGCGGTCGCTGTTGACGGTGACGCGGCCACCGGACTCGCGCACCTGCACCACCGGGCCCTGCTCGATGAACAGACCGGTCAGTTCAATGGCTTCATCCAGCGAACCACCACCGTTGTTGCGCAGGTCCAGCACCACGCCGTCCAGCTTGTCGTTCTTGAAGCCGGCCAGCAGCTTGGCCACGTCGCGGGTGGCCGAGGCGTAGTCGGCCGCGTTGCGGCGACGGCCTTCGAAGTCCTGGTAGAAGGTCGGCAGCTTGATCACGCCGACCTTGCGCGCCGGCTCGCCATTGGCGGCCGGAATGGTCATGGTCTCGCCCTTGGCGGCCTGTTCGGCCAGGCGCACCTTCTGGCGGGTCAGCACCAGAGTGTGGTGCTTGCCGTCGGCGCCCTCAGCAGCCGGGATGAACTCCAGCTTGACCTGGGTATCCTTGGCGCCGCGGATCTTGGCCACGACATCGTCGATGCGCCAGCCGATCACGTCCTCGACCAGGCCGGACTTGCCCTGGCCGACGCCGACGATACGGTCACCCGGCTTCAGCGTGCCATCCACTGCGGCCGGGCCACCGGCGATGATCTCGCGGATCACCACCACGTCGTCTTGGCGCTGCAGCTGCGCACCAATGCCTTCCAGCGACAGCGACATCGCCTGGTTGAAGTTCTCGGCGGTGCGCGGGGTGAAGTAATCCGTGTGCGGGTCGACGGCGCTGGTGTACGAGTTCATGAAGAACTGGAAGACGTCTTCGCCCTTCAGTTCATTGACCGACTTCTCCAGCGTCGCGTAGCGCTTGTCCAGCGTCTTGCGGATGTCGTCCGGCTTCTTGCCGGCCAGCTTCAGGCGCAGCCAGTCGTTCTTGACAGACTTGCGCCACAGCTCATCCAGCTCTGCACTGCTGGCCGCCCACGGCACCTTCTTGCGGTCGTATTCGAAGCGCTCGTCGGTGGTGAAGTCCGGCTCCTGCTTGAGCAGCTTGCGCGCGTAGGCCACACGTTCGCCGACGCGCTGCTTGTAGACCGCGAACACCTGGAACGCCGGCTCCAGCTCGCCGCCACGGATGGCCGAGGAAATGTTGGCTTCGAACGGCGCGAAGCGCGCCACGTCGGCCTGGGTGAAGTACTGCTTGCCTCCGTCCAGCGTCTCCAGGTAGCGCTTGAACACGTCCTTGGAGGTGGCCTCGTCCAGCGCACGCGGGCGATAGGCGTAACGGCTGTCGGACAGCAGGCCGTACACCAGCTTGGAGGTGGTCACCTGATCGGCGGTTGCCGCAGCGGGCAATGCCGGCGAATCGGCCTTGGCCGCCAGCGCCAGCGGCGCGACCAGCGCCAGGGCCATCAGGAATGCGGGGGCTTTGAATTTCATTGACGTGCTCGAAGGCGCCTTGCCAAGGGGGAGACTGCGGGGTGTTAAGACACCACGACAGTGCCGAAAGTTGCCGGGTTTGTCACCCGGCCGCGCTCGGTGGAAAACCAGCCTAGCCGGGCCGGTGTAGCAAATTGTGAATGCAGGCGAAGGCGTGCGGACCAACGGTCCGCACCCACGATGGTGGTGGGCCCCATTGGCAGCGCCGGGCCATGCTTGGCAAAGGCGTGCGGACCAACGGTCCGCACCCACCTCAGGAGACGCCGGCGCCCTTGGCCTGCACGTCGGCGTGGTACGACGAGCGCACCATCGGGCCGGAGGCCACGTGGCTGAAGCCCAGCTCGTAGCCGTAGTCTTCCAGCGCCTTGTAGTCCTCGGGGGTCCAGTACTTCAGCACCGGGTGGTGATGCGCGGTCGGCTGCAGGTACTGGCCGATGGTGATCATGTCCACGTCGTGCGCGCGCAGGTCGCGCATGGTGGCCTTGATCTGCTCGAACTCTTCGCCCAGGCCCAGCATGATGCCGCTCTTGGTCGGCACGTCCGGGTGCTGCGCCTTGAAGTTCTTCAGCAGGTTCAGCGACCACTGGTAGTCCGCACCCGGGCGCACGTTGCGGTACAGGTCCGGCACGGTTTCGATGTTGTGGTTGAACACGTCCGGCGGGTTCTGCGCCAGGATCTCCAGCGCGCGCTCCATGCGGCCCTTGCCGCGGAAGTCCGGGGTCAGCACTTCGATGCGGGTGCCCGGCGACTTCGCGCGGATGGCACTGATGCAGTCGACGAAGTGCTGGGCACCGCCGTCGCGCAGGTCATCGCGGTCGACGCTGGTCACCACCACGTACTTCAGCCCCATGTCGGCCACGGTCTGGCCGAGGCTGGCCGGTTCGTTGGCATCCGGCGGCTTCGGGCGGCCGTGGGCGACGTCGCAGAACGAGCAGCGGCGGGTGCAGACCTCGCCGAGGATCATGAACGTTGCCGTGCCGTGGCCGAAGCACTCGTGGATGTTCGGGCAGCTGGCTTCCTCGCACACCGTCACCAGGCGGTTCTCGCGCAGCTTGGCCTTCAGGTTCTGCACCGCATTGCCCGAGGGAATGCGCACGCGGATCCAGGACGGCTTGCGCAGCACCGGCGCATCGGCGAACTGCACCGGCGAGCGGTTGATCTTGTCACCGCCCAGCTGCTTGACCCCGGCCTGCAACGGCGCGGCGGACGGGGAGTCGCCCTGCACGATCTGCAGGGGAATGGAACGGGCGGTGGTTTCAGTCATGGCAGTTCCGGGGGGCGGTCAGGCGGCCGCAGAAAGATCAGGCAGTTCGGGCGTGGGCTGCAGCAGCAGGCCGAACTGGCGGGCCAGGTGGTCCAGCAGCACCGGCTTGACGGCCTCCATCCCGGAGGGCCCGCCCAAGTCTACTACCGAGGTCACCTGCAACCCCTGATAGCCACAGGGGTTGATACGGTGGAAAGGTTCCAGGTCCATGGCCACGTTGAAGGCCAGGCCATGGAAGGTACAGCCGCGGCGCACGCGGATGCCGAGCGCGGCGATCTTGGCGCCACCGACATAGACGCCCGGGGCGCCCTCGCGGCGTTCGGCGCCGATGTTCCACTCGGCCAGGGTATCGATGATGGCCTGCTCGATGCGGCACACGTAGTCGCGCACACCGATGCCCAGCCGTGGCAGGCGCAGCAGCGGATAGACCACCAGCTGGCCGGGGCCGTGATAGGTCACCTGGCCGCCGCGGTCCACGTGCAGCACCGGGATCTCGCCCGGCGCCAGCACATGCTCGTCCTTGCCGGCCTGGCCCAGGGTGAATACCGGGTCGTGCTCGACCACCCACAGCTCATCGGCGTCGGCCTCGCTGCGCTGGTCGGTGAAGCGCTGCATGGCGCGCCACACCGGTTCATAGGCCTGGCGGCCGAGGTCGCGGACCAGCGCCGGGCGCGGCGCGCGGTCTTCCGGGGCGGCTTCGGCCGGGCAGCTGTCGGCTACAGCGTCCACTTCACTTCCGGGTGGTCGCGCAGTGCCTGGTGCGCCAGGTCGTACTGTTCGCGGCTCTCGGCCTTGAACACGATGCGCACGGACACGTACTTGCCGTTGGAGGAATGCTTCCAGCTGATGCGTTCATTCACCACATCGATGCCGGCAGCCAGCAGCAGGCGGGGAAGCTCATGTTCCAGGCCGCGGTTGGCCGGGCCCATGGCACTGAGCTCGAACTGGCCGGGGAACTGGAAGCCGTGGTCGGGGTTGTCGGACTTGATTTCCATGCCCCCATTATCGGGCCGCAGGCCAACAAACCCAAGAGTATTCATCAACGTCAAACAGTGCACCGGTGAGTCGCTGCGTTGCAGCTGAACGGCCGTTCAGCATTGGCCGTTGCCCCTTGGGGCGCCGCAGGACAGTGCAGGATTGTCTTCACGAGACAATGTCGTTTTCGGAACAGACAAGTGATTCGAACGCGCTCGTTCCATCACGCCCGCACGAGTACCGTGTCGCGGCATATAACGACAGACAGAAAAAACCTCCACATGAGCCCCCCTTCCCAACGCCGCCTTGCAGCCCTCGGGCTGTCCGGCCTGCTGGCTGCTGCCCTCCCCCTCGCCGCCCAGGCGGCCGAACAATGTGGCCCGGACGCGATGCGCGACCACCCTCCGCAGGTCAATTTCCGCGTTGACAACGACCTGTTCGGCGGCCGCCACCAGGACCAGGGCTATACCAATGGTGCACTGTTGACCCTGGTCTCGCCCAATCTGGTCGATTACACCGACGACCCCTGCCTGCCACGCATGGCCCGCTGGGTGAACCAGTACCTGGAAGGGCTGCATCCGGGCAAGTTCGAACAGCAGAACATGATCTTCAGCATCGGCCAGGGCATCTTCACCCCGACCGATTTCAGCCGCAGGGACCTGATCGAGGACGACCGCCCTTACGCCGGCGTACTGATCGCAAACTTCGGTTTCAATGCGCGCAGCGGCGACCGCCTGCAGACCACCCAGCTGACGCTGGGCGTGGTTGGCCCGTGGGCACAGGGCAAGCAGGTGCAGAATGCCGTGCACGAAGTGCTGGGTGACGAGAAATTCAAGGGCTGGGACAACCAGCTGCACAACGAGCCGCTGTTCATGCTGACCCATGAGCGCATGCGCCGCTGGCCGGGCGATGCCAGCGTCAATGCCGACGGCTGGGGTTGGGACGCGATCAGCCACTACGGCGGATCAATCGGCAACCTGGAAACCAAGGCCAATCTCGGCGGTGAAGTGCGCTTTGGCTGGAAGCTGCCGGATGACTTCGGCAGCACGCCGTTGCGCCCGGCCGGTGAGAACACTGCGCCGACCCGCGGCGGCCGTCCCAATGGCTGGTCCTGGCACCTGTTCGCGACCTCGGACGCCGCCTGGGTGATCCGTGACATCACGCTGGATGGCAACACGTTCCGCAACAGCCACAGTGTGGACAAGCGCCATGTGGTGGCCTACGGCGGCTATGGCGTGGCGGTGATGTACGGACGCTGGAAGTTCGCTGCGGCGCGTTACCACAGCACGCGCGAGTTCAACGGCCAGCGCGAAGCGCCGGTGTTCGGCAGCTTCACCATCAGCCGGTCGCTGTAGGTAGGTGCCGACTGTTGGTCGGCACACCGGGGCCGGCATATCCGGATGGATTCATGGGGAGCCGGCCAGCGGCCGGCACTACCCACATCCGGCAGGATTCATGCGCAAGCGGCATCCCGAAACAGAAAAGGCCGGCATTTGCCGGCCTTTTCCTTCACCACGCCGGGGCGTGGATCATTCCGATTCCCACCACATCCAGAAGCTGTCCCACAGGCGCTTGAAGAAGCCGGCCTGTTCGACGGCAGCCACCGCCACCAGCGGCGCTTCGGCCACCAGCTTGCCATCCAGCATCACCTTCACGGTGCCGATCTGCTGGCCGGCGGTGAACGGTGCTTCCAGGGTCTTGGGCACGTCGATGCTCGGCTTCAGGTCGTTGTAACGGCCGCGCGGCACGCTCACCAGCATCGGCTGGGCCACGCCCAGCTGCACCTTGTCGGTGGTGCCCTTCCAGACCTTGTGCTCGGCCACGGCCTTGCCCGGCTCGTACAGGCGGTGGGTCTCGAAGAAGCGGAAACCCCAGTTCAGCAGGGCCAGGCTGTCATCGGCACGCTGCTTTTCCGACTGGCCGCCCAGCACCACGGCGATCAGGCGCTGGTCGCCGCGCTGGGCCGAGCTCATCAGGCAGTAACCGGCTTCCGAGGTGTGGCCGGTCTTGATGCCGTCCACGCTGCCATCGCGCCACAGCAGCAGGTTGCGGTTCGGCTGCTTGATGTTGCCGACCTGGAATTCCTTGATCTTGTTGTACGCGTAGGTTTCCGGGTAATCGCGCACCATCGCGCGGCCCAGCAGCGCCAGGTCGTAGGCGGTGCTGTGGTGGCCCTGCGCAGTCAGGCCATGGGCGTTGACGAAGTGCGAATTCTTCATGCCGATCTTGGCGGCATAGCTGTTCATCAGCGACGCAAAGGCTTCCTCGCTGCCAGCCACATGCTCGGCCAGGGCGATCGCGGCGTCGTTGCCGGACTGGATCGCCATGCCCTTTTCCATGTCTTCCAGGCGCGCGGTCTGGTTGACCGGGAAGCCGCTGTAGCTGCCATCGGTACCCGCACCGCCTTCGCGCCAGGCGCGTTCGCTCATCATCACCTGGTCATCCGCACGGACCTTGCCGTTCTTGACCTCGGCGGCGATCACGTAGGACGTCATCACCTTGGTGATGCTGGCCGGAGCCAGCTGTTCGTTGATGTTTTCACCGGCCAGCACCTGGCCGGTGGCGTAATCCATCAGCACCCAGGCCTTGGACACGCTCGGCGCCGGCGCCGGCGGAGTGGCGACGGTGGCCGGGGCGGCAGCGGCGGCGGCAGGCGCCGGCGTGGCCGGAGTCGGCAGCGGCGTCTGGGCGGAAGCCAGGCCCACCACCAGGGTGGCGGCCAGGGCGGTGGCGGCGGAACGGAAATTCATTGGACAGCAGGCTCCAGGGGACGGCCGGGAATGGAGGGTGGAACGTAGCGGCCATTGTAAGGCCGGGGCAGCATGGGCCGGCAGCACCGGCCCGGGTGGATCAATCCTTGACGATCTGCGGCGAACCCAGCCCCAGACCGGCGATGCGGCCGACAAGTTCCGCGGCACTGGCATGGTCGCTGGCGGGAACGCGCAGGCGGAACAGCGTACGGCCACCGGCGGCGATGTCACTGATGGTGGCACCGACGATGCCCGCGGCGTTGAGCTGGCCCATCGCGCGGTTGGCGTTGTCACGGTTGGAGAAGCTGGCAACCTGCACCATGACTGCGCCCACCACCTGCTGCGACAGGCTGGGGGTAGCGGCGGCGGTGCGGACCGGTGCCTGCGCAGCGGCGCGCGGCGTGGTACTGGCAACGACCGCCGGAGCCGGCGCGTATGCGGTGCTGCGCACCGGCGGAGCACTCGGCGGCAGGCTGCTGACCGCCACATCCGGCACGGTGCTGGCCACGCCCTGGGTGGTGGCCGGCTGGCCACGCGCCGGCATGCCATCGGCCGGCAGCCCCTTGACCAGGCGATCGATGTCGCTGTCGGCGGCGGCACGCGCGGTCGGTGCCGGGCGCGCACTGGCTACAGCGCTGGCGGCGGCCGCTTCCGCAGCACGACGCTCGCGGCGCGACGGCTTCTGCGCCAGCAGGTTGCCCTCACCCGGCTGCAGCGCGCGCACTTCCACGTTGCCGGTGCCGCGCTGGGTGATGCCCAGGCGCACAGCGGCGGCATAGCTGAGATCGACCACGCGGCCATCATGGAACGGACCGCGATCGTTGACGCGCACGATCACCGACTCACCGTTGTCGAGGTTGGTCACGCGGGCGAAGCTGGGCAGCGGCAGCGTCTTGTGCGCAGCGGTGAACTGGTACATGTCGTAGACCTCGCGGTTGGAGGTCAGGCGGCCATGGAACTTGGCACCGTAGTACGACGCAGTGCCACGCTCGACATAGTTGCGGGTGTCGTCGAGCACTTTGTACGACTTGCCCAGCACCACGTACGGCGTCTTGTTGCCGATCGCCGAGCGTTCTTCCGCGGTCACTTCCGGCTCGGGGATGCAGGCCACGTTGGGAATGTAGTCCGGCGTGCTGTCACGCACGCCCGGCTTGTACAGGCCACCGGCGGTGTAGTTGCCGCGGGTGCTCAGGTCTTCCTTGGCCGCCGCGTAGGGCGATCCTTCCGGGCAGTGTGCCGGGCGCGAGCCACGACCCTGCACCAGGGTGCCGCCGGACTTGCCACCATGGCCGGCCGTGGCCGGCTTCTTCGGCGCGCTGCTGCAGGCAGCCAACGCGAGGACGATCAAGCCTGGGACCAGCCATCTGATGTTCATGCCGGGGGCAGCTCCTGTCCGGCGATGGCCTGGGACAACTGGAACACGGCCATCGCGTACATCTTCGAGATGTTGTAGCGGGTGATCGCGTAGTAGTTCTGGAAGCCCAGCCAGTACTGCTTGCCGGTGCTGCCTTCAAGCGTGATCGGCGTGGCGGTGGCGCCCGGCTGCACCGCAGCGCTGGGCTGGTAGCCACGCTTCGCCAGGTCGGCCGACGACCAGGTCGGCATCCATTCGGTCGGATTGAATTCCTCGCGGCCCGGCGCCAACGTGGCCGGCACGGCCACCTGCCCGCCACGCACCCAGCCACCCTTCTTCACGAAGTAGTTGGCGATGGACGAGAACACGTCGTCGTAGCTGGTGAACAGGTCGCGACGGCCGTCGCCATTACCGTCCACCGCGTAATCGAGGTAGCTGGACGGCATGAACTGGCCCATGCCCATCGCGCCGGCATAGCTGCCCTTGAGCGTGGTGATGTCCAGGTTCTCTTCGCGGCCCAGCTCGAACAACTTGGCCAGCTCATCGCGGAAGAACAGCTCGCGGCGCACTTCGCGTTCCAGCTTGGCCGGGTCGCCGCTGCGCGGGTAGTAGAACGCCAGCGTGTACAGCGCATCGAGCACGCGATGGCTGCCGGCATTCTTCCCGTAGCTGGTTTCCACGCCGATGATCGCCACGATCACTTCGGCCGGCACGCCGGTGCGCTGCTGGACGCGATCCAGTTCGGCGCGATGCTGGGCCAGGAACGCGCGGCCGCCATCGATGCGTGCCTTGCTGATGAACATCGGCCGGTATTCGTTCCACGGCTTGACCCGCTCGGCCGGGCGCGACATCGCGGCGATGATCGGCTGGCGCACCTGCGCCTGGTCGAGCACGCTGCTGATCTGCTCCGGCTTCAGGCCATAGCGCTTGGCGGTATCGGCAATGAAGCGGGCCCGTGCGACCTCGAACGGCACCGGGGTGAGATCGACCGGCGGCGCGGTGGCGGCAGCGGCTTCGGGCGCGGCCTCGGCCGGGCCATGGGCCTTGGCGGCGGGCTGGCGCGGCGTACTGCTGGCCTGGGGCGAAGACGGTGGGGACTTCGGCTGGGTCGCGCAGGCGACCAGGCCGAGGGTGAGCATGCAGGCCAGAGTGCGTCGAATCATCGTCGCAGGTTAGCAGGTCATGGATGAATTAAAACCCCTAACACCATGAATCACAACGATTTGCCTGCGAGCAGTGGGAAATGTGAAGACGTCGTGATCACACTTCCCCATTCAGATAGAGGTTGCCGGTTGCGTCCCCATCCCCGCAGACGCAACCGGCGACCGGATCCGGTCGGTACCCGCGCGGCTGCCGCTCCCCAGTGGCAGTGCTCCGCGCTCCCTGTACCCGTTGGATCAGTACTGCTTCCCGCCCGACGCCCCCTCGCGCTGCAACGATTGACGGCGCGCCGTGCCGAACGGGCCGCCATTGTGCAGGCCGATTACGACAAGTCCATTGATCAGGATCAACGCGCTGTAAAAGTGTGAACCAGCTAACGCTTTTTCCGGACTTTGGTCAGTGGGCGTGCTGCCGTGCATCGTTGTGAGAACGCTTCCACAACGGGCGTTGCGCAGAGTCAGGAAGTTTCCAGCCAACGGCGCAGCCCCTCGTGGGTGGGGTGTGTTGCGGAAAGCAGAAGCCGCCGCTGGGCCGGTCGGGTTGGGTACGCGGGGGACGCCGTGAATCCGTCCCTGAGGCTTGGCAGCCGCATCCATGCGGCTGACACCCCCGCATACCCAACCCGACCGCCCTCTGACAGATTTCGGTGGTCTGCCACCCACGGAGAAGAAAGAGAAGATCACAAGCGGGTCGCGCGCTGCGCTTGCTCGAGAGCCGAGCATGGCTATGCCGGTCGTCCTGACCGGCACCCTTCGGGCCGTCGCCGTGGGCGACGTTGGCAGCGGCTCCTGCCGCTGCCTTCGGCTCTACACAAAGCAAGGAAGCGACCCGCCAGGCCGCTTTTGCTTTTGATCTTCTTTTTCTTCTCCGTGGGTGGACGCGCACGGAACCTGTCCGTGGCCGGGTAGATGGGCTGCGCAGGGGCGTGAGCCGCATGGATGCGGCGACCGAGCTTACATGGACGTACTTGCAGCGTCCCCTGCGCAGCCCATCTACCCGGCCCCACCCATGAACTGCTTTGCGCGACCACCCACGAGGGGCTGCGCCGTTGGCTGGAAACCCTATCCCCCGTGCACGGGTCGGTGCCCACGTACCGCCATCACCAGTCCGATGCCGGCCAGCAGCGAGACCGCTGATGTCCCGCCATAACTGATCAACGGCATCGGAATGCCCACCACCGGCAGCAGGCCGGAAATCATTCCACCGTTCACCAATACGTAGACGAAGAACGCCAGCCCCAGGCTGCCGGCCAGCAACCGCGCATGGGTGTCGCGCGCGTGCACTGCGATCCACAGACAACGCCCGACCACGAACAGGTACAGCGCGAACAGCGTCGCCACACCGATCCAGCCGAATTCCTCGGCCAGCACCGAAAACGCGAAGTCGGTGGTGTACTCGGGCAGGAAATCCAGTGTGGCCTGGGTGCCCTGCCCCCAGCCACGTCCCTGCCAGCCACCGGAACCGATCGCGATGCGCGACTGCAGGATGTTCCAGCCGGTGCCGAGCGGGTCTGCTGCCGGGTCGAGGAAGGTCAGTACGCGATCCTTCTGGTACTGCCGCAACACGCCGAGCCAGGCCAGTGGCGCGGCCACCGCCAGCCCCACCGCGCCGGTGGCCACCCAGCCCCAGTGCAGGCCCGCCAGCAACAACGCGAACACGCCGCTGGCGGTGACCAGCGTGGCGGTGCCGAGGTTGGGCTGCATCAGGATCAGCACGGCGGGAACGCCGATCAGCACTGCGGCCGTCAGTACCGTGCGTGGTGACGGTGGCAGCGGTTGCCGGTGCAGGTACCAGGCCATCATCAACGGCAGGCTGAGCTTGAGCAGCTCGGAGGGCTGCAGGTAGAAGACGCCGAGGTTGAGCCAGCGCTGCCCGTACTTGCCGGTGCCGATCACATACACCGCCATCAGCGGCAGCATCGACAGCGCGTACAGCGCCGGTGTCCACGCGCGCAGGCGCAGCAGCGAAACACGCGACAGCAGCCACATCGCCAGCAGGCCACCGGCGAAGCGCGCCGCCTGCCCGGTGACCGGACCGGACACGCTGTGCAGCACCGCCAGCCCCACGCCCATCAGGATCAACAACGCGACCAGCAACGGCAGGTCGATCGTGCGCACCGCCTCACGGCAGCCGCCAAGCATTCGTTTCCAGTCCACGCTGGCCACGGTAACAACGCGCGCTTGCGTGAAGCTGTCAGGGTGCTTCTGCGTCTGTAGAGTCGGGGGGGGGGGGGGGGGGGGGGCGAGGGGCGGCGGGGGGGGGGGGCGGGCGCGCCGACCCGACAGCCACTGTCAGGGTGCTTCTGCGTCTGTAGAGTCGAGCCGTGCTCGACTGCCCTTCATGCAGCAGAAGCAGTCGAGCACGGCTCGACTCTACAGAACAGCGAGAAGCAATCGAGCATATGGAAGCGCGATGAAAGGCGCGGCCGTTGTTACCCGTAGCCGCCGTGCACTGGATTGTGGCTACGCACGGCCATCACCAACCCGAAGCCGGCCAGCAACGAGACCGCCGAGGTACCGCCATAGCTGATCAGCGGCATCGGCACGCCCACCACCGGCAGCAGGCCGGAGATCATCCCGCCGTTCACCAGCACGTAGACGAAGAACGCCAGGCCGGTGGCGCCGGCCAGCAGGCGCGAATAGGAATCGCGCGACTGGCTGGCGATCCACAGGCAGCGCCCGATCACCACCAGGTACAGCGCCAGCACGGTGGCCACGCCGATCCAGCCGAACTCCTCGCTCAGCACCGAGAACGCGAAGTCGGTGGTCTGCTCGGGAATGAAGTTCAGATGTGACTGCGAGCCCTCGCCCCAGCCCTTGCCATCGAAGCCACCGGAACCGATCGCGATCTTCGACTGGATGATGTTCCAGCCAGCACCCAGCGCATCCATCTCCGGGTCCAGGAACATCATGATGCGGTCCTTCTGGTACGGCCGCAGCAGCCAGAACCAGGCCACCGGTGCGACCGCGGCCACACCGCCCACGCCCAGGCCAACCCACCACCACGGCAAGCCGGCCAGCAGCAGCACGAACACGCCACTGGCGGCGATCAGCACGCCGGTGCCGAAGTCCGGCTGCAGCATCACCAGGCCGGTCGGTACGCCGATGATGACCAGGGACACGAGTACGGTATTGAAGCGCGGTGGCAACGGCATCTTGTGCAGATACCAGGCCACCATCATCGGCAGGCTGACCTTCAGCAGTTCGGCCGGCTGCAGGTAGAAGAACTTCAGGTCCAGCCACTGCCGCCCGTACTTGCCGGTGCCCAGCACGAACACCGCCAGCAACGGGATCATCGAGATCGCGTAGATCATCGGTGTTGCCGAGCGAATGCGCAGGATCGGTACCCGTGAGATGCCCCACAGCGCGGCCATGCCCACTGCAAAGCGCGCGCCCTGGGCCATCACCAGGCCGTCGCCACCGGCACTCTTCAAGGTGGCCAGGCCGATCACCATCAGCGCGCCCAGGGCCAGGCACAGTACCCAGTCCAGCGTGCTGAAAAAGCGGCGCAGCATGTCGCCGGCCCAACGCAGGAACACTCTCATCGTGCGGGCTCCGCGGTGGTCGGGCGTGGCGTGGCCGGCAGCGCGGCGGCGGCCGGCGTTCCCGGCGGCGGTGCGGGTGCCGGTTCCGGCGCAGGCACGCCAATCAGCACGGGGTGTTCCCCCAGTTGTGCCGCAGCAAGGTCACCGGCCTGGCGCGCGCCCACATCTTCGTTGTCGAATGCGGTTGCACCGATGGCGGTGGTGCCGCGCTCGCTGTCCAGCGGCTGCATGCCTTCGGGCATCTTGCCCAGCAGGTAGGCGTCGAACACCTTGCGTGCGATCGGCGCGGCCGCCGCGCCGCCGTAACCACCGCCCTCCACTGCGATCGCCAGCGCGATCACCGGCTGGTCGACCGGCGCGAAACCGACGAACAGCGCGCGGTGGCGCAGGTGCATCGGCAGGCTCTTCGGGTTCACTGCAGCGGTGCCCTTGCGGCTGACGACCTGCGCGGTACCGGTCTTGCCTGCCATCGTGTACGGCGCGCCGGCCGCCATTCGCGCAGCGCTGCCGCCAGGCAGCATGGTGGCCATCATGCCTTCGCGCACCGCCTGCAGGTTGTTCGGGTTCGGGCTGACCGGTTTGCTCTCGCCCGGGTCGGTCGCCATCCAGTCATGGTCGAACCCCGCACGCTGCTGGATCACCAGATGGGGCGTGCGCAGCTGCCCGTTGGCCAGCCCACTGACGCCCCGCGCCAGCTGCAGCGGAGTGACCTTCCAGTCACCCTGGCCGATGCTGATGTTGACTGTATCACCCGGATACCAGGCTTCCTTGCGGCTCTTCCGCTTGTAGGCCGGCGACGGCAGGATGCCGCCGATCTCGCCGGTCAGGTCGATGCCGGTCGGCTGGCCGAAGCCGTAGTACTCCATGTAATGGTCGAAGCGCTCGATGCCCAGATCCAGCGCCAGCTTGTAGTAGTACGTGTTGACCGATTGCGCGATCGACTTGCGCAGGTCGGTCCAGCCGTGGCCGCCGCGGTGCGAGTCACCCCAGCCACGCGAGGTGCCGGGCAGGTAGAACATGCCGGTGGACAGCACCTTGTCTTCCGGGCGGCGCACGCCGGAATCGAGGCCGGCCAGGCCGATCAGCGGCTTCAGCGTGGAACCGGGCGCGACGCCACCCAGCACCAAGCGGTTGAACTGCGGCCGCGACGGGTTGTCGTTCAGCGCCTTGAAGTCGGCATGGGAAATACCGTTGACGAACAGGTTGGGGTCGTAGGACGGCAGGCTGACCATCGCCAGCACTTCGCCGGTGCGCGGGTCCATCGCCACCGCCGAGCCTTCCTGGTCGCCGAAGGCGGCCACCATGGCGCGCTGCAGGTCGGCGTCGATCGACAGCCGCAGGTCGGCGCCGGACTGCGCGGCGACGCGGCCGATGGTGCGGATCGCACGCCCCTGCACGTTGGTCTCGACCTGCTCGTAGCCGACCTTGCCGCGCAGCTGCTGCTCGTAATAACGCTCCAGGCCGGACTTGCCGATGTGGGTCAGCGCGGCATTGCCCTCGCCGAGGATTTCCAGGTCCTTGTCATCGACGCGGCCGACGTAACCGATGATGTGCGCGAACAGATCGCCATAGGGATAGCGACGGGTCAGGTAGGGTTCCAGCTCGACGCCGGGGAAGCGCCAGCGGTCGACGGCAAAGCGCGCCATCTCCTCGTCGCTCATGCGCAGCTTCAGCGTGACCGGCAGGAACTTGCGGCGCGCCTTGCGCGACTTGTTGAACGCTTCCAGCTCTTCCGGGCTGATGTTGATGATCTTGGCCAGCCCTTCCAGGGTGGCCTCCATGTCCTTGACCTTGTCCGGGGTCACGTCCAGGCGGAACGCCGGCACGTTCTCGGCCAGCAGGCGGCCGTTGCGGTCGTAGATCATGCCGCGCCCGGGCACCACCGGCCGCGGCTTGATGCGGTTGGCTTCCGAGCGCGTGGCGTAGACGTCGTGGTCCAGCACCTGCAGCTTGAAGTACCAGCCGCCCAGGCCCAGCAGGCAGACCAGCACACCCAGGAAGCCCAGCGCCGCGCGGCGGCGGAACTGTTCGGCTTCGGCATGCGGATTCTTGACCTGGCGGCGCGGGATCATGGCTCAGCGCCCGCGCTTGCCGAAACGCACCGCGTCCAGCAGCACGAATACCAGCGGCCACAGGCCCATGCCCAGCAGCGGTGCCCACCAGTACGACCACGGCAGGGTCGGCTCATCCACCACGATGTGGACCAGCGCGCTGACGATGCGGTCGTTGAACAGCAGGCCGCCGATGGCCAGCATCTGCTGGGACATCGGGAAGAAGCGGATGCGGGCGCG
Organism: Stenotrophomonas sp. SMYL8; assembly: GCF_036320065.1. Classification (NCBI taxonomy): domain Bacteria; kingdom Pseudomonadati; phylum Pseudomonadota; class Gammaproteobacteria; order Lysobacterales; family Lysobacteraceae; genus Stenotrophomonas; species Stenotrophomonas sp. SMYL8. The sequence continues at coordinate 24,383 of NZ_JAWIRR010000044.1, forward strand.
GAAGCGCTGCAGGATGAAGGCCAGCATCACCAGCCGCAGCGACTGTTCGCCGAGTACACCGCCGTACAGCAGATCGGCGATCACGCCACTGGCGAAAGCGACGCCCAGGCCGACACGCTCAGGCGCTTCAATCACCCAATAGGCCAGCACCAGCGCCAGCCAATACGGGCGCAGCGGCTGCAGCAGCGCCGGCAACGGCAGCAGGCCCAGCAGCAGCGCCACCACCAGGCTGGCCGGCAACACCCACGGGTTGTCGCGCAGGCGGCTCATCGCTGGTCCTCCGGCGCGGTCGGTTGCCGGCCAGCGGCCGGCACTACCATGGACCCCGCTGGGGGAGAGCCCCCCTCTTGTTGAGGGGGACGCGCCGACGGCGCGGGGGTAAGGGAGGATGCGCGGGCCGGTTGCACCGAAGGTGCAGTCGGCGGCAATTCGCTGGCCGCAGGCAAGCGAATTGCCGCGCCCGGGCGCAGCAGCAGCACGTCGCGGCCGCGGTCCAGCT
>NZ_JAWIRR010000044.1:24891-29973 GCF_036320065.1 Stenotrophomonas sp. SMYL8
GGGGGGGGGGGGGGGCGGCGCCACGGGGGGGCCGGGGGGGGGGGGGGGGGGGGCCGCCCCCCCCCCCCCCCCCGCGCCCGGGCGCAGCAGCAGCACGTCGCGGCCGCGGTCCAGCTGCGCCGCCGGCTTCAGTTCGCCGACCAGGAAGGCGTGCGTGTCGTCCGGGCGTAGGCCGGTGATGGTGCCGACCGGGAACCCGGCCGGGAAGCGGCCACCGAGGCCGGAGGTGACGATCTCATCGCCCACTTCCACGCCGGCGCTGAGCGGGATGTCGCGCAATTCCAGCTTGTCGCCGCGGCCGTAGACGATCAGGCGAACGCCGTTGCGGGCCACCGTCACCGGCACGGCATGGTCGGGGTCGGTCAGCAGCAGCACGGTGGAGGTACCGCCAGTGACGCTGATCACCTGGCCCATCAGGCCGCCGGCATCGATCACCGCCTGGCCGACGTGCACGCCTTCGCGGCTGCCGGCGTCGAGCACCAGGCGCTGCTTCACCGGATCCAGGTCGATGTCCAGGATCGGCGCCAGCTGCACGTCCAGGCCACTGCGCTCGGCCACGTTCAGCAGTTCACGCAGCTGGGCGTTGTCCAACGCGGCGGTCTGCAGGCGGGTCAGGCGGGCGTTGGCCAGCAGCAGCTGGTTGCGCAGTTCACGGTTCTCGTTGACCAGCTGGCCGTGGCTGGCCGCCGAGTCCTTGACCTGGTTGCCGAGCTTGCCCGGCAGTCCCGCCAGTGCCCATACCGGCTGCACCAGGCTGTTGGCCTGCCCGCGCAGCTGCGCAAGCCAGCCGGCCTGGTCGTCAAGCACGATCAGGGTGATGGCCAGTGCGAGATAAGCCAGCAGACGCAGCGGGCTGGCGGCATCACCGGATCGGGAAGCAACGGGAGGTCCGGCGTAGGGCGGCACGGCAACGATTCAACTGGCAGAAGGCGGAAGGGAAACACGCGGACGCCCCGCCGGTGCCGGCCTACCCTCATGGTGGGCCGCACCCCGGAGGGGCGCTGCGGGCGCAGGCAGCCGGGACGGCTTATTCCGGCGCAAAGAACTCGTTGCCGTGCATGTCGACCAGCTCCAGCGCACGGCCACCGCCGCGGGCCACGCAGGTCAGCGGATCGTCCGCCACCTGCACGTGCAGGCCGGTTTCCTCGGAAATCAGGCGGTCCAGGTCACGCAGCAGGGCGCCACCACCGGTCAGCACGATGCCGCGCTCGGCGACGTCGGCGCACAGTTCCGGCGGGGTCTGCTCCAGCGCCAGCTTGACCGCGCTGACGATGCCCGACAGCGGTTCGTGCAGGGCCTCGAGCACTTCGTTGGAGCTGATCTTGATCATCTTCGGCACGCCCTCGGCGAGGTTGCGGCCGGAGATTTCCATCTCGATCACTTCCGCCTGCGGGTAGGCGCAGCCCAGCTCGACCTTGATGCGCTCGGCGGTGGCTTCACCGATCAGCATGCCGTGGTTGCGGCGCACGTAGTTGGTGATCGACTCGTCGAAGCGGTCGCCGCCGATGCGGACCGAGGCCGAATAGACGATGCCGTTGAGCGAGATCACCGCAACCTCGGTGGTGCCGCCGCCGATATCGATGACCATCGAGCCACGGGCTTCGGTAACCGGCATGCCGGCGCCGATCGCGGCGGCCATCGGCTCTTCGATCAGGAACACGTCACGGGCACCGGCTTCCTCGGCCGATTCCTTGATCGCGCGGCGCTCGACCTGGGTCGAGCCGGCCGGCACGCAGACCAGCACGCGCGGGCTCGGGCGCAGCACGCGCGACTTGTGCACCTTCTTGATGAAGTGCTTGAGCATCGCCTCGGTGTAGGTGAAATCGGCGATGACGCCGTCCTTCATCGGGCGGATGGTGGTGATGTGGCCCGGGGTACGGCCAAGCATCTGCTTGGCTTCGGCGCCTACGGCTGCCACCGAGCGGGTGCCACCAATGGCACGGTCCTGACGCACGGCCACGACCGATGGCTCGTTCAGCACGATCCCCTGCCCGCGCACGTAGATGAGGGTGTTGGCCGTGCCCAGGTCGATGGACAGGTCGTTGGAGAACATGCCACGGAGTTTCTTGAACATCTGAGGAAGGAGTCCTGAGGGGTGTCGTGCCCGCCGCGGGATGGCGAAAAAATGGGCAGAAATCGAGGCCGACAAGCCTAGCAACCCGCCTGCCGCCGAGCAAGGAAAAAACTAGCTGAACCCGCGTCTTCACAGGCTTTCGGCCTGATCGGGTCTCACCCGGTTCTGGCCCTGAGCGGCACCAGCGGGTAACCTTTGCGCCGTCGGGCGCCCAAGGGCGCCGTTTGCTTGCCCGCCGAACCGGGCCGGCCCACCCCAAAATTCACCGCATAGGCTTACATCGATGTCCGCTCTGATCTGTGGTTCTCTTGCCTTCGACACCATCATGGTGTTCCCGGACCAGTTCAAGAATCACATCCTGCCGGACAAGGTGCACATCCTGAACGTGTCCTTCCTGGTGCCGCGCATGCGCCGCGAGTTCGGCGGCTGCGCCGGCAACATCGCCTACAACCTGCACCTGCTGGGCGGCCAGCCGATCCCGATGGGGACCGTGGGTTCGGACTTCGGCCCGTACCGCGAATACTTCGACGGCCTGGGCATCGACCTGTCGCGCGTGCGCGTGATCGATGAGCTGTTCACCCCGCAGGCGTTCATCACCACCGACCACGACAACAACCAGATCACCGCCTTCCACCCGGGCGCGATGATGCGCTCCTACGAAAACCACGTGCGTGGCGTGCCGGGCGTGACCCTGGGCCTGGTCGGCCCGGACGGCCGCGAAGGCATGATCCAGAACGCGCAGGAATTCCACGAAGACGGCATTCCGTTCATCTTCGACCCGGGCCAGGCCATGCCGCTGTTCAACGGCCCGGAGCTGCGCGCGTTCATCGAGCAGGCCGACTACGTGGTAGTCAACGACTACGAGTCGAACCTGCTGCAGGAGCGCACCGGCTGGGATGAGAAAGAGATCGTCAGCCGGGTCAAGGCCTACATCACCACCCGTGGCCCGAAGGGCGCGGTCATCCACACCCCGGAAAAGAGCTACGACATCCCGCCGGCGCATGAGCGCCGCGTGGTCGACCCCACCGGCTGTGGCGACGCCTTCCGCGCCGGCCTGATCTACGGCATCCAGAAGGGCTACGACTGGCTGACCATCGGCCGCATGGGCAACCTGATGGGCGCGCTGAAGGTGGAGCACCCGGGCACCCAGAACCAGCGCTTCACCTTTGACGAGTTCAACGAGCAGTTCAAGCAGCAGTTCGGTTACGCGCTGGGCGCGTAAACGAACTGCCCGCGCACCCGCTCGGTGGGTGTCGACCTTGGTCGACACGCTGTGCCTTGGTAGGTGTCGACCTTGGTCGACACTGCCGGCCAGCGGCCGGCACTACCCCTTCTGCTGCCAGGCCGCCAACAGTGCACGGCAATCGGCGAAATGCCAGTCGGCACTGCCCGGCCACGGGTGATCCGGTAGGTGTCGACCTTGGTCGACACTGCCGGCCAGCGGCCGGCACTACCCCCTGCGCTGCCAGGCGGCCAACAGGTCGCGGCAATCGGCGAAATGCCAGTCGGCACTGCCCGGCCACGGGTTCTCCGGCAGGTTGACCAGCACTGTGTGGGTGCCCGCGGCGCGCCCGCACTCCAGGTCGTAGGCGTGGTCTCCCACCATCACCGCCTCCGCAGCCCCGATTCCCCAGCGTCGAAGATGCTGCTGCAGGCCATCCGGCGACGGCTTGGGCACCGCTTCATCGCGGCCTATGATGTCGGCATCGTCGAACAGCTCCCCGACCCCGATCGCATCCAGGGTCAACTTCGCCAGCGCATGATCGTTGCGGGTCAGGATGCCCAGCCGGCAGCCCGCCGCCGACAGCGCGCGCAGCAGCTTCACCGCACCCGGCGCCGGCAGTGCCTCCTCGGCCAGCGCACGTTCGTGATCCAGCAGCCACTCACGCTTGGCCTGCGCCGGTGCATCCGGCAGCGCCGCGATATGGTCGAGGATGTCTTCCTCCGCGGCGATCTGCAGTGCGCGGCGGATCGCGGCGAAATCATGCACGGCGACGGTCAGGGTACCGTCCATGTCGAACACCCAGTGCCGGATCGCGGACAACGCGTGCACTGCGCTGCCCGCCGCAACCATCACTGCCACCACTGCGGCATGCGGCTGGCGTCGACACCACCGGTTTCGAACACGGCGGTACGCGTGCCGCCGGCCTTGACCGGGAACTCGATGCTGATCGACTTGCCCTTGCGCGCCAGCTTCCATAGCGCCTTCTGGTCGGTGATGAACAGCGCGATGGCTTCATCGGTCTTCGGGCGCCAGGCCGCCATGGAAATCGGCTTGCCGTCGTCCACGGTCACCTTCACCGTGCACTGCGGGCAACGGAAATCGCCAGCCTGCAGCACCAGGTAGGCATGCCGCTTCCACTCCGGATGATCGCGGAACACCAGCTGCACCGGCTTGGCACCGCTGCCATCCACGTCCACCCGTTCCTTGCTGTAGATCTGCGCCGAGACCTGGTTGCCCTTGTTGCCCACCGGGATCTGGTTGTACTGCCACAGCGCCTGCATGCGGCGCAGGTCGCGCGCGGCATCGCCCTTGGCCTTGACCTCGTCGAAGCCGGCGGCGATGCGCTCGGCGGCGGCGGTGTCCTTGTACTGATCCAGCAGCGAGGCGCCATGCAGGCGCGCACGCTCCCAGTCCTGTGCGGCCACGGCCATGTCGTACTGCTTGGCCACGTCTTCGGCCTTGGCTTCCTTCTGCGCCTGCACGGCGGCCGCGGCGGCTTCCTGCGCCTTGCGCTCTTCCTCGGGGTTGCTGCAGGCAGCCAGGGCCAGCGTGCAGGCGGTGAGCAGGATCAGTCGTTTCATGGCGGAGGTCCTTCGTGTTTTCGCATATCTGTAGAGTCGAGCTTGCTCGACTGCTGTTGAAGAGCCAGTCGAGCAAGCTTGTATGTTCCTCCCGGCTCCTACGAGGTATGTAGGAGCCAGGGTGGAGGGACCGTCAAGCATGCATCTGCGGATACTAGCCGACAGACGAGTCGAGCGATCCCCATCCCGCACACGAACGTCGA
>NZ_JAWIRR010000045.1:0-25846 GCF_036320065.1 Stenotrophomonas sp. SMYL8
CTGGCCGGCAACCTCCGGATCTGCGATTGCCGGCCAGCGGCCGGCACTACCGATAAAGAAAAACGCCGGCTTGCGCCGGCGTTTTCTGATGGCTTACTGCGCCTTCTGGATCACTGCGCAGGCCAAGCGCGCACCGGCGTTGCCGGTCGGCTGGGTCTTGTAGTCATCCGCATCGGCATGGACGATCAGGCCGCGGCCGATGATGTCGAAGTCATCGCCCTTGCCGATGTTGACGTTGCTCGACACCGGACCGTCGATGGTGGCCACGCCCTTGTCGTCGGCCTTGATGTTGGGCATGTCGCCACCGTGGTGCGGATCGGCGGACACGCTGCCGTGATCCTGCTTGCCCGGGTTGAAGTGGCCACCGGCGCTCATGCCGTCCGGGGCGCTGCAGTCGCCCTTCTCGTGGATGTGGAAGCCGTGCTCGCTGCCCGGCTTCAGGCCGCTGATCTGGCCGGTCACGTGGACCTTGCCGTCAACCACCTTGAAGGTGACGCTGCCCTTGGTCTCGTTGCCCTGGGTCGGCGCCAGCTCGGCCGTGGCCGACGCGTCGGCCGCCGGGGCGGCAGCGGGTGCCGGTGCTGCGGCCGGTTCAGTGGTTGCGCCCTCAGCCGGCGCGGCCGGCGCGGTTTCAGCCTGCGGCGCGGCCGGCTGCTGGTTGCAGGCCGCCAGGCCCAGTGCAGCAATGGCTGCGAACAGCGAAGTGTGGATCAAACGCATGGAATCTCTCCCTGGATGATGCCTGCAGTGATCAGCGGACAACCCGGATCACGCCACAGGCGATGCGGACGCCGGCATTGCCGGCGGGCTGGCTGCGATAGTCGTCGGCGTTGGCATGCACGACCAGTGCACGTCCGGCGATATCGGTGGCGGCGCCTCCGCCAAGGGTAACGCCCTTGAGGTGGATATCGACGTTGGCGCGGCCCTGGGCGTCGGCACGCAGATTGTCCATGTCGCCCAGGTGGTGCTTGCCGGTGCCGGCGCGGCCATGCGCAGCGCCACCGGGATTGAAGTGATTGCCGGCACTGCTGGCATCCACCGCGCTGCAGTCGCCGCGCTCGTGGATGTGGAAGCCGGCCTGCTGCATCGGCTGCAGGCCACCGATCAGCCCGGTGATGTGGATGCCACCGGGCTCCACCATCAGCGCGATGCGGCCACTGACGATGCTGGCCGAGGCCGGCGACAGATTGGCCTCGGCCTGCTTGGCGGCGCTGACCACGGTCGGCGGTGGCGGGGTGGGTTCGGCCTTCTTCGGTGCACTGCCACAGGCAGACAGCAGCGCGGCGGCGGACAACGGCAGGATGGCAAAGGACAGACGCATCGAAGACTCCTTGCAGGTGACACTACGGACGGCATCGTCCATGAACGATCAAAGGTTCGGCAAGCGGGCGCGAGGATCGCGTGCAGGGACCGTTCAATGGCCCCCGCGACGGCGCCCGGCGCCCAGCTTGCGGGTAAGGGTATTGCGGCCAAGGCCCAGGCGGGCCGCGGCTTCGGCGCGGCGGCCGTGGGTGATCTGCAGCGCGGCCTCCAGCAGGGCATGGTCGACCCGCTCTCGCACCTGCGCGTGCAGCCCTTCCACGCCTTCGGCCAGCTGACGGCGTGCCCATTCGGCCAGCAGCGCCTCCCACTGCCCCGGATCGGCGTTGGTGGTGCTGCTGCGACGACCGCGCGTACGGTTGAGCGCGGTATCGACGTCGGCCACACCAATGGTGTCAGCGGCGGCCAGCGCCGCCATCCGCCAGCACACGTTTTCCAGTTCGCGCACGTTGCCCGGCCAGTCGTGTTCGCGCAGCGCCTGCAGTGCGGCAGCGGTCAGGCGCTTCGGCGGCGTATCCAGCTTGCGTGCGGCGGCGCCCAGGAACGTACTTGCCAGTTGTGCGATGTCCTCGCGACGCTCGCGCAGCGGTGGCAGCTGCAGGCGCACCACGTCCAGGCGATGCAGCAGATCGGCACGGAACTTCCCCTGCGCGACCAGTCCTTCCAGATCCTGGTGGGTGGCGGCAATCACCCGCACGTCGACGCGGATCAACTCGCGGCCGCCGACGCGGAAGAACTCGCCCTGTGCCAGCACGCGCAACAGACGGGTCTGCAGCGGCAACGGCATATCGCCTATTTCATCGAGGAACAGCGTGCCGCCGTTGGCCTGCTCGAAGCGGCCGATATGGCGGCGCTGGGCACCGGTGAAGGCGCCGGCTTCGTGGCCGAACAACTCGCTTTCCAGCAGCTCGGACGGGATTGCAGCAGTATTGAGCGCGACGAACGGCCCCTGCGCGCGCGGCGATTCGCGATGCAGCGCATTGGCCACCAGCTCCTTGCCGGTGCCGGTTTCGCCGGTGATCAGCACCGCCAGCGGTGCCTGCGCCAGGCGGCCGATGGCACGGAACAGCGCGCGCATCGGCGGGGTATCGCCCACCAGTTGCGGCGGCTGGTCGCCATGCGCTTCCGCCGCAGGTGTGGGCGCCGCCAGTGCCGGTGCAACGGCCGGCAGCACACGCTGCGCCAGCGCCACGGCGTCGTCCAGATCGAACGGCTTGGACAGGAATTCATGCGCGCCACCGCGGAACGCACCGGCCGTGCTGGCCACGTCGGTGTAGGCCGACATCACCACCACCGGCAGCTGCGGCAGCGCGGCCTTGAGCTTGTCCAACAGCACCAGGCCATCGTCACCCGGCATGCGCACATCGGTGAACAGCAGCGCCGGCGGCGGGCCTTCGCTCAACGCCTGCAGGGCGGGGGCGGCGCTGTCGAAATCGACGACCTGGTAGCCCGCCTCGCGCAGCGCGGTGCACAGCACGAAACGCACGGCCCGATCGTCATCGACCACCCAGATGCGCTGCGGGGACGAAGAGGACTCAGACATCGCGTGGGGCCTCCTCGGCCGGGGCGGCGCCGTTGCCGATCGGCAGCAGCAGGGTGAACACGGTATGGCCCGGGCGCGAGCGGTAGGTCAGTGTGCCGCGATGTTCGCGTGCGACCTGCTGCGCCAGCGCCAGGCCCAGGCCAGTGCCTTCGGCGCGACCACTGACCAGCGGCAGGAACAGATGCTCGGCCAGCTCCTCGGGCACGCCACGGCCGTCGTCGGCGATTTCCAGGCGCAGCGCCAGCGTGTGCAGCTGCTCGGCGATGCGTGCACCGTGTTCTACGCGGGTACGCAGGGTGATGTTGCCGGCGCCGGCCTGGATCGCGTTGCGCACCAGGTTCCACACCGCCTGGGTGAGACGGTCGGCGTCGCCGTGGAATTCGGGAATGCTGGGGTCGTAGTCGCGCTGCAGGCGTACCGCCCAGCCGGCCTCGTTCTCGGCCAGGCGCAGCACGCGCTCCAGCGCGGCATGGATGTTCAGTTCGGCATGCGGTGCGGCCGGGGCCGGCGACAGCAGCTGGTCGAGCAGGCCGTTGAGGCGTTCGATCTCCGAGCCGATCAGCTCGATCAGCTCGCGTTCGCTGGCATCGCGTTGGGCCGCGCGGCGGGCCAGCAGCTGGGCCGCGCCCTTCAACCCGGCCAGTGGGTTGCGCAGCTCGTGGGCCAGTCCCTTCAGCGCCGCACTGAGCGCGCTGGGCAGGGCCTGGGTCGGGTCGAGCCCGGGGAATTCATCGACCGGATGCGCCTCCAGCAGCCAGCCGCCATCGTCGCGGCGGCTCATCCAGCCCTCGGCGAAGCGCGGCGCCTCGCCGGGCACCGCCAGCGCCAACCGGTTCAGGCGCAGGCTGTCGCGCTCATCGCGGGCCAGGAAATGGGCCAGTGCCTCGCCCTGCACTTCCAGTGCGGCCAGCGGCCGCCCCAGCAGGCGCCGGACGCTGACGCCCAGCCAGCGGGCGAAGGCCGGGTTGCAGCCGGCAATGCAGCCATCGGCCCCGGCCCAGGCCAACGGCGTGCCCAGGGCATCGAGGGACGGCGGGGGTGCGGGGTCGGACATTGCACCAATGTAGTGCAAAACGCGGGTCCGGGGTCGGATCCCTTTCCGTCAGGAAAGGGCCCTGACCACTGCCGCAGGGCGAGCAAGCTCGCCCACTACCGGATACGTGAGCGGGTCACAGTTTCATATTGAGGCCGACGAACACGCTACGGCCAGGGGCCGGCGAAAACATCGGGCGAGCGCTGTCCCAGAAGAAGCTGTCGTACCAGGCGTAGGCGTACTGGCGTCCGGTAACGTTCTTCAGCTGCAGGTCCACGCTCCAGCGTGGGTTGATCTGGTAGGCCGCGCTGAGGTCGAGCACGGCAAAGCCACCGAACTTTCCGGCCACATTGCGCTCCTCAAGGTAGTAGTCGCCCTGCGCGCGTGCCTGCAGGCCGAGGCGAAGTGCGTCGCTGGCGCGGTAATCCGCCCCCAGGTTGCTGATGTATCGCGGGGTGGCGGCCACTTCGCGGCCCTGCAGGGAAATGCTGGCGTCGCGGTCGTCGCGGGTGATCTTCGCTTCCTGGTAGGCGTGCGACGCCCATACCGTCCAGTCGTCGCCCAGCTGCAGGCTCAACTGCGCATCCACGCCGCGTCGGCGGGTCTTGCCCAAGGTGACCGTGGTACCGGTGGCCGGCATGTTGGACACCTCGTTTTCCGCATCCTGCTGCCATACCGCCAGACGTGCCTGGCTGCCCGCGAACGGCTGGAACTTCAGGCCCAGCTCCATGCCGGTGTTGGTGGACGGATGCATCGGCGCCTGGCCCGGGGCGAGGTAAGTCGGCGCGGTGGATCCAGTGAGCACCTGGAAGGTGCGGCCCCAGTTTGCGTAGACGTGGGTGTTCTCGCCCAGGCTGTGGATGACGCTCAGTTTGGGCTGGCCGATGCTGCCGTAATCCTGCAGCCGAGCGCTGAGGCCGTTCATCAGGTGGGTACGGCCACTGAAGCGGTCCACACGGTAGGCCGGCACGATCTTCCACGCCTCGACGGGCTGGTAGATGGCCTGCACGTAGGCGCCCCAATTGTCGAAGCTGTGGCGGTCGTTGTTCTGCACCCGTGCCGGGGCACGGCTGAAGTCGGTGGGTTCGGCGTAGGCGTAGCGATCGCGGAGGTAGCTGTTGTCCTGCTGCTCGTAGTTCAAGCCGCCCTCGACGGTAAGCGCGGGGCTGGCCTGCCAGGTGAGCGTGCTGAGCAGACCGGTCTGCCGCTCATCCCACACGCGGCGCTGGCGCGGCAGGTTGCCGGTGGGCAGGTCGCTGAAGGTCACGCGGCGGTCGTCTTCGTAGCGGTTGTAATAGAGCCGCGTGCCGAAGGTGAGCCTCTCGGACAGTTTCATATCCAGGTGCGCGGCAATCTGGCGCATGTCGCGGTCATCGCCATCGTTGCCGTTGCGCAGGTCGCTGCCGCGGCGATGCGTGCGCAGTTCGTCGGCGGTCATGAAGCCGGGTTCTTCGGCTTCGTGGTGGTACGCACGCGCGGTCAGGCCCACGCGCAGGCCCTCGTCCAGCGAGCCGTAGAACCACTTGCCGCCCAGCGAATATTTCTTCGAGGTGTCGTGGTCGCGGTAGCCATCGCTGGCCTGGGTGCCGACGAAATAGTTCTGTGCGACGCCATTGGCTTCACGGCCTACCGCCAGCTGCGCATCACGGGTGTTGTAGCTGCCGTAGGCCAGCCGCGCATCGGTATAGCTGCCGCCCTGGCGCGTGCCGAAGTTCACGTTGCCGCCGATGTTGTGCAAGCCATAGCGCGGATCGTTGGTACCGCGCACTACTTCGATGTAGCTGATTTCCAGCGGGAACAGCATGTCGATGAAGCGCTGGTTGCCGCTGTTGACGTTGCTGGGGATGCCATCGATCAGCGTCTTGATGGCATTGAGGTAGCCCTCACCGTTGAAGGCGCGGAAGCTGACCTTGCCCGATTCGGCACCCTGCCGGGTTTCGGTGAGCTGGATGCCGGGCATCTGCCCGAGCAGTTCCCAGCTGTGCGAGACGTTTCGGTCTTCGATCTGGTCCGCGCCCAGCACGTCCACCGAGGTCAGCACCTGGTGCGCGCTCAGCTGGCCCTCCCCGTGCTGGTGTACCTGCACCCTGCCGAGGGTGAGTGCGGCGTCGGCCGATTGTGCGAGTGCTTCAGGGGCGAACGGAGCCGCCGCGAGGGTGGCCACCAGCGTGGAGGTTTTCATGGGGGTGGACGGGCGCAGATAAAATGTAATTATATAACATTACATGCGTCTGCCATGTGGAGTCGAGCCATGCTCGACTCTACAAAAACGGGGTGGAGCGGTGGCTTACACCGGGTAGCCGGTAGCTTCCCGAGCCTTCTTCCAGGCACTTTCGAATTCGCGCGCGGAGATTTCGTCGTCTTCGTCGAAATCCAAGAACGACACCGGCTGGTCGGCCAGCAGGAAGCGGTCATCGCTGTGGGCATGCTCGTCGGCCCAGACCATCCTGGTGCCGTAGATCTCCACCTGGCGCACGATCTTCTCGCCACGGGCTTCCATCAGCACGTTGCCCTTGCCCAGGCCCGATTCGGCCCAGTGCTTGTAGTACTTCTTTGCGGCGGATTTCGCGCCGGGTTTTGCGTTGTGCTTTGCGTAGGTCATTGCAGAGGTCCTGGCCGCAGGCGCGGCCGGAAAGTTCGGAATGGCGCCATTATCGCCCGACCTCGCAGCGCGCAGGTGAGTGCTTCACCGGGCCGACGCAGGCAGCGCCACGCCCTTCGGCCACAGCATCCAGATGTTGCCCTTCTGCTTCATGTCGCCGGCCAGCTTGCCTGCGGCATCGCCACTGCCCCAGTACAGGTCCGCGCGCACTTCGCCGGCAATGGCGCCGCCGGTGTCCTGCGCGGCCACCGGGCGCACCACCGGGGTGCCGTCCGGGCGCGTGGTGGACAGCCACAGCAGGCTGCCCAGCGGCACCACGGTGCGATCCACCGCCACGCTGTAACCAGCGGTGAGCGGCACGTTCAGTGAACCGCGTGGACCCTCCGGGCTGTCCGGGTTGCGCACGAAGAACACGTAGCTGGGGTTGCTGCGCAGCAGTTCCGGCACGCGCGCAGGATGGGCCCGGGCCCAGGCGCGGATCGCGTCCATGGTGACGTCTTCTTTCTTCAGCTGGCCCTGGTCGACCAGCCAGCGACCGATCGCGCGGTAGGGGTGGCCGTTCTGTTCCGCATAGGCCAGCCGCACCTGCGTGCCATCGGGCAGGCGCACCCGGCCCGACCCTTGGATCTGCAGCAGCTGCAGGTCCATCGGGTCGATCAGCCAGGCCAGTACCGGCGCCTTGGCGCCCTTGGCCGCGATGGTGCCGGCGTCGTCATAGGGCTTGAGCACCTTGCCCTCGACGCGCCCGCGCAGGCGCTTGCCCTTCAATTCCGGGTAGACGCTGTCCAGCTGCACCACCACCAGATCATCGGGCGTGCCGTACACCGGTACAGTGGCAGCAGCCGTGCGGGTGAGGCTACCGGGGTAGATCGGCTCGTAGTAGCCGGTAATCAGCCCGTCGGCCTGGTGGCCGCCGGCACGCAATGCATAGACATCCAAATCGCGCTGCAGGAACTGGCGGATCGCCGCCGGGTCCTTGTCCGAAACCGTCGCGGCGGTGGCGCAGGGTTTGGCCCAGACCGCATCGTTCTTCAGGCGGGTGCAGCTGCTGCGCCAGGCGACGAAACCGGCCTGCAGGTCGCTGTCGGAGACCGGCGGCAGTGCACTCCATGCGGCCTTGGCATAGGTGGCCGCGGGCGGCGTGACCGGCGTCGGCACTGCGGTTCCGGTGCGGGGAGCGCTGGTGGAGCAGCCGGCGAGCACGGCCGCTGCCAGCAGGATGCAGTGCTTGCGCTTGAAGAAGGTGGCGGAATCGATCATGCCGCCATGGTGGAGTGCCGGCCGCTGGGCGGCAACCCAGCGCGGGGCCAAGCGTTCATGCGCCGGCTCACGGCGTCTGCAGCAGCAGGGAATGCAGGATGCGGGCGTCTTCGGCATCCAGTGTCTTCGGCAGGTCGTCGCGGCCACGGAAACGGCGGTGGAAGGCAGCGACGGCGGCGTCCCGGTTGTCGAGCGGATAGCCGAAGCGGGCCAGCGCACTCCACGCGTCAAAGCCTTCCGGCGCCGCACCGTCGGCAGCGCGCGGCCAGACGCCGAATCCAGCCTCGGCCAGCTGCTGCCACGGGAAAAAGCGGCTCGGGTCCTGCTTGCGTGTCGGCGCCAGGTCGGCATGGCCGATCACCTGCCGCGGCGGAATGTTCAGGCGGGTGGTGAGATCGCGCAGCAGCACGATCAGCGATTCGATCTGCGCCGCACTGAACGGGCTGCGGCCGTCGTTGTCGAGCTCGATGCCGATCGATGCCGAGTTGAGGTCGGTGATGGTGCCCCAACGCCCGGCGCCGGCGTGCCAGGCGCGGCGCTCATCGGCAACCAACTGATAGCGATGGCCATCGGCACCGATCAGGTAGTGCGCGCTGACCGGTCCACCGCTGTTGGCCGTGCGCAACGTACGCAGGCTCTGCTGCACTGACTTCTGCTCGGTGTGATGGATGACGATGATGACGGGCGTGCGCGCGTTCTGGTTCGGCGACGGCACCCAGGTGGCGAGCGGGTTGCGGGTTTCCTGCGGCGCGGAGGCACAGGCGGCCAGCAGCAGGCAGGCCGAGAGCATCAGGGCAGTGCGGATCGGGTGCATGGCCTGATTGTGCGCGATCAGGCGCGATGATGCATGTCACAAGGAGATTCTGTAGGTCCACGCCAGGCGTGGATGCGCCACTCCGGCTGTGCCGACCAACGGTCGGCACCCACCAGAGCAGACCCAGACCCCGTGCCAAGCAAGCTTGGCACCTACCAGAACGAGGACAGTGGAAGTGCCGACCAATGGTCGGCACCCACAACATCAATGCAATAGCTCTGCCGCTACTTCAGGCGTCGTAGGCGGATTCGCCGTGCGAAGTCACATCCAGGCCGGTGCGCTCTGCTTCCTCGGTCACGCGCAGGCCAACCACGCTGCGCACCACCAGCAGGATCAGCGTGGTCACCACCGCCGACCACACCACGGTGAGGCCGACGCTGACCACCTGCACCCAGACCTGGTGCGCGATATCCAGATCCGCCTTGGTACCACCCAGCGACTGTGCACTGAACACACCGGTAAGGATCGCGCCGACGATGCCGCCGACACCATGCACACCGAACACGTCGGCGGTGTCGTCCACCTTCAGCAGGCGCTTCAAACCGGTCACACCCCACACGCAGACCACGCCGGCGACGAAGCCGATGATGATCGCGCCGAGCGGGCCGACGGTGCCGCAGGCCGGGGTGATGCCGACCAGGCCGGCCACTGCGCCCGAGGCCGCGCCCAGTGCCGACGGCTTGCCCTTGCTGATCGCTTCCACCAGCGTCCAACCGAGTACGGCAGCGGCCGTGGCCAGCACGGTATTGAGGAAGGCCAGCGAGGCGACGGTATCGGCGGCAGCGGCGGAACCCGCGTTGAAGCCGAACCAGCCGACCCACAGCAGCATCGCGCCGATATAGGTAAACGGCACGTTGTGCGGCTTCAGCGCAGTCTGGCCATAGCCCAGGCGCTTGCCGACGAACCACGCGGCGACCAGACCGGCCACACCGGCGTTGATGTGGACCACGGTGCCACCGGCGAAATCGATCGCGCCCATCTCACCCAGGTAGCCGCCACCCCAGACGATGTGCGCCATCGGGATGTAGCTGAGGGTGAACCACAGCGCCGAGAACAGCAGCACCGCACGGAACTTGATGCGCTCGGCGAACGCGCCGACGATCAGCGCGGTGGTGATGCCAGCAAACGTCGACTGGAAGGCGACGAACAGGTAGTCCGGCAGGCCCTTGATCGGGGTGTTGCCGACCGACTCCGGAGTGAAGCCCTTGAGGAAGGCGAATTCGGTGAACGAGCCGAAGAACGGATTGCCGGCGCTGAACACCGCGCTGTAGCCATACGCCACCCACAGCAGCAGCACCAGCGAGAACACCACCAGGATCTGGCTGAGCACCGACAGCACGTTCTTCGAACGCACCAAGCCGCCGTAGAACAAGGCCAGGCCCGGCACCACCATCAGCAGCACCAGCAGGGTGGACGTCAGCATCCAGGCCACGTCGCCATGGTCGTAGGTCGCGGCGGCTTCAGCCGCGGCCGGTGCGGCGGCCGCAGCGACCGGATCCTGCAGCGGTTCGACCGCCACGCTTTCGCTCGGCAGCGGCGAGATCTGGGCCTGAGCGTGGGCACTGCCCGGCCAGGCACCCGCAGCCAGCGCACTCAGCAGCATCAACAGGCACACGATATGGAACCGGGCTTGCCACCCGGTGAGAAGGCGCATCTTCATGGGGGAGTCTCCGGAAGGGGGTTACAGCGCGTCGGCACCGATTTCGCCGGTGCGGATGCGGATGACCTGTTCGACGGCGGTGACGAAGATCTTGCCGTCACCGATCTTGCCGGTGCCTGCCGAGGATTGGATCGCTTCGATCACCGCATCGGCACGCTCGTCGGTGACTACGGTTTCGATCTTGATCTTAGGCAGGAAATCGACGACGTACTCGGCGCCGCGATACAGCTCGGTGTGGCCCTTCTGGCGGCCGAAGCCTTTCACTTCGGTCACGGTAATGCCCGACACGCCTGCGTCGGAGAGGGCCTCGCGGACCTCGTCGAGCTTGAACGGCCGGATGATGGCGGAGATCAGTTTCATGCGCATGTCCCGAGGGTGGATGGGGCCAGCGCGCCAGCGCGCGTTGGCATCAGGCAACCAGCGGCCATCAGGATGATGGCCGTGGCTGTTGCACCGGACACGTACAGGGCCGGGACGGCCGTGCCTCTCTCCTTGCACGACCGACGCGGGAGGGAGGGCGGCCCTGGTCGCGTATCCGGTCTCTCTTGCCCCTGTTTCAGCGGACCAACAGTCCGCTCTACTGCAGCGGGCCAGCGGCCCGCTCTACCACGGCGGGTCGGGGTCCGCTCTACCACGGCGGACCGGGGCCCGCCCTGCGGCTCCCCAGCCGCGAAGACGGAAGCGATGGCGGCGGGTGGGAGGGGGAAGCCCACCGCCATCGCCACCGGTCAGCTGGCGTAGTACAGCTGGTATTCCAGCGGGTGGGTGGCCGCGCGGAACTTGGTCACTTCCTGCATCTTCAGCGCGATGTAGCCGTCGATGAAGTCATCGCTCATCACGCCGCCGGCCTTCAGGAACTCGCGGTCCTTGTCCAGCGCTTCCAGCGCCTGGTCCAGCGAGGAGCAGACCTGCGGGATCAGCTTCTCTTCTTCCGGCGGCAGGTCGTACAGGTCCTTGTCGCTCGGTGCGCCCGGGTCGATCTGGTTCTTGATGCCGTCCAGGCCGGCCATCATCAGCGCGGTGAAGGTGAGGTAGCCGGACTGGATCGGATCCGGGAAGCGCATTTCGATGCGGCGTGCCTTCGGGTTGGACACCCACGGAATGCGGCACGAAGCCGAACGGTTGCGGGCCGAGTAGGCCAGCATCACCGGTGCTTCGTAGCCCGGCACCAGGCGCTTGTAGCTGTTGGTGCCCGAGTTGGCGAAGGCGTTGATGGCCTTGGCATGCTTGAAGATGCCGCCGATGTACCACAGCGCCAGCTGGCTCAGGCCACCGTAGCCGTCACCGGAGAACAGGTTGGTGCCGCCCTTGGACAGCGACTGATGCACGTGCATGCCGCTGCCGTTGTCGCCGACGATCGGCTTGGGCATGAAGGTGACGGTCTTGCCGTTGCGGTGCGCGACGTTCTTGATCACGTACTTCATGCGCAGCAGTTCGTCGGCCTTCTGCACCAGGGTGCTGAACTTGGTGCCGATCTCGCACTGGCCGGCGGTGGCCACTTCGTGGTGCTGCACTTCCACTTCGATGCCGACCTGTTCCAGGGTCTTGCACATCTCGGCGCGCAGGTCGTGCAGGGTGTCGGTCGGCGGCACCGGGAAGTAACCGCCCTTCACGCCCGGACGGTAGCCGCTGTTGGCGCCGTCGTACTTGGCGCCGCTGTTCCACGCCGCTTCTTCCGAGTCGACCTGGAAGAAGGTGTGGCCCATTTCATTGGCGAAGCGGACCGAATCGAAGATGAAGAATTCCGGCTCCGGGCCGAAGAACGCGGTTTCGGCGATGCCGGAGGACTTCAGGTAGGCCTCGGCGCGCTTGGCGATGCCGCGCGGGCAACGGCCATACGGCTGCATGGTGGCCGGATCGAGGATGTCGCAGCTGATCACGATGGTCGGATCGGCGTAGAACGGATCGACGTAGGCGCTGGCGGTATCCGGCAGCAGCACCATGTCCGATTCGGCGATTCCCTTCCAGCCGGCGATCGAGCTGCCATCGAACATCTTGCCTTCTTCGAACAGCGACGGCTCGACGATGCTGACCGGGAAGGTCACGTGCTGCTCGACACCACGCATGTCGACAAAGCGCAGATCGACGAACTCGATCTGGTTGTCCTTGATCAGCTTCTCAACGTTTTCCACGGACATCGGTACGACCTCGGATGGGGATGAATGCCTGCTGAGGTACAGCAACGACCGTGCCAACTTTTCGCAGGCTGCAAGTCATTGATTTCAAAAAGGCCGCCCCGCAGCGGTGCAGAACCGTGCGCACCAAATGGGTGCAGTCGACAGCGGACGCACCCGTTTGGTGCGGCAGTGATCGTCTATCCTCTCGACCTTCTTCCTTCCTGCCGCGCGTGCCCGCACCGTCCATGTCCGACCTGCTCTCCGCCCTGTTGCTGGGCATCCTCGAAGGCTTGACCGAGTTCCTGCCGATCTCCAGCACCGGCCACCTGCTCATCGCCCAGCACTGGCTGGGTGCCCGTTCGGACTTCTTCAACATCGTCATCCAGGCCGGCGCGATCGTGGCGGTGGTACTGGTGTTCCGCCAGCGCCTGCTGCAGCTGGCCACCGGTTTCGGGCAGCGCGAGAACCGCGAGTACGTATTCAAGCTGGGCGCGGCCTTCCTGGTCACCGCCGTGGTCGGCCTGGTGGTGCGCAAAGCCGGCTGGTCGCTGCCCGAGACGGTCAGCCCGGTGGCCTGGGCACTGATCATCGGTGGCATCTGGATGCTGCTGGTGGAGGCCTACACCGCGCGCCTGCCCGACCGCGACCAGGTGACCTGGACCGTGGCGATCGGCGTCGGCCTGGCACAGGTGGTGGCCGGCGTGTTCCCCGGCACCTCGCGTTCGGCCTCGGCGATCTTCCTGGCCATGCTGCTGGGCCTGAGCCGCCGCGCGGCGGCTGCCGAGTTCGTGTTCCTGGTCGGCATTCCCACCATGTTCGCCGCCAGCGCCTACACCTTCCTGGAAATGGCCAAGGCCGGACAGCTGGGCAGCGAGAACTGGACCGAGGTGGGCGTGGCCTTCCTTGCCGCGGCCGTCACCGGCTTCGTCGTAGTGAAGTGGCTGATGGGCTACATCAAATCGCACAGGTTCACCGCATTCGCGCTTTACCGAATCGCGCTGGGCGCCGCGCTGCTGCTGTGGTTGCCCTCCGGCAGCTGAACAGCGCCGGGGCACGGTAACCCCGTTGCCGGCCCCACCCCGTTTCCCCCACGGTTCCCCAAGGAGAATCACCATGAACCGCAAGCTCACCCTGCTCCTCCCGCTGGCCCTACTGGCCGCCTGCAGCCAGACCCCGGCCCCGGCCGGCACCGGCGGCGACGACGTGGCCCCGGCCGCGGCCAAGGCAGCAGACCAGCAGACGCTGGCGCACCTGGACGCGCAGCGCCTGCAGAGCCAGCACTGGCTGCTGCAGCAGGCCACCGCCGCCGACGGCAAGCGCATCGACGCGCTGTTCGCCCGCGAAGACAAGCCGGTCACCCTGGACTTCGCTGATGGCCGCCTGTCGGTCAGCAACGCCTGCAACCACATGGGTGGCGGCTACACCCTGGCCGACGGCAAGCTGACGGTCAGTGCGATGGCCTCGACCATGATGGCCTGCACCGACAAGGCGCTGATGGCGCTGGACGAGGCCGTGTCGAGCCGCCTGCAGGGCGAGCTGAAGGCCGAGCAGGATGCCGATGGCAAGCTGACCCTGACCACCGCCAAGGGCGACGTGCTGGTGTTCAACCCGGAACCGACCGCTGAAACCCGCTACGGTGGCGCCGGCGAAACCGTGTTCCTGGAAGTGGCCGCCAAGACCGAGAAGTGCTCGCACCCGCTGATCCCGGACTACCAGTGCCTGCAGGTGCGTGAAGTGAAGTTCGACGACAAGGGCCTGAAGCAGGGTGAGCCGGGCAAGTTCGAGAACTTCTACGGCAACATCGAGGGTTACACCCACGAGGACGGCGTGCGCAACGTGGTGCGCGTGAAGCGCTACGAAGTGAAGAACCCGCCGGCCGATGCGCCATCGCAGGCGTACGTGCTGGACATGGTGGTCGAGTCGGCCATCGAGAAGAAGTAAGACGACAGAAGGGCGGCCGCGAGGTCGCCCTTCTTCGTTGTGTAGAGTCGAGCCATGCTCGACTGCTTCTACGGTGAGTCGAGCATGGCTCGACACTACAGAAGCAAAGCCGGCCAGCGGCCGGCTCTACCCATCGTGCCGCTCAGCCCAGTGCCGGGTTCAACGTGTAGGTGCCATGCAGTGCGGCTTCGGCCAGCACGTGGCCGTGCATGGCGCGATATGCGTCGGCGGCGGTGAAGCGCGCCGGAAGCTCCAGCGAGGCCACATCCAGCGCGAACACGCGGAAGAAATAGCGGTGCACGCGTTCGTCGTTGAACGGCGGATACGGGCCGTCATAGCCCAGGTAATCGCCGGCCATGTCCGGGTTGCCCGCAAACCAGCCGGTGAAGTCGTTCAGGCCCTGGCGGCTGCCCGCCGGGCCAGCCGGTGCGGTCTTGCCCTTCACCACGAAGCCATCGCTGCAGCTGCCGGCGGCGATCTCCTGCACCGAGGCCGGAATATCGGCCATCACCCAGTGCACGAAGTCGCAGCGCGGCTGGTCGCGCGGCACGGTCATGTCGCTGCGGCCGACCGTTTCCGCAACGGTCGGCACATCCGGGTCCACGCACACCAGCAGGAACGAACGCGTGCCTTCCGGTGCGCCGTTCCAGGCCAGGTGCGGATTGCGGTCCGGCGCGAAACCGGTGGCATCGCCGGCGGCGAACGCGCGGTCGATCGGCGCGCCGTTGGTCAGGCTGTGGCTGCTCAGTTGCATCGGCTTCTCCTTACTCTTCCGGGTAACCCAGGCGCACCGCAATCGGGGTGAGCTTGGCAAAAGCGGCGCTCATCACGTCGCGGTAGTTGCGCCAGTGGCCCGGCGGGAAGCGCGGTGCGCCCAGCTGTGCGGCCGGCGGCATCTGCCGCTCGAACAGGCGTCCCAGCAGCTCGGCCATCGCGTGCGGATCATTGCCGATCTGGTCGATGCGCAGCAGCACGTGCGGATACAGTTCTTCCTCATGCAGGGTGGCAACCTGCGCCAGCCCGCGCGCCAGCCATTCGCTGGCTTCAGCCAGCGAGGTCATCGCCAGCGGAGCGGCAGCGCCGTAGGCCACCCAGTCCAGCAGCATGTCGCGCGGGTCACGCAGCACGAGCAGCAGTCGTCCCTGCGGCAGCTGCGGGCGCAGCGCCCACAGCAGGGCGTTGTCCCACCACAGCAGCCAGTCGATGACGGCATCGCCCTGCAGGCCACGCGCCGGCAGCTGCTCGCGCCAGCGCTGCACCAGCCGCTCCGGGGTCAGCACGCCGGAGGCGAGGTCCTGCAGCGTGTGGTAGTTCTGGAATGCATCATCCGGCGGATTGCTGGTGTAGCGGTCGCTGCGCAGCACCGGGCTGGCGGCCGCCAGGCCGGTCGCAACCCGCTCCACACCCGAACCCGGCGCACCCCACAGGAAGATCGGCGCGGAGCTGGCATCACTGTCGATCTCGCCCTTCTCCGGCCAGCTCGGCGGCGCCTTGGCCTGCGGTGGAAGCGGCAGGCGCTGCGGTGCCTGGTCGGCCTGCAGCGCCATCCACGTCTGCAGCGCCTGTTCCGGCTGGCCAGCGCGGTCCTGGATTTCACCCAGCCAGGTACGGAGGTCGGCGCGATGGCCGTCCGGCGCCCTGTCGATCAGCGCCTGCACGCGCGCGATCGCGGCGACCGGATCACGCTGCAGCAGGCCTTCGACCAGGCGTGTTTCGCCACTGACGCGGCCCGGTTCGAGGCTGACGATACGTTCGGCGATGGCTTCGGCCTGTTCGTGTTCGCCCACCATGTCATGCAGGCGCAGGCGTGCTTCCAGTGCCGGCAGATGACCCGGCATCGCGTCCATCCAGCGCTCCACGGTCGCCGCGGCGGTCGGGCTGCCGACTTCTTCCACGGCCAGGCGTGCCAGCCACAGGTCGTGCAGCTGCGGATGCTGTTCCAGGGCAGCGTCCAGGCGCGCGCGGGCCTCGTCTTCGCGGCCCAGGCGCTGCCAGGACATCAGCAGCAGCTGCAGCACCTGGCGGTCGTCGGGGATCGATTCCAGCAACGGCAGCAGATGGTCCAGCGCCTGCAGCGGCTGGCCGCCGCGCAGCGACAGTTCACCGGCCAGGCGACGCATCGACGGCGTATCCATGCCTTCCTGCTGAAGCGCGATCTGCATCGCTTCGGCAGCCGCCTCCAGGTTGCCCTGGCGCAGCGCCAGCTGCACTACCAGGCCATGCAGCGAGCTGATGGCCGGGTTCAGTTCCAGCACGCGGCGGAACGCCTGCTCGGCGAAGGCAAGCATGTCCTTGCCCAGGTAGGCGAAGCCCAGTGCGTACAGCACGCGGGTGTCGTTGGGCTGCGCCTGGTTGGCCGCCGACAGCAGCGTCAGAGCACGATCAGGGTCGTCGCGGCGCAGCGCGATCATGCCGTCGATGGTCAGCAGTTCCGGGTGGTCCGGCTCTACGCGCGAGGCCAGCGTGGACAGGCGCTGGGCTTCATCGAAGTCGTTGCGGCCGATCGCCAGGTGCGCCTGCATCAGATAGGCGGCGAAGGAATTCGGGTCAAGCCCGGTGGTACGTGCCAGCGCTTCGTCAGCGCCCTGGTACTGGCGCAGGGCGAGCAGCAGGCCAGCGTGCTGCAGGTGCAGCTGGGCATCATCGGGGGCCAGCTGCAACGCCTGCTGCAGCGCCTCCATCGCATCCTCGGCCTTGCCCTGCTGCTGCAGCGCAAGCGCCAGCCAGCGGTGGGCTTCGGCTTGGCCGGGTTCATCACGGGTCCACGCCTGGGCCAGCTGCACGGCCTGGTCGGCCTGGTTCTGGCGCAACGCTTGGATGATCTGGTCTTGCATGGCGGTCCGGTTCAAGTGCAAACCCGCATTGTAGCGGTCCACGCACCGGTGCCGGTTCAGCCCGCCAGCACCCGCTGCAGGCGCTGCGCCACCCAGCGCTCGGAGAAGCCGTCGCCGCGCCAGTTTTCGATGAACCCGCAGTGGCCGCCCCAGCAGGCGGTTTCCAGGCGCGCCTGGCCCGGCAGCTGCCAGTTGCTGAAGGTCGCGTACGGAATCACCGGGTCATCCTGCGCCATCAGGATGTCGGCCGGTACCTGCAGGGACGACAGGCGGTCGCCGGCGATCGAGTAGCCGTCGAAATAGGCCTGCAGCGAACCGAAGCTGGTGTGGCGCTCGACCAGCCAGGCGGTCAGCGCGCGGATGTCCAGCTTCAGCACGCGGTCGTCGCAGTCGCTCAGCTCGGGGAACAGATCGCGCTTGCGGCGCAGCGAGCCGGCCCACTTGCGGCGGAAGTACCAGTCGTACATCGCCGGGCCGTTCTCGATGCTCTCCATCGTCAGCGCCGGGTCCAGCACCGGGCACACCGAGGCGACGCGCAGCAGCGGCACGCCGGCCGCCGGCGCGCGCAGGGCCAGGCGCAGCACGAAGTTGCCACCCAGCGAATAACCGGCGGCCACCAGCGGCAGCTGCGGCCAGCGCTGGGCGATATCGCCCGCGGCATGCACCACTTCATCGATCAGGTTGGAGTGGAAGATGCCGGGGTTCAGATGGTGGGTGTTGCCATGGTCGCGGAAGTTCAGCCGCACCACATCGAAACCCTGTTCGATCATGCGCGCGGCAGCCATGCGCATGTAACTGGATTCGGCACTGCCCTCCCAGCCATGCAGCAGCAGGGCCATGCCCTTCGGTTCGCGGCCTTCGACATGGCTGTGCCAGCCCTGCAGGCGCACGCCATCACCGCCGTCGAGGATCAGCTCTTCGCTGACCGCACCGGTGGCGGCCAGCAGCAGCAGGCCGCGCTGCAGGCGCATGCGGCTGGAGCTGAGCATCGACTGCAGGTGCGGATTGCGCAGCCAGCGCGGCGGCTGGTAGTCAGTCGCATGCAACGTCGGTGTACCGGCGTCCAGGACGGGTGGCGGGACCAGGGCCACCGTGCCCTCAGCCGGTGCTCATGGCCGCCACGATGCGCGCGCGCGAGGTTTCCGCGATGCGTCGACGGCCTTCCAGGTCCTGGGTACCGATCGGCTCCAGGAAATGCACTTCGGTATGCCGCGCCGGCTCACCCAGCAGGCGCAGGAAATTGGCGGCGAAACTCTCGCCCGGGCCGAATGCCACGATGGTCTGTGCGTCACCCTTGAACCCATAGACCAGCGCCACAGGCTGCACCGGAACACCGGTTTCGACCGCGGCCTGGAAGATGCGGGCATGGAACGGCCCCACTTCATGGCCACCGCGGGTGCGCCCTTCCGGGAACACGCCTACTGCCTTGCCGGCACGCAGGCGATCGGCCATCACCTGCATCACGCCACCGAGCGATTCGGTATTGCCGCGCTGGTGGAAGATGGTCTGCCCGCGCGCGGCGAGCCAACCGACCAGCGGCCAGCTGGCGATTTCGCGCTTGGCGACGAAGCCCATCATGCGCTGGCTGTGCAGGATGGAGATGTCGACCCAGCTGACGTGGTTGGCGACGAACAGCACGGCACCGGGCAAGGGCTGGCCCACCCGTGACAGGCGGAAGCCGAAGATCCACATCAGGCCGCCCTGCCACCAGTTCACCACCTTCGCCCCGAAGGTATCCTCGCCCACGCGCAGCTCGCCCCACGGCGGGAGCATGCCGATCAGGATCAGCGGCAGGAACACGATGATGTGGACCAACAGCAGCGGTACGCGGTACAGGTAACGGCACACACGCGCCACGCCGCCACGGGGGGCCGGAGTGGGGGAAGTCATCCGCGCACGATACCGGAGCGCCGCAGCAGCTGCCAGCCGATTTAGGCCATAACCGCCATTGACCGGGGCAATCGGCAGGGAACGCTGGGTTCTGCCGCCGTCAACACGCCCGCCGGGGGCTCAACCGTGGCCGGCGGCCACCACCGCCAGGGTCAGCCGAGAGATGCACACCAGCCGGCCCTGCTCGTCTTCGATGCGGATCTCCCACAGCTGGGTGCTGCGGCCCACGTGCAGCGCGCGGGCGGTGCCGGTGACCGTGCCCGAGCGCACGGCGCGCACGTGGTTGGCGTTGATTTCCAGGCCCACGCAGATCTGCTTGCCGGTATCCACGCACAGGTTGCCGGCGCTGCTGCCCAGGGTCTCGGCCAGCACCACCGAGGCACCGCCGTGCAGGATGCCGTACGGCTGCCGGGTGCGCTCGTCCACCGGCATGGTGGCCTGCAGCCAGTCTTCGCCCGCAGCACTGAAGACGATGCCGAGGGATTCGATCGCCGTGTTGCGGCTGAGCGCGTTGAGCTGCTCGATGGAAACGGCTTCGCGGAATACCTGGGTCATGCGGGCACCTTCAGAGGATGGGAACGAGGCCGGCGCCGAATGCAGTCAGCATGCGCACCAGCAGCCACTTCGGGCCGACGTTGACTTCGGGGAAGTCGCCGACGGCGACGTAGCAGTTGTGGAACGCCGGGTCCTGCCGTGGCAGCGGCTGCGGGCAGTCCGGACCGGGCTTGAACTCGTAGTCGGTGGCGTAGCGCCACGGCCAGAAGTCGAGGATCGGCAGCGCTTCGGAGGCTTTTCCGACGCTGTAGTTCAGGCCCGACAGCACTGGCGGCTTGGCCCGCGGCGCCACTGTCCACGAGTTCTGCGGATGGGTATCGCGCAGGATGCTCTCGGCCAGCTGCTCGGCAAACACCGGATCGTCGATGATCACCGCGCCTTCGGTGTTGTAGTTCTCGCTGCGCGGATCGAAGTTGTGGGTGCCGACCACGCCGATGCGGCGATCGACCACCAGCGACTTGGCGTGCAGGCCCATGCGGGCGCCCTTGCGGGTGACCGGCAACGGCTTGTTGACCGCCTTGCTGCCCAGGAACGACGGACGCGTCTCGGTGCGCAGCAGGCGCGTTTCCACCTCGCTGCCGGCGGCGCGGCGACGTTCGCGCGCGTTCTGGTAGGCACTGCCGGTACGCGGATGATGCACCGCCACCTGCTTGCGGGGCGCGGCCAGATCCCCGTCGCTGCCACCACCGGCATTGCTGCCAGCGGCGCTGCCGCCGATCAGCGGATTGCGCCCACCGTCGTCGTCGCCTCCGGGCGCGGCGATCGGGTCGGGCAGCAGATTGCGGTAGTCGACCGGTGCATCCAGCGGGAACGGCTTGTATTCGAAGATGTTGAAGCCCAGTTCGCGCATGTTGCGCCGCTTGTACTTGTACGACAGCGCATACACGATCGGGTTGTCGGTGGCCGCCAGGCTGTTGCTGGACACCACCACGCGCGGCGGCTGCGGGCGCTTGCGCAGCTCGCGGAACAGCTTCTGCGCCGGCTTGGACAGCACCAGGTACGGCGTCTGCAGGATCACTTCCTTCTGCGCACCGGCAATGAGTGCGTCCAGCTGCGGCTCGGTCACGTGCTGGCCGGCCAGCGGGGCATCGGCCTTCTCGCGGCGGTGCTTGCGCGGCAGGTCGGCGACGTAGCGCACCGAGGCCACCGGCAGCGCGGTATCCACGAAGGAACGGGTGACGAACTCCATGTCATTGGCTTCAGCGCTGACCCGCTGCACCCGCTCCGGGCGGCGGAACGTGGCGGGCGGCAGCACCGGCACGCCTTCGCGCAGCAGGGTGCGGCCCACGTCATTCAGGCGCTCGGCCGGCACGCTGCGCTTGGCGCGCCAGAACGCATCGAAGTTGGCCGCCATCGCCCGCGCTTCCGGGCCGGCGATCATGACGTCGCGATCGCGGAAGTTGTACTCGCGATCCCAGTCGTAATAGTCGTCCTGGTAGTTGCGGCCGCCGACCACGCCGATCGCATCGTCGATCACCAGCAGCTTGTTGTGCATGCGCTGGTTGAAGCGACGGAAGCAGCACAGCACGCTGCCGGCGTAATCGAAGTAGTTCAGCCGGGCCTTGCCGAAGGTCGGGTTGTAGACCCGCAGCTGGAAGTTCTGGTGGGCGCCGGACAATGCGCCAAGGATCTGCAGGTCGGAGATCGCCGAGAGCTGGTCGATCAGCACGCGCACCTTCACCCCGCGCCGCGACGCGGCCAGCAGTTCGTCGATAACCAGCCGCGCGCTGTCGTCCTTGTCGAAGATGTAGGTCTGCAGGTCGATGCTGCGGGTGGCACTGCGCAGCAGGTTCAGGCGCGCCACCAGGGCGCCCTCGCCCTCGTCCAGCAGGGTGGCGTAGTGGCGCGGCTGCTCCGGGGTGGATTCGGTGAACGCCCGGCCGGCCAGCGCCCGCAGCGGCGAATCCTGCGCGCAGCGGTCGGCGCGCTGGCAGTCGACCTGGATCGAGCGCGCCTGCACGGCGATCGATTCGGCGCGGTCGCGCTCGGCATTGGACAGCGATGCACAACCGCTGCCCAGCAACACGGTTGCCAGCGCCAGTACACGCAGCAGGAGGTTCACGGTTTCGGCGCCTCGCTCAGGCGCGCTCGCAATACGAAGGTCACTCGGTCACTCAAGGCAAGCTGCCAGCTGTCCATTCCATACCGGCCTCGCTGCACGGTACCGCGGCTGACGACGTCGCAATCATAGCCGGGTCGGGCGCAATCCGCTTTCTCGACCTTCAGTGTCTCGGGGTGGCTGATCCCGCGCAGGGTCAGCCGCCCGTTGATGTCGCCCCCGTCTTCCACGGTCTCCGGCCAGTACGGCAGCGAGTCGAACTCGACCACCGGGTGGCGGCCTGCGTCGAAGAACTCCTCGCCGCGCATCCAGCCGGTGTAGCGCGCCTTGCCGGGGATCTCGACCGAGCGCGTGAACATCTTCAGGTGCACCTGGTGGCGGCCGTCGGAGAGGATCTCGATGCGACCCTCGAAGTGCGGGAACAGGCCTTCGATGCGCTGCCCGAAGCGGGTGCGCACCTCGAAACCGATCTGCGAGCGCTGGGTATCCAGGTGCAGGACCCGGTGCGCTTCAGCGACCACCGGCGGCAAGGGCGTTGGCGGTGGCGCGGCAGCCCAGGCCGCGCCGGAAGCCAGCAGCACGGGCAGCAGAAAGCGGCTGCGCCGCGCCAGGCTCATTGGATCACGGCCACCAGAACGCGTTCAGGCTGGCCACGCCCGGCTCGATCGAGGCCTCGCGCGGGAAGCCGAGCACGGCAATGCCGGCCGGCGGCATGCCGCGATAGTCGCTGCTGGTGCCTTCCGTCATCAACGCCACCAGGCGCTCCAGGCCGGGGTTGTGGCCGACGATCAGCACCCGGTCGAGGTCACGGCGGTCGTCCACCAGCGCCGCCAGGGTGCCGGGGGTAGCCTCGTAGATGCGGTCTTCCAGGCGCTTCTCGACATAGCCGATGGTGCCGAGCACGGCTTCCAGGGTCTCCCGGGTGCGCCGCGCCGGTGAGCACAGCACACAGTCCGGCAGCAGGTTGTTCTCCTTCAGCCACTTGCCGGCGGCTTCGGCTTCGGCGAGCCCCACCGGCGACAACGGCCGGTCGAGGTCGGCCTGGCCGGGGGTAGCCGGTTCGGCATGGGCATGGCGCAGCAGGATCAGTTCACGCATCGCGGGTTTCCATGAAGAAGAGGATGCAGCAGAAAGAGTGACGCAGGCATCAAAACTTCAGCCAGGACAGCAGCGGCTCCCAGTCGGCCTGGTGCTCGCGCACCTGGGCCGAGCGGTAGTCGAACAGGCTGCGGCCCAGGCCGGTCATGACCACATAGCTCTGGCTGTCGCGCAGCTGCGCGACCACCGGGTACGGCCATTCACCCAGCATCTGCAGCGCCTGCTGCGAGGTCTGGGTCCATGGTTTGGTACGGTTGAGCACCAGCCCCACCGGCAGCTTGCGGCTGTGCACGCGCGGGTTCTGGGCCAGGCTGTTGAGGAAGCCGACGATCGCTTCGATGTCCAGCGCCGAGGGCAGCACCGGTAC
Organism: Stenotrophomonas sp. SMYL8; assembly: GCF_036320065.1. NCBI lineage: Bacteria > Pseudomonadati > Pseudomonadota > Gammaproteobacteria > Lysobacterales > Lysobacteraceae > Stenotrophomonas > Stenotrophomonas sp. SMYL8. Next base: position 23,094 of record NZ_JAWIRR010000045.1, read on the forward strand.
CACCACCGCGTCGGCTGCGTCGAGGAAATGAGGAATATCGTCAGCCAGGGCACCGGCCGGCGCATCGATGATGACGGTGTCGGTGCCGTCGGGCAGCTTCTGCGCCCACTGCTTCTTCCGATACACGTCGATGGGGAGCACCGCGCTTTCCAGCCCGGCACGGCGTTGTGCCCAGCGGGTGCTGGAACCCTGCGGGTCGGCATCGGCAATCACCGTGGCCTTGCCCTGCAATGCCGCGTACGCGGCCAGGTGGGTGGCGACGGTGGTCTTGCCCACCCCGCCCTTGGAACCGGCCACCAGGATCGTCTTCATGCCAGCCTCGCTTCCGGGTACGTGCCCCGAGCGTACACCGGTGATGGTGACGGGAGGTAGCGTCGTGCTGAACCAGCGGCCATCGCCTTTGCTATCGTGGCGCCCCCGAAGGATCGAACCGGCATGAGCGAACTGCAGGATCTGAGCGCGTTGATCCGCGCCAATACCCCACTGATCGTCATCGAGACCCAGGACGAGGGTCGCATCGTCGAGCTGTTCCGGCAGACGCTGATGCACGTATGGCGGGCGCTGCACCGCTGGTCGATCACCGAGGGCCTGCGCCGGATCGACCTGGACAGCGAGGACCCGCCGGTCGGGCCACCCGATGCCAGCGCGGCCCTGCAGATGATCCGCCAGGCCGACCAGCGCGGCGTCTACCTGCTGCTCGATTTCCATCCCTACCTGGGCTATGCCAGCCACCAGCGCGCCCTTCGCGACCTGATCCAGCGCCGCCACAGCGAGCCGCATGTGCTGGTGCTGATCGGTGCCAAGGTGGAACTGCCGGCCGAGCTGGAAGCACTGGCCGTGCGCTTCAACCCGCGCCTGCCCGATGCCAATGCCCTGCTGAAGATGCTGCGCGAGGAGGCCGACGCCTATGCGCGCGAGCATGGCGGCCGCCGGGTTGAAGTCGACAGCGAGGCGGTGAAGAAAATCCTGAAGAACCTGCAGGGCCTGAGCCTGGTCGATGCCCGGCGCATCGCGCGCCAGCTGATCTACGCCGACGGCGCACTGCGCGACGACGACCTGCCACAGCTGGCGCGGCTGAAGTTCGAGCTGCTCAACCGCAGCGGCCACCTGTTCTTCGAACATGACAGCGCGCGCTTCGGCGATGTGGCCGGCGCCAACCGGCTCAAGCGCTGGATCAACCAGCGGCGGGTGGCGTTCATTGCCGGCTCCGCCCCGGCCGGGCTGGACCCGCCGCGCGGCATGCTGCTGCTGGGTGTACAGGGCTGTGGCAAGTCGATGCTGGCCAAGGCCACCGCCGCCGGCTTCGGCGTGCCCCTGCTGCGCCTGGACGTGGGCGCGCTGTACAACAAGTACCACGGCGAGACCGAAGCCAACCTGCGCCAGGCACTGGCCTCGGCCGAACAACTCGCGCCCTGCGTGCTGTGGATGGACGAGATCGAGAAGGGCCTGGCCAGCGGAGGCGAGGACGGCGGCGTGTCACGCCGCGTGCTCGGTTACCTGCTGACCTGGATGGCCGAACGCAAAGCGCCGGTGTTCATCGTCGCCACCGCCAACCAGGTGCACGAGCTGCCCGCCGAGCTGCTGCGCAAGGGCCGCTTCGACGAGATCTTCTTCGTCGATCTGCCCTCGCCCGACGTGCGCGTGGAACTGCTGCGGCTGCACCTGGGCCGGCGCCAGCTCAACGCCGACGACTTCGCACTGCCCGCGCTGGCGGCGGCCGCCAATGGTTTTTCCGGCGCCGAGATCGAGCAGGCGATCGTGGCTGGCCTGTATGCGGCGCATGCCGAGGGCCGGCCGCTGGACACCGAGCTGCTGATGACCGAGATCCGCGCCACCCGACCGCTGTCGGTGCTGATGGCAGAGCAGGTAGAAGCACTGCGTGCGTGGGCGTCGGGGCGGACGGTTTCCGCGGACGACTGAGGGGTTTCCAGCGAACGGCGCAGCCCCTCGTGGCGGCTGGTTGACTGTGAACATCAAAAGCCGCGCTTGGCCGGGCGGGATGGATTCGCGGGGGACGCCGTCAACCCGTCCATGGGGGCTTGGCCGCGGCATCCATGCCGCGGACACCCCCGCGAACCCATCCCGCCCGGCCTCTGACAATTTCCGAGTGCGTCCGCCACGGAAAAGAAAAAAGAAGAGCAGAAGCAAAGGCAAAAGCGCTTGGCCGGCCGCTCTTTGTAGAGCCGAGCCCACACTCGGCTGCATTTCGATCAGATATCGAATACTCGATTCCGATGTGGATTCATTCGCGCATGGCGTGGACATCGTGTCGACCAAGGTCGACACCTACCAGCAGCTGGGAACTGTCGGAGGCGGGGCGGTGTGGGTTGGCAGGACCGTTGGCGCCATGGATGGCGCCATCGAGCCCCCATGGTGAAGTGCCCCCCGGGAGTTGGACACCAGATCCAACCCCGAGGATACATGAACAAATACGACGCGCGTTTCAAACTGCAGGTCGCCAAAGAGGCCTGCAAGACCTCCACATCGGTCAAAGCCATTGCCCGTCGCCACGGCCTGGAGTTCTCCACGGTCAGGCGCTGGGTGGCGACCTATCGGCTGCATGGTTGGCGGGGATTTCATCGCCAGGCCCGGTCCTATGACCTCCCGTTCAAGCTGGCTGTCCTGGAGAAAATGAGCCAGGACGGCATGTCCGGGCGGGAGGCCACCACCTACTTTCAAATTGGCGATGCCGGCGCGGTGGGGCGATGGCGGCGCCTGTATGCTCAAGGCGGTGCCCAAGCGTTGGCACCCCC
>NZ_JAWIRR010000046.1:0-24486 GCF_036320065.1 Stenotrophomonas sp. SMYL8
CACTACCGGTCCAGAGTTTCCCAGGGGAACCGCGGCAGCGCGTCCACCGCCTGTTCCAGCCGCCGCGACCAGTTCTGGTGAATATCGGCATACAACGCCGAATCCGCGCCCAGCCGCAGCTGCTGGCCGATGCGCAGCTCGCCGTCGCGCAGCAGCGCCAGATCGATCGGCAGGCCCACCGACAGGTTGGAACGTATGGTGGAGTCCAGCGAGACGATCGCCGTACGCGCGGCATCCTCGAGGTGTGTGGCCGGACTGAGGATGCGGTCGAGGATAGGTTTGCCGTACTTGGACTCACCGATCTGCAGGTAGGGCGTTTCCGGCGAAGCAGCGATGGCGTTGCCGAGCGGGTAGATCATGTACAGCCCGGGACGCTCGCCGGCGATCTGGCCGCCGAAGATCAGCGTGGCCTGGGTGTTGACCCCGTCATGGCCGTGTTCGCTGTGGCTGCTGTGCACCTGGCTGTCCACCAGCAGCTGGCCGACGTACTCGGCGGCTTCGAACAGATGGGCCATGTCGCGCAGGTTGGGCGTGCGCCGTTCGCCGGCATCGCGCCCCAGGCGCGACACCAGCAGCTGGGTGGTGGCCAGGTTGCCAGCCGCCATCAGCACGTAGGCTGCCTGGCCGGGGTACTCGAACACGTGCAGCTTGCGGTGCACGCGCACATCGTCCAGCGAGGCATTGGTCCGGGTGTCGGCGGCGAAGACCAGGCCCTCGTCCACCTCGATTCCAACGCAATAGGTCATGTCGGTGCCCTATCATGTGCGTCCCGGATTGTAGGCAGGCCGCCGTGACGACGGCATGTCCACGCCCCCCCAAGTGCCGTCACCTGAACCGCATGACCACCGTGCTCCTGAGCCTGGGCAGCAACGTCCAGCCCCGTCGCTACCTCCACGCCGCGGTGGCGGCCCTGCGCGAGCGCTTCGGCGCGCTGCAGGTGTCGCCCGCCTACCGTACCGCCGCGGTCGGCTTCGATGGCCCGGCCTTCCTCAACAATGCGGTGGCGATCGAAACCGACCTGCCGCTGCAGGAACTGGACGAGTGGCTGCATGCGCTGGAAGACGCGCACGGGCGCGACCGCAGCGGGCCGCGCTTCTCCGATCGGACCCTGGACATCGACGTAGTGTTCTACGGGGATCTGGTGGTGGAAGGTCCCGGCCACCTGCGCATTCCGCGCCCGGAGCTGAAGCATGCCTTCGTGCTGAAGCCGCTGGCCGACATCGCGCCGGGCTTCATCGACCCGGTCAGCGGGTTGGACCTGGCCACGCTGTGGCGTGCGCACAGACAGTTTGGCGAGGCGTTCGAGGTCGTGGACCTCGGATGACGGAGGTTGCCGGCCAGCGGCCGGGACTACCTCAACTGACCGTTCGCCCACCATCCACGCGCAGGGTGTGGCCGGTGACGAAGCTGGCTTCGGCCACCAGCCAGTAGACCGCCTCGGCGATCTCCTCGACCGTGCCGATCCGTGCCAGCGGCGTGCGTGCCAGCAGCGCTTCGCGGGCGAAATCGTCCTTGCCCTGTTCCGGCCATAGGATCGCCCCCGGCGCTACCGCATTGACCCGCACTTTCGGCGCCAGCTCCAGCGCCAGCGAGCGGGTGGCCATCTCCAGCGCGGCCTTGGCCATGGTGTAGGCGATGTGGTCGCGCATCGGGTCGGTGCCGTGCAGGTCGGTCAGGTTGACGATGCAGCCCTGCTGGCGGCGCAGGTAGGGCGCCGCCGCCTGTGACAGCAGCAGTGGCGCGCGCGCGTTGACCGCATACAGCTCGTCCATTGCCTCGGCGGTGACCTGGCCGAGCGGGGTGGGGAAGAAGTTGGAGGCGTTGTTGACCAGCGCGTCCAGTCGCCCGAAGTGGGTGACGGCCTGTTCCACCAGGTCGGCCAGGGCGTCGGCGTCACGCAGGTCGGCCTGCAGGGCCAGCACGCTGCCCGGGCGCACGTTGTCGAAATCGAACGCGGCCTGCTGCAGCTCCGCGCTGGAGGTGTTGGCATGCAGCACCACCGACCAGCCACAGGCGTGGAACTGGCGGGCGATGGCCGCACCGATCCGGCGCGCGCTGCCGGTGATCAGGACCACGGGGTGGGTGTCGCTCATCGAGGGTCCTCCAAGGCTCGGCTATCCTGTGCACCATTGTCACCGCATTCGAAGACGCCATGCAGCCCACCTTCCCCTTGCCCGAAGCCGATGCCCTGGCCCATAGCGACCAGCTGGCCGCCGCCCTGCGCGCCGAAATCCTTGCGCAGGGCGGGGCGATGCCGTTCTCGCGCTTCATGGAACTGTGCCTGTACACCCCCGGCTGGGGCTATTACAGCGCCGGCGCCAGCAAGTTCGGTGGCAGCGGTGACTTCACCACCGCGCCCGAGCTCGGCAGCCTGTTTGCCGGCAGCGTGGCCAATGCGCTGGCGCCGGTGTTCGCCCAGCTGGGTACGCAGGCGCGCATGCTGGAGCTCGGCGGTGGTACCGGCGCCTTCGCCGAGGCGGTGCTGATGCGCCTGGCCGAGCTGGACGCACTGCCGGCGCGCTACGCGGTCCTTGAACCCAGCGCCGACCTGCGCGAGCGCCAGCAGCAGCGCCTGCAGCAGAACCTACCGGCCGAGCTGGCGGCGCGCGTGGACTGGGTCGACCGGCCGTTCGAGGAGGACTGGGAGGGCGTGGTGTTTGCCAACGAGGTGATCGACGCATTGCCGACGCCGCGCTTCCTGATCCGGGATGGCGAGGTCTACGAGGAAACCGTCGAGCTGGATGCCGAAGGCAACTTCATCCGCGGCGCGCAGCCGGCCGACATCCTGCTCAATGGCGCGGTACGCCACATCGAGCGCTACCTGGAAAAGCCCTTCGCCGAGGGCTACCGCTCCGAAGTGCTGCCGCAGCTGCCGTACTGGCTGCAGGCGGTCGCCGGTGGCCTGCAGCGTGGCGCGATGCTGTTCGTCGACTACGGTTACAACCGCGGCGAGTTCTACCAGCACGACCGCGACGATGGCACCGTGCGTGCGTTCTACCGCCACCACGTGCACAACGACGTGCATCGCTGGCCGGGCCTGCAGGACATCACGGCGTCGGTGGATTTCACCGCGATGGCCGAGGCCGGCATGCACGGCGGTTTCGAGCTGGCCGGTTACTGCAGCCAGGCCAGTTTCCTGCTTGGCAACGGCCTGGACCAGGTGCTGCTGCTGGCCGAGGAACGCACCGATGAGGTCGGCCGCATCCAGCTGCGCGACCAGGTGAAGAAGCTGACCCTGCCGACGGAAATGGGCGAGCGCTTCCAGGCCATCGGCCTGCAGCGTGGCGTCGATTTCGAGCCGGCCTTCGAGCTGGGTGACCTGAGCTGGCGCCTGTGAGCCATGCGTTGCCGGTGATCAAGCCGCTGCGGCGGCCCCGGCTCTGGGCCGCGCTGTGGGCGGTGGCAGTACTGCTGGTGATCGTGGTCTGCCTGATCCCACCACCGCCGATTCCGTTGCCGGAAAACAGCGACAAGGGCGAACACTTCCTCGCCTATTTCATCCTGGCCGGCAGCGCGGTGCAGCTGTTCCGTCGGGGCCGCCCGCTGCTGTGGGTGGGCGTGGGCCTGGTGTTGATGGGCATCGGCATCGAATTTGCCCAGGGTGCGCTGACCAGCAACCGCATGGCCGACCCGATGGATGCCATCGCCAACACGGTCGGTGTGCTCGCCGGCATGGCCACCGCACTGACCCCGCTGCGCGACCTGCTGCTGCGCTGGCGCGGGTAAAGGCGTGCCAACCAAGGTTGGCACCTACCGGTAGATCCACGCCATGCGTGGATGGAATCAGTAGATCCACGCCATGCGTGGATGAGCTGCCCGGGGTGCCGACCAAGGTCGGCACCCACCATGACAGACCTGTCATTACTTCCCCAGCGTGACCTCATCCAGCACCCACATCGCCGGGCGCGTGTCGCCGGTGAAGTTGATGCACAGGTCACCGCTGCCCTGCGTCCCCTTCGGCAGTGCCGCACGCAGGGTCACGAAGCCATCGGCACCGGGCTTGGCCGGCAGCGGTACCTCAGCCAGCACTTTGCCGCTGCAGTCGCCGCGACGCACCTGCATCTCGCCGTGCGCGCGCTTGGCCTTCTCGAAGCGGCGCTTGGGTTCGTCGTGGGCCAGCTGGAAATAGTATGGGATGCGGCCGGCACGGACTTCCACGCTGCCGATACCGTCCAGCTGCGCCTGCGGCCAGCGCCAGCACGGCTGGAAGATGTCCACGTTGAACACCGCACGGTTGCCTTCGCGGGGGCCATCGTCTTCCAGGCGCAGCACCAGGCCCTTCTTGCCCACGCAGCTGAGCAGCTCATCGCTACGGCGGCTGAGCAGCGACTGTGCGGTGAAGGCGGCGATGGTCGGTTTCGCCGCCAGCATCTGGCCCTGGTAGAACGCGGCGGCCTGCACGGTGGTTGGCAGCTTTCCGGTCAGCGGCTGCTGGTACAGCGGCGACTGCGCGGTCACCCGCTGTCCGTCGGTGCTGTAGCGCACCTCATAGCCCAGCGGATTGGCCAGCGACACGGTCACCGTGTTCTTCGCGCGATCATCGGTATAGTCCACGCCTACTTCGAACGGGGTCTGCGCATAGGCCAGGCCCCAGGCACGGTAGCGCTGCAGCTGTGCCGGCAGGCGTGCGAGGAAATCGCGGAAGTCGCGATGTTCCGGCGTGCTCCAACCGGTCTCGGCCACAGCGGCCAGGCGCGGGAACAAGTTGTGCTGCAGGCGCGCATAGCTGCGCGTGTGCTCGGTGAACATGTTGGCCTGCAGGCCGAGAATGTGCCCGCGCTTGTCTGCGGCCAGTTCGGCCGGCACCGGCTCGAAGTTGTACAGCTTGCCGAGGTTGACCTGGGTCGGGCGACCCGGCGGTTCGTTCGGCGAGGCAGTCTGCAGGTAATCCAGGTACAGGTAGCCGACCGGCGACATGATCACGTCATGCCCGGCACTGGCCGCAGCGAGGCCACCTTCGGTGCCCTGCCACGACATCACCGTGGCCTGCGGCGGCAGACCCCCTTCGAGGATCTCATCCCAGCCGATCAGGCGCCGGTCGTGTTCCTCCAGGAACGTCTCCAGGCGCTTGATGATGTGGCTCTGCATGGCCATCTCATCCTTGATGCCCAGTGCACGCATGCGCTGCTGCACCTGCCTGGAGGCTTCCCACTGGTCCTTCACCGCCTCGTCGCCACCCACGTGCACGTACCTGGCCGGGAACAGTTCGATCACTTCCTCCAGCACGTTCTCGAGGAAGGTGACGGTGCTGTCTTCCACGTTGAACAGGTTCGGGAACACGCCCCATTCGCTGATCGGCTTCAGCGGGGTATTGATCGAACCCAGTTCCGGATACGCGGCGATCGCTGCGGTCGCGTGCCCCGGCACATCGATTTCCGGAATCACCTGGATATGCAGCTTGGTGGCATAGGCGATTACTTCGCGGATCTGGTCCTGCGTGTAGAAGCCGCAGTACGGATGCTCCTGGCCGCTGATCGGATCGATGCCGCCATCGCCGGCCGGCAGGCGGCAGCTGCCCACTTCGGTCAGCTTCGGGTAGCGCTTGATCTCCATGCGCCAGCCCTGGTCATCGGTGAGGTGCCAGTGGAAGGTGTTGAGCTTGTGCGCAGCCATTGCGTCGAGCACGCGCTTGATCTCGTCCAGGCTCTGGAAATGCCGTGCGGAGTCGAGCATGAAACCGCGCCAGCTGAAGCGTGGCGCATCCTGGATCTGCACCGCTGGCAGCACCCCGTTGCTGCCGCCGGTGGCGAGCTGGGCGAGGGTGGTCGCGCCGTAGAACAGGCCGGTTTCGTTGCCGGCCTGGATCAGCACGCCCTGCGCGGTGCTTTCCAGCGTGTAGCTTTCGCCGCTGTCGCGGAAGGTGGGCACGATCTGGAAGCGGATGCTGCCGGTCTTGGCTGCAGCGTTGGCCAGGACCAGGCGCGGGCCACCACTGCGGGCCAGCAGGTCGGCAAACTGGGCGGCGACGCGCTGCGCGGCTTCGCCTTCGGCCTGCAGCACGGTGTCGGCGCGGACGGTGATGCCGCTGCCCTGGCCGCGCTGCACGGTGGCCGGGGCGGGAATCAGCATCAGGCTGTCGGCGCGCAGCAGGGGGCCGGGTGCTTCAGTGGCGGGGGTGGGGTCGGCGGCAAGTGCCGGCAGTGCCGGCAACAGGGCGAGCAGGCTGCCCAGCAGCACTGCGCTGCGCATCCGGGCGCGGGAAGGCTTGACCATCGGTACGACTCCTTGGAACGGTGCGATGAACGCTATACATGAAAAACGCCGGGCCCGGAATGACCCAGGCCCGGCGTGCGTGCACGACTCGGCGATGTTGCTGCCGCTGGATCAGTACTTGAAGCGGAAGTTGAGGTAGTACTGGCGACCGTTGCTGTAGAACGAGGTCGGGATGGCCGCGGTCTGGTAGTACTTGTAGGTCGGGTTGTTGAGGTTGAGCGCATCGAAGCTGATGCTCAGCCAGTCGGTGGCCTTGTAGCTCAGCGACGCCGACAGGGTGCCGAAGTCATCTTGGTAGTACGGGTTGGCGCCGGACAGGCCGATCAGGAACGACGAACGGCGGGTGTAGCTGACGCGTGCACCGAAGGTATCGTTCTCGAAGTATGCACCGACGTTGTAGGTGTTCTTCGAAGTACCCAGCAGGTTGTCGCTGCCATCGGCCCAGGTGTGGTCGGTGCTGCCATCGGCGTAGGTGTAGTTGGCATTGACACCGAAGTACTCGCCGATCGGCTGCTCATAGGCCACTTCGATACCGCGCACCTTGCCGTCGGCATTGCGCGGGCGGGAGATGTTGTACTCCTCGAGACGGTTGGTCAGCTCGCTGAACAGCATTTCCTTCTCGGTGCTGAAGGCCACGTAGTCCTTCAGGCGCATCGAGTAGGCACCGATCGACAACATGCCGCGCGGCATGAAGTACCACTCCAGGTTGGCGTCGAAGTTGGTCGACACCACCGGCTTCAACTTCGGATTGCCGCCACCGCCGGTCCGGTTCAGGTCCGAACCGTACGACGAGGCACCCAGTGCCGAGAAGTCCGGCAGGGTCTGGGTCTGCGAGGCGGCCACGCGCAGTACCAGGTCGTCACGCAGGTCGTACTTGAAGTTGGCGCTCGGCAGCACACGGTTGTGCTTGTTCTCGAATGCTTCGCGGGTCCACGCGCCGAACAGGCTGCTCACGTCCGGCACGGTCGAACCGGTGGCGGCGGCGTAGGTATCGATATCCTGCTTGATGTTGACGTAGCGCAGGCCGACGTTGCCGCTCCAGCGGTCGCCGCTGAAGTTGCCCTGTACGTAGGCAGCGAAGTTCTTCTCGGACACCGTCCACTCGGCGCCGTAGTTGTGGCGGCCGGTCGGGCCGTCATTGCCGGACAGCCAGGTGGAGTTGTTGGTCACTGCTTCCTTCAGTGCGCCCGGGGTGAAGTACCACAGGTCACGCGGGAAGCTGCCACCGATGCCGTTGGCGAAGCCACCGGGGAAGTTGGCGGTGGCGCCGTTCTTCAGCGCATTCCAGATCGCGCCCGGGGTTGCGCCTTCCGGCGACTTGGCCTCGCGCTTGTGGTCGCCGAAGCGGGCGCCGAAATCAATCGAGTTCAGTACGCCAGCGTCGGCGAAGTACTGGTTGAAATCGAGCGTGGCCCACTTTTCCTTGTCGATCGCGGTGACCTGCTGGTTGCCCCAGGTGCCGAAGTCGGTCACGCCGCTCGGGCCGATGTTGCCCCCGACGTTCCAGTCGATCGGCGAGCCGTTGCCGTGGGTTGCCCAGGTGGCGCCGCCACCACGGGCCAGGTTGACTTCGGCGATGTACTGGCGCGGCGTTTCGCCGGTGCCCTTGGTGCTGCCAGCCTGGAATTTCATGCCCAGGTTGTCGCTGATCTGCCAGTCGGCATCGAAGGTGATGTAGTTGGTCTTGGCCTTCGACTCGCGGTAGATCATGTCGTACACCGCGTAGTCGCGGTCGGCCTGGCCGGCGAAGGTGGCGTTGGACAGCACGCCATCCTTGATGACGTAACCCGGATTCGGGGCCTGGCCCGGAATCAGGATCTTGTTGCCATTGGCATCTTCAACGGTGCGGTCATTGAGGATGCGGCCACCCCACAGCATGAAGTTGCGGTTGTAGTTGTTCGCCTTCAGTTCCGAGCTGAAGCCTTCCAGGCCCAGGGTCAGGTTGTCCATCGGCTTGAACTGCAGCGACACCAGGCCGCCCTTGCGCTCGCGGGTCTGTTCGAACAGGGTCGAGCCGAGCAGGCCCGGGGCATAGACGCCGGCCAGGTCCGGGTTGGACTTGGCCACGGTGCCATTCGGATCGATCTGGAAGAAACCGCCCGGGATTTCCTGCGCTTCGCGGCGCAGCTCGCGCTTCTGGCTGAAGGCCTGCACCATCACGCCGAAGTTGCCTTCGTCGTTCTTGTAGTTGAACAGTGCCGACAGCTGCGGGTCGTTGGACTTGGCCTGGTCCGAACGCACCATGCCGACGGAGCCTTCCGCAGTGAGCTGCTTGGAGAATTCCAGCGGCTTGCGGGTGAGGATGTTGACGGTACCGGTGGTGCCGCCGTCCTGCAGCTTGGCCTGCGAGGACTTGTTCACTTCCACCGAGCGCACCAGTTCCGACGGCAGCAACGAGTAGCTCACGCTGCGGCCGACGTTGTTGCCCTGGCTGAGCACGAACCAGTCGGCGGTGCCGACGGTGTGGCCGTTGATCAGAGTCTGGGTCAGGCTCGGGCTGGTACCACGCAGGCTGACGCGGTCGGCTTCGTCGAAGCCGCCTTCGTCGGCGCTGGACGAGCTGATGTTCACGCCCGGCAGGCGCTGCAGGGTGTCGGCGACGTTGTGCGCGGGCAGCTTGCCCACGTCTTCGGCGGTGACCACTTCCACGCGCGCATTGGCTTCGCGCTTGGTGTCCAGCGATTTTTCCATCGACCCACGGATGCCGGTGACCTGCACGGTATCCAGGTCGGTGGCGGTCTGGGCGGCCTGCTGCGCATGTGCACTGAAGGCGATGCAGCTGACGATGGCGGCCGAAAGCAGGGTCTTGCGGGTGTTCATGATGTCTCTCCTCATCACTCGATTGGATGCCGGCGGCGGTGTTCGATTACGGTTGCGATGACATGCGCGGGGCGGCGGCGAAGTCCCGTGCGTTGGCGTGCCACGTACTGCGTGCTGCGATTGCGTTGAAGCCTGTTGCGGTGTCAGGCGGCCGACTGCTGCTGCAGGTACCAGCTGGCAGCGCCGACCACGCCCAGCTGGCCGTGCTCGACGACCTTCACCGGGATGCGTGCCAGCGCTTCGCCCATCGGCCCCTTCTGCAGGTAGCGTTCGACGAAGGTGCTGGCGTGCAGGTATTCGCGGATCTGCGGCAGGATGCCGCCGGCCAGGTAGACGCCACCATGGGCGCCGTAGAACAGCGCCATGTCGCCGATGGTGCTGCCGAGCAGGCCGCAGAACACATCCAGCGCCTGGCGCGCATGTGCATCGCTGTCGGCCATGGCCGCAGCGGTGACCGCGTCGGGGCTGGCCAGGGTCGGCGCCTGGCCCTGCAGTACGCACACCGCGCGGTACAGGTTCATCAGGCCCGGGCCGGAGATCGCGTGTTCGATCGACACGTGCGCGCGGTCGCGCTGCATGTGGCGGACGATGGCCATTTCCAGTTCGGTGCTGGCGGCCAGGGTCGGTTGCCCGGCTTCGGTCGGGAGCACGACCGGGCCGTGCGCGGTAGGGATCCACAGCGCGGCGCCGAGGCCGGTGCCGGGGCCGACCACCAGGGTCGGGCCGCGGGCGGCGGTTTCCGGTCCGCACAGGTGCAGCACGCCACTGGCGTCAACCTGCGCGGCGGCGTAGGCCACGGCTTCGAAGTCGTTGACGATGTAGACCCGCTGCAGGCCGACGTCGGCTTCCACCTGGCGCGCCGACAGCGGCCACGGCAGGTTGGCGGTGATCACCGTGCCGTCCTCGCGGGCGTAGCCGGCACTGGCGACCACGCAATGCGTGGGCCGCGGGCCTTCGCCGAGGAAGTCGGACAGGATCGCGCTGAGGCCGGCATGGTCGGCGTTGCGGTATTTGCGGTACTCCAGCACCTGCACCGGATGGGCGGCATCACCGCTGGCCTGGACCCGGGCCACGCGCACATGGGTGCCACCGACGTCGGCGGCCAGGAACGTCGGCGCGACTCGGGACAGGACATGGGCCGGGGCGGGGTGGCTGGCGGTCACGCGGGCTCCTGCTGCAGGTGGGGCCGGCCCCGGGATCGGGGGCGGCGATTGGGGCGGAGTCTGTAACCCCGCTGACAACGATGTCAACGAGTTCGTGACACTTTCGTTGCTGCATCGCAACGAATGCGACATGCAGTAAACGTTTACATGGCGTGAGTGCGGGTTTCACGTGGGAACCGTTGCCGCACATGGGTCAAGGCCTTAGGCGCATTCAGCACGATGCGTTGCGATCGGGTTGCGCAGTGCAGCACGAGGTTCACAGGGTTGCGCGTGGAAGTTGACAAACCGCGGCTGTCCATCGAAAGAATGTGACAACGTTGTTCCCAGCCACTCTCCGACGCCGTGTTCTGCGGCCGTCGCCGCAGGAGCCCTCCTGATGTCCGCCGTCCCCGCTGCAAGCGCGCGCCCGAACGTGGCCACCTCCATCGCCATCGTTGGCGTGTTGTTCTTCCTGATCGGCTTCTTCACCTGGCTCAACGGCCCGCTGATCACCTTCGTCAAGCTCGCCTTTGAACTCAGCGAGGTCGGCGCCTTCCTGGTGCTGATGGTGTTCTACCTGTCCTACTTCTTCCTGGCCCTGCCGGCGTCCTGGATCCTGCGCCGCACCGGCATGAAGAAGGGCCTCAGCCTGAGCCTGCTGGTGATGGCCGGTGGTGCTGCGTTGTTCGGTGAGTTCGCCACCCAGCGCTGGTACCCGGGCGCGCTTGGCGGCCTGTTCGTGATCGGCAGCGGCCTGGCCCTGCTGCAGACCGCGATCAACCCCTACATCTCCATCCTTGGCCCGATCGAGACGGCGGCACGCCGCATCGCGCTGATGGGTATCTGCAACAAGATCGCCGGCATGCTGGCGCCGGTGCTGATCGGCACGCTGGTGCTGCACGGCATCGGTGACCTCGATGCACAGGTGCAGGCCGCAGATGCGGTCACAAAGGCCGCGCTGCTGAACGAGTTTGCCGCCAAGATCCACACCCCGTACCTGGCGATGGCTGCGCTGCTGGTGGTACTGGCGGTGGCCGTGCTGTTCTCGCCGCTGCCGGAAATCAAGTCGTCCGAAGCCAACGCTACGCCGGTGGCGGCCGGTGCCGCCGAACGCCGCAGCATCTTCCAGTTCCCGCACCTGTGGCTGGGCGTGCTGTGCCTGTTCGTCTACGTGGGCGTGGAGGTGATGGCCGGTGATGCGATTGGTACTTACGGGCATGGCTTCGACCTGCCGCTGGACCAGACCAAGTTGTTCACCTCGCTTACCCTTGGCGCGATGCTGGTGGGCTACGTGGTCGGCCTGCTGCTGATCCCCAAGGTCGTGTCGCAGTCGCGCTACCTGACCATTTCGGCGGTGCTGGGCGTGGTGTTCTGCCTGGGCGCCTGGGCCACCCACGGCTATGTATCGGTGGCCTTCGTGGCCCTGCTGGGCTTCGCCAACGCCATGATGTGGCCGGCGATCTTCCCCCTGGCGATCCGCGGCCTGGGCCGCTTTACCGAGACCGGCTCGGCCCTGCTGGTGATGGGCATTGCCGGTGGCGCGATCATTCCGCAGCTGTTCGCCGTGCTCAAGCAGCACATCGACTTCCAGCTGGTGTTCGTGTTGCTGATGGTGCCGTGCTACCTGTACATCCTGTTCTACTCGGTGGTCGGCCACCGCGCCGGCCTGCCGCAGGACAAGGCCTGATCGGCGATGATGGACGGCAGCCAACCCCAGGGAAAACCCATGCGCAGAGCGACCATCAAGGACGTTGCGGAAAAGGCCAAGGTCTCGCTGAAGACGGTCTCGCGGGTGATCAACAACGAGCCTTCGGTGATGCAGGCCACCCGTGCGCGGGTGCTGCGTGCCATCGCTGAACTCGATTACGAACCCGATCCATCCGCGCGCAACCTGCGCAGCGGCACCACCTTCGTGATCGGGCTGGTCTACGACAACCCGAACCCGTACCACATCATCGGCGTGCAGAACGGCGTGCTGGCCGCGTGCCGCGAGACCGGTTTCGGCCTGCAGATCCATCCCTGCGATTCCAGCTCGCCGCTGCTGGCCGATGAGCTGGCCGACTGGGTGCAGCGTTCGCGCCTGGCCGGGTTGGTGCTGACCGCACCGATGTCCGAGCGCCGCGACCTGATCCAGGCGCTGACCGCGCGCGGCATCAAGCTGGTGCGCATCATTGCCGCCACCGAAGACCCGGCCGACGGCGCCTGCGTGTTCGTCGACGACCGCGAGGCCGCCTACGAGATCACCGAGCACCTGATCCAGCTGGGTCACCAGCGCATCGGCTTCCTCTGGGGCGGCATCTCGCACCGCTCCTCGGGCGAACGCTATGCCGGTTACGAAGCCGCGCTGAAGGACTACGGCATGACCGTGGACAAGCATCTGGTGGTGCAGGGCGACTACACCTTCGACGATGGTTTCCGCGGCGCGCGCCGCCTGCTGGCGCTGCGCGAGCCGCCCACCGCCATCTTCGGTTCCAACGACGAAATCGCTGCCGGCGTGCTGGCCGCTGCCAAGTCGGCCGGCATGAACGTGCCCTACGACCTGTCCATTGCCGGTTTCGAGGACAGCCCGTTCTCGCGCCAGTCGTGGCCGCCGCTGACCACCGCCAAGCAGGCCACCGAGGACATTGCCCGCCATGCCGCGCGCTTGCTGATCGCACAGCTGCGCAGCGACGCCTACGACGATGCGCCGGCACCGCTGCACAACCAGGGCTTCGTGCCACAACTGGTGGTGCGCGGCTCGACCGCGCCGATGCGCCCGGCCGGCGCGCGCCCCCTTCCTTCCGATCCTGCCTGAGCCCGCCATGTCGCTGTCAGATCCGACTTCCACCCTGATGTTCGCCGAGGCCGCTGAAGCGGCCGACGTGGTCGCGCGCCAGTTCTCGCGCAACCACGCCACCATGGAAACCCTGGCCGCCAGCCTGCGTGCGGCGCCGCCGCCGTTCGTGGTCACCTGTGCACGCGGCAGCTCCGACCATGCCGCCACCTATGGCAAGTACCTGCTGGAAACCCAGCTGGGCCTGGTGGTCGCATCGGCTTCGCCGTCGGTGGGTTCGGTCTACGCTGCGCCGCTGCAGCTGCGTGGCGCGCTGTTCATCGTCATCTCGCAGTCGGGCAAGAGCCCGGACCTGCTGCGCAACGCCGAGGCAGCCAAGGCCGCCGGCGCGCGCGTGATCGCGCTGGTCAACGTCGAGGATTCGCCGTTGGCGCAGCTGGCCGATACGGTCATTCCGCTGCACGCCGGTGCCGAGAAGAGTGTGGCGGCGACCAAGAGCTACCTGGCGTCGCTGGCTGCGCTGCTGCAGCTGGCTGCCTACTGGAAGCAGGACGCAAGCCTGCGTGCGGCGCTGGACCTGCTGCCGGACGCGATGCGCGAGGCCTGGCAGTGCGACTGGACGCCGGTGACCGAGGGCCTGGTCGAGGCGACCAACCTGTTCGTGCTCGGCCGTGGCCTGGGCCTGGGCGCGGCGCAGGAAGCTGCACTGAAGTTCAAGGAAACCTGCAGCCTGCATGCCGAAGCCTACAGCTCGGCTGAAGTGAAGCATGGCCCGATGGCGCTGGTCGACCGCGGTTTCCCGGTGCTGGCCTTTGCCCAGCCGGATGAAACCGGCGCCGGCACCCGTGCCGTCGTCGAGGAATTCACCGCGCGCGGTGCACAGGTGTGGATGGCCGGTGCCGGTGGCAACCTGCCGGTAGCGGCCGCGCCGCATCCGCTGTGCGCACCGCTGCTGACCGTGCAGAGCTTCTACCGCGCGATCAACGCGCTGGCGCTGCGTCGTGGCTTCAACCCGGATCTGCCGCCGCACCTGAACAAGGTCACGGAGACGGTGTGATGGCCACGGTCCTGCGCAATGCCCGCATCCTGGCAGGCGACGAGTTCCGCGATGATCTGGCGGTGGTGATCGAGCACGGCCGCATCAGCGCGCTGCTGCCCGATGCAGCGCCGCAGCTGGGCCAGGCCGCCGAGCAGGTTGATCTGAGCGGTGGCTGGCTGCTGCCCGGTTTCATCGATGTGCAGGTCAATGGTGGCGGCGGCGCGCTGTTCAACAACACGCCGGACGTGGCGGCACTGCGCACCATCGCGCAGGCGCACCGCCGCTTCGGTACCACCGCGATGCTGCCGACGCTGATCAGCGACGACGTGGGCGTGATGCGTGAAGCCATCGATGCGATGCGCGAGGCGATCGCGCAGGGTGTGCCAGGCGTGATCGGCATCCATCTGGAAGGTCCGTACATCGCGCCGGCCCGCAAGGGTACGCACGATGCCAGCAAGTTCCGTGTGCCAGACGAAGCAGAGATCGCGCTGGCCGCATCGCTGGACAACGGCGTGACCCTGCTGACGCTGGCACCGGAACGCGTGCCGCTGGAGACCATTCGCGCGCTGGTCGAGCGCGGCGTGGTCGTTGCCGCTGGGCATACCGCAGGCACCTACGAAGAGATCCGCGCCGGTCTGGATGCAGGCGTGCGTGGCTTCACCCACCTGTACAACGCGATGTCGCCGCTGCAGGGGCGTGAGCCCGGCGCGGTCGGCGCTGCGCTGGAAGACCGCGACAGCTGGATCGGCATCATCGTTGATGGTGTGCATGTGCATCCGGCCAGCCTGCGCGTGGCGCTGGCGGCCAAGCCGCGCGGCCGCCTGCTGTTGGTCACCGATGCGATGCCGCCGGTTGGCGCCGACGATCCCAGTTACGTGCTGTACGGCGAAACCATCACCGCCATCGACGGCGTGGTGCGCAATGCCGCCGGTTCGCTGGCGGGCTCGGCGCTGGACATGGCCACCGCGGTGCGCAACACCGTGCAGCTGCTCGGCCAGCCACTGGCCGAAGCCGCGCGCATGGCCTCGACCTATCCGGCGCAGTTCCTCAACGTTGACGATCGTCTGGGCCACATCGCCGAGGGCTACCAGGCCGACCTGGTGCTGCTGGACGATGCCCTGCAGGTGCGTGGCACCTGGATTGCCGGACAATACGAGGCCGCCTGATGGCCGATCCCTTGAAGGGAAGTATGCCGCCGCGCCGCCTGGGCTCGATCGATGCCCTGCGCGGCATCACCGTGGCGGCAATGCTGCTGGTCAACAACCCGGGTGACTGGAGCGCGGTGTTCGCGCCGCTGCGTCATTCGGAATGGCATGGCTGCACGCCTACCGATCTGGTGTTCCCGTTCTTCCTGTTCCTGGTGGGCGTGTCGATGGCCTTCAGCGTGGCGCCACGCGCGCTGGACGCGTCGGCGCGACCGGCATTGGCACGCGGCGTGCTGGAGCGCGCACTGCGCATCCTGGTGGCCGGTGCGTTGCTGCACCTGCTGATCTGGTGGGCGCTGGATACCCATCACTTCCGCATCTGGGGCGTGCTGCAGCGGATCGCGGTATGCGCGGCGCTGGTGGGCGTGCTCGCGGTGTATGCGCGTCCGCGCGCACAGGCGGCCGTACTGGTCAGTCTGCTGGTGGGGTATACCGTACTGCTGCTGGGCGTCGGCGATCTGGCGCCGTGGACCAATCCGGCCAGTCGTCTGGATACCACGCTGTTCGCACCGTGGATCTACCAGTGGCATGCCGATACCGGGCTCGGACATGACCCGGAAGGGCTGCTGAGCACGCTGGGCGCGTTGGCCAGCACGGTGCTCGGCCTGCTTGCCGGTGGCCTGCTGCGCAATGGGCGTTCGGCGGCATTGGCCGGGCTGGGCGTGGCGACCGCTGTGCTCGGCCTGTTGCTGGCCATCGTGTTGCCGCTGAACAAACAGCTGTGGACGCCCAGTTACGTGCTGTGGACGGGCGGTCTTGCGGCGCTGGCGCTGTGGCTGGGCCACGTGCTGATCGACCAGAAGGGCTGGCCCGCGCTGGGCCGGCGCTTCGGGGTCAATGCAATCACCGCCTATCTGGGCGCATCGGTGATGTCGGTGGTGTTGATGGCGACCGGCGCCTGGGGCTGGATCTGGCAGCATCTGGCCACGGCGATGCCGCAGGCGCTGGAACTGGCGTCGATGCTGCAGGCGCTGGTGTTCGTCGCACTGTGGTGGGGCGTGGCGTGGTGGCTGGACCGGCGGAAGATCTATCTGAAGATCTGACCCCATCCGCCAACGGCATCCACGCATGGCGTGGATCTACCACGTGCCATGAGTGAATCGATTGGCGATGCAGGGTCAGTAGATCCACGCCATGCGTGGATGCTTTGCGCTTGATTCCCACGTGCCGAAAAAATGAACGATTTCAGCCACATCACATTGGCGTGAGGACCGGGCGATTTCACATCTGAACTGTGATTCTCTGCACGCAAGTTCACCTGTCGAAACGGTTCACCACACGGCAGACTGCAAGCGCAGTGCCGCACATACGCAGTTCCTGATTTCCCGTCCAGGAGTGCCCCATGTCCCGTGCCGTTCCGCGTGCGTTCCGCCCGCGCCGCCTTGCTGTTTCCGTGTCGCAGGCCCTCGCCGTTCCGTCCCTGCTTCTGACGACCGCCAGCGTCGCCTGGGCGGGCTGCAACAACCCGGCACCGACCGCCGGCCAGACCGTCACCTGTGATGCCAACGCACCGAATCCGCAGACCGTTCCCGTTGCCGCCAGTGGCGCGGCCGGAATCACCGTCAACGTCGGCAATGGTGCCCAGTTGCAGCAGAGTGGTGGTGGATCGGCCCTCGTGCTGGTCGGTGCCGGTGGTCACCTGCTGTCAAACCAGGGAACGATCAGTTCGCTGGGCGGTGCGGCCGTGCAGCTTGGGGGCGGCAGCCGCGTCGAGAACCTTGGCAGCATCAGCACCGGCAACACCATCGCCCTGCAGTTCGTCGGTGGCGGTAACAGCGTGTTGATCAACCGCGGAACCATCAGTGGCCGCACAGGCGTGCAGTTCGATGCGGGCAACGATCGCTTCGAGATGCAGGCCGGCAGCATCACCGGAGGCGTACTGCAGGGCGATGGAAACGATGTGCTGCTGCTCAGTGACGGCACGATCGACAGCGTCGACCAGGGCGGTGGCGATGACCAGATGACTGTCACCGGCGGCACCGTCACCGGCGTGGTGGTGCAGGGCAGTGGCCGCGATGATTTCGTCATGAGTGGCGGCACGATCGGCGCGCTGCAGCAGGGCGACAACATCGATACCTTCCGCATGAGCGGTGGCCGCATCGTCGGTGCGTTCGAGGATGGCGACCAGGCCTGGATGACCGCTGGCCGCATCGGCCGCGTCAACATGAAGCTGGACAAGAATCTGTGGGATCAGTCCGGCGGCATCGTTGAGGGCAACGTGGTCACCGGCTTCGACACCGACACCATCATCATCTCGGGTACGGCCTACATCGGCGGCAACATCAGTGTCAGTGGTGGTGCCGACAGCGTGACCATCACCGATGGCACCGTGCGCGGCCAGGTACTGCTCAGCACCGGCAACGACACCTTCAACTGGAACGGCGGCGGCATCGTCTACGGCGCGATCGACATGGGGCCGGACAACGACGTGGCCAACCTCAGCAACCTCAACCAGGGCAACCTTGGTGCAGTGCCGCTGTTCGACGGTGGCAGTGGCATCGATCAGCTCAATCTCAGCAACGTCAAGACCGCCGGCGTAGGCCGTTTCCAGAACTGGGAGGCGATCAGCCTGGCCAACAGCACCGAGCTGAGCTTCGATGGGGATCTGGTGCTGGGTGACAGCGGAACCGGCACCGGCACGCTCACGGTGGATGACACCAGCACTGTCTACGCGGGCAGTGGCGGCCATGCCGTCCGTCCGTTCAACAGTGGCACACTGGTGGAGATGGTCAATGCCGGGCGCATCGACCTGACCGGTACCGGCGCTGGCGACGTGTTCACCGTGCGTGGCAACTACCGCGGTGACGGTGGCGGCCTGTACCTGCGTACCGTGCTGGGTGCGGACAATTCCACCAGCGACCGCCTGGTGATCGATGGCGGTGTCGCCACCGGCACGACCGGCATCGGCGTCATCAACGCTGGAGGCAGTGGAGCGGCCACGTTGGCCGATGGCATCCTGGTGGTGCAGGCCCTGAATGGTGGTCGCACTGCGCCGGGCGCGTTTTCGCTGTTCGCACCGGTTGCGGCCGGTGCCTACGAGTACTTCCTGTTCAAGGGCGGTGTCAGTGCCGGTACCAGCGAGAACTGGTACCTGCGCTCGACCGTGGTGGCCGGCCCGGCACCGGCGCCCAACGGAAGCGGTATCAATGGCGTACCGCCGCCGCCGGCGCCACCCGTCGCACCCCCACCACCGATCACCCCGGCACCGCCACCGCCGCCCGAAGGTGCCACCGATCCGGATCTGACCGCAGGCGAGACCGCGCCGCCACCACCGCCGCCGGAACCGGCGCCGGTGGCACCGCCCAGCGATCCGGCGGTGCCGGACGTGCCGGTGGCCGGCGGTGCATTGCCCGGTACTGGCGCGCCGCCGACACCGGGTGCGCGTCCCGCCGAAGGCGCGGTGGTGCCGCTGTACCGCGTCGAGACTGCCACCTATGCCTTGGTGCCGCCGCTGCTGCGCGAGACCTCGCTGGCCAGCTTGGGTACCTTCCACGAGCGGCAGGGCGAGCAGCGCCTGCTGTACAACCAGGGTGCGTTCCGCACCGCCTGGGGCCGTCTGGTGGGGCAGAGCAGCGAGATCCACTGGAAGGGCGATGCGCAGCCGGGCTTCGATGGCGATGTGATGGGCCTGCAGGCCGGTCTGGATGTGTGGGCTGCTGCCTCTGACAACCACCGCAACCAGATCGGCGTGTTCGTCGGCCGCACCCGCGCGCAGGGCAAGACCACCGGCCTGGCACTGGGCTGGGAGAACGTGCAGGTAGGCCAGAACCGCCTGGACGACAAGCACGTGGGCCTGTACTGGACCTTCACCGACAGCAGTGGCGGCTACATCGACGCCGTGGCGATGCAGAGCCGCTACGACGGCCGCGTACGTTCCTCGCGCGGGCTCGGCTTCGGGATCAAGGGTGATGGCACCAGCGTGTCGGTGGAGGCGGGCAAACCGCTGCTGCACTTCGGGCAGTCGGCGTGGTGGCTGGAACCGCAGGTGCAGGTGATCTGGCAACGCACCTCGCTGGACGACCGCCGCGATGCGGTGTCGAGCGTACGCTTCGACAACGACAACGCCTGGACCGGCCGCATCGGCCTGCGCCTTGCCGGCGACTATCAGCTGGCCGACAACGGCTGGCAGCCGTACTTCAAGTTCAACTACTGGCATGGCCGTTCCGGCGAAGACCGCGTCGGCTTCGACAACGACACGATCATCAATTCGCAGCGCTCGCGTGCACTGGAGGCCGGCGTCGGTGTGGTCGGGCGCTTCAACCGCACCATCAGCGCCTATGCCGTGGCCGACTACACACGCGAACTGGGCGGCGACCGCAACGAGAAGCGCCGCATCATCGAAGGCAACATCGGCCTGCGCGCGGACTGGTAGCGCCGGGCCATGCCCGGCGGCATGACCCGCTCTGGTGGGTGTCGACCTTGGTCGGCACAGATTCCACCGGCGCCATGACCCTGCTCTGGTAGGTGCCGACCTTGGTCGGCACGGATTCCACCGGCGCCATGACCTTGCTCTGGTAGGTGCCGACCTTGGTCGGCACGACTCTCTCCGCTGCCATGACCCTGTAGAGCCGAGCCATGCTCGGCTGCTTCGGTCCAATCCCACAGAGCCGAGCATGGGCTCGGCTCTATAGAACAACGGTGCGTGGCGAGATCGATCCCGCCACGGCTATCCTATGGCTTCGATACATGACAAGGAGTCGTCGATGCTGGACCTAAGGAATGTTCGTGCCGCCATGCTCGCCACGCTGCTGCTTTCATCTGCGGCCGCTGTTGCAGAGGAAACAGTGGAGCTGCCGTCGCCCGAAGCGCGTGAGCAGATGCTGCAATTGTTGGAAACACAGTCCTTGTACCGTGGCCGCGTCGATTGGAACGACGTGCGCGCGCGCCTGAACGCCGCAGGTGATGACCGCGCACAACAGCGCCGTGTTCTGGATGAGGCCGCCGCACGCAGCAGCGGAGGCCACGGCCGTTGGTTTTCACCAAGCGAGCAGCGTCAGCGCTCCGAACGTGCTCAGCGCTTGAATGCCGCTCAGGCGACCGACCTCGCTGCCCCCAGACACGCCAATCCCCGCGTCGGCGTGCTGCGGGTGAGCCCCTTCGTGGAAGACCTGCAACGCAGCGAATCGGAACGTTATGAAGCACGCAAGGTCTACGCGCTGGCGTTGCAGGAGCGTATCGCTGGCCTGGATGACGGAATGCGGTGCGGCTGGGTAGTGGATGTAAGCAGCAATGGCGGCGGCAACATGTGGCCGATGTTGTTTGGTTTGTTGCCATTGCTGCATGGAACGCCGGATACGCAGGGAGCGTTGATCGGCGCTTTCCGTAGTGCCAATGGATTGCTGTGGTGGCGGCAGGCGGAAGGTGAAGTCGTGCAAGGCAACGCATCGATGCTGCGTTCACGACAGGGCGCGTATCGGCTGCGTGCGGGCACGGCACCGGTGGCGGTGGTGATGGGGGCAGGCACTGCCAGCTCCGGCGAAGCAGTGGCACTCGCGTTTCGAGGGCAACCAGGGAGTCGTAGTTTCGGTCAGCCGAGCGCGGGCTTTTCTACCGGCAATCGACCGACGACGCTGGTGGACGGTACCACCTTGCTGTTGACCCACAACGTCATGACCGATCGTAACGGCCAGGGTGACGGTGGCAGGATGCAGCCGGATCAGGCTACCCCCAGCGGACCGGCCACCCTTGCCGCCGCCCAAGCCTGGCTGCTGGCCCAGCCCGCCTGCCAGGGCAGCTGATCCATGATCCTGATCGGCCAGCACGAGCGGGTGGTGGTGGTCGGCCCAACCGAACCCCAACACTGCCTACGCTGCCAGACGGAAACCGAGTTCGCGCCCCAGCTACGCTACAAGATGGCGCGCATCGATCTGCTGTTCGGCCTCACCTACCATCGCCGCTACGAGACCCGCTCTGGTAGGTGTCGACCTTGGTCGGCACAGATTCCACCGGCGCCATAACCCTGTAGAGCCGAGCCATGCTCGGCTGCTTTGATCGTGTCCCATGCAGCCGAGCATGGGCTCGGCTCTACAACGGCTATCCGCGTAATGGCGCGGCATGATTCGCCACGGTTATGCTGTGAACCTGACCCAACGACAAGGAAACGTCGCATGCAGATGTGCAAGGGAGTTCTTGGGAATGGCGCGCTGATACTGACCCTTCTGGCAGCCAACGCAACGGCCGCCATCGCGTCCACCACCGAAGTACCTTCGCCGGAAGCGCAGGTACAGATCCTGGATCTGCTCGAGCATGAAGCCTTGTACCGCGACAAAGTGGACTGGCCTGCCGCTCGTAAGCGACTGGCGTCGTTGCAGGCGTACCCGGGTGCGTTGCATACCGCCCTGCGTGAAATCATCGTGGAGAGCACCGGGGGGCATGGTGTCTGGATGACGCTTGCACGCAAGCGTGAAGCCACGGAGCGCTCGAAGCAGGTCGGCGCTGAGGCCGTTGCCAAGGCGAAAGTGGCTGGTGCCGTCGATGCACGCATTGGCTGGGTGGTCATCGAAGGCTATGCCGCCACGCCGGGGGCTACGCGGCAGGACGAGTTTAATCAGGACATCCAGCGCGCGCTGCAATGGCAGGATGTCATCCGTGGCAAGGACAGCGGCGATCGCTGTGGCTGGATTGTCGATCTGCGCAGCAACCGTGGGGGCAACATGTGGCCGATGCTGCTGGGTGTTGCGCCGTTGCTGCGCACGTCGTCGACAGGCGTGGAAGAGGTCGGGTGGTTTGCTACTGCCCACGGGTCGCGGCGCTGGAGTCTGACGCCGACCATGGTGCAGGTTGATGGTCGTCCCAGGCTGGGATTCGGTCGACCGGGGTATTCCCTCAAGCAGCCCGGCGCGCCCGTCGCCGTTCTGGTTGGGTCGAATACCGCCAGCTCTGGCGAAGCGACGATGCTGTCATTCAGGGGGCGCCCCCAGACGCGGAGTTTCGGGCAGTCGACAGCGGGCTTCTCGACAAGCAACGATACGCGGCCCTTGGTGGATGGCAGTGTGTTGGCGGTGACGACCGCGGTGATGAAAGACCGCACTGGCGCTGGCGCCGGTGCCAGGATTACTCCGGATGAATTGACGACAGGCGATGCGGCCACCCTTGCCGCCGCCCAAGCCTGGCTGCTGGCCCAACCCGCCTGCCAGGGCCGCTGATCCATGATCCTGATCGGCCAGCAGGAGCGGGTGGTGGTGGTCGGCCCGACCGAAGCCCACCACTGCCTGCGCTGCCAGACGGAAACCGAGTTCGCCCCCCAGCTGCGCTACAGGATGGCGCGCATCGACCTGCTGTTCGGCCTCACCTACCATCGCCGCTACGAGCTGGCCTGCTGCCGGTGCGGGCACGGCTGGGTGCTGGATACCGAGACCATGGACCAGCAGCTGGGTGGGGTGCCGATCCCGTGGCGGCACCGCTTCGGCCTGCCGCTGATGCTGGTGGTGGTGGCCGGTCTGGCGGCGCTGGGCTGGCTGTGGCGTCATGGATTCCTCGGTTGAGGAGCGGGCCTGTTAAAGTCTGCCCTGCAATCACGTACCGGAACCGACCATGGACCACGACACCCCGTTCGAACCCCTCAACGACCTCGAGGTGCGCCTGCTGCAGGCCCAGGACGGCACGCTGACCGCAGCGCAGTTCCTCGACGGCCTGCTGACCTCGACGGCGTTCGTGCTGCTGGACAAGGCCATCGGCGAAGATGGCGCCTGGGACGAGAGCATCTCGCCGCTGGTGCTGACCAGCGAGAGCGGCGAGCCGATGTTCGCGGTGTTCACCGCCCCCGAGCGCGCCGGCCTGTGGCACGAGCAGCTGCCGCAGTTCGCCCATGCCATGCCGATTGCGGTGCATGCGCTGTTGGCCGGTATCGGCGACGGCGTCGGCCTGGTGCTGAACCCGGGCCTGGACGTGGGCATGGAGATGATTCCCGATGCCGTGGCCCAGCTGAAGCAGCGTGCGGCGGCGATCACCCGCGGCATGGCGCACTGAATCCAGGGATTGTCTGGGTGCCGGCCAGCGGCCGGCACTACCAGGGCTTCAGCGGGCGGCGGCGATGGCTTTCACCCGCGCCTTGGCCAGTGCTTCGCCGATGGCCGGGCCCTTCAGATGCGTGGTATCCAGATCCCGCGCCTGCACTGACAGCGCCGCCTGGTGCAGGCGCTTGAGCGTTTCGCCCTGTGGGTAGTCGGCATCCTCGAAACCGAGCCGACCGCGCTTGTCGGCCTCGCAGCACAGCGCGATACGAGCCACGCGCTCTGGCCTGCGCAGCGCATCGCATCGGCCCAGCAGTTCCAGCACAGTGGCATCGCGCAGTTCGTCGATGCGGTGCACGTTCAAGTGCTCGCGGCAGACCGCTTCGGCCAGTTGCTGGTGCTCGGTGGGAATCTTCAACCGCGCGCACAATGCCTTCAGCGGTTTGATGCCGCGCTGCTCGTGCATGATGTGGCGCGGCCATTCCTCCGGCGGGGTCAGGCCCTTGCCGAGGTCGTGGGTGAGGGCAGCGAAGCCGACCAGGTCATCACCCGGTGCCAGCTTCGCGGCCATGTCGCTGACCATTTCCTGGTGGATGCCGGTATCGACTTCCGGGTGGAATTCGGCACGCTGCGGCACGCCATACAGCGCTTCGAGCTCGGGCAGGATCGGGCCCAGTGCCTGCGCATCGTGCAGCGTGCGCAGGAAGGCGGAGGGCCGTTCACTGACCAGCGCCTTGCGCAGTTCCTGCCAGACGCGTTCCGGCACCAGCGCGTCCAGCTCGCCACTGGCGGCGACCTCGCGCATCAGCGCCATGGTCTCTTCGGCGACGGTGAAGCCCAGTGGCGCGAAGCGCGCCATGAAGCGCGCCGCGCGCAGCACGCGCAGTGGATCTTCCACGAACGCCGGGCCGACGTGGCGCAGCACGCGCTGCTCAAGATCGCGAACGCCACCGTAAGGATCGACCAGCGTGCCGGTTTCCTCATCGCAGGCGATCGCGTTGATGGTGAAGTCGCGGCGCTGCAGGTCCTCTTCCAGCGTCACCGCCGGATCGGCATCGACCACGAAGCCGCGATAGCCACGGCCGGATTTGCGCTCGGTGCGCGCCAGCGCGTATTCCTCACCCGTCTTCGGATGCAGGAACACCGGGAAATCGCGGCCGACGGCGGTGTAGCCCTGCGCCTCCATCTGCGCGGGCGTGGCACCGACCACCACCCAGTCGCGGTCGCCGGCAGGGCGTTGCAGCAGGCGGTCGCGCACGGCGCCGCCGACAAGATAGATCTTCATGGGGGGATGATCGCACGGTAGGTGCATGAGCATCGGTAGTGCCGGCCGCGGGGCGGC
>NZ_JAWIRR010000047.1:0-24111 GCF_036320065.1 Stenotrophomonas sp. SMYL8
TGTGGGTTGGCAGGACCGTTGGCGCCATGGATGGCGCCATCGAGCCCCCAAGGACGGGTTTACGGCGTGTCCTGCCAACCCACACCGCCCCGCCCAACCCGCAGAAACGCAGAGCCGCTTTGGCTTTGGCTTCTGCCGTAGATTCTGCCCGCCGCAGGCGGACCACCGCGCGTCAGCGCGGCGCCTCCACATCCAATCCGATCGGGCAGCTCACCCCGGTGCCGCCGATGCCGCAGTAGCCGTTCGGATTCTTCGCCAGGTACTGCTGGTGATAGTCCTCGGCGTAGTAGTACGCCGGTGCCGGGTACTCGATCTCGGTGGTGATCACCCCGTAGCCGGCTGCGGCCAACTGCGCCTGGTAGGCCTCGCGGCTGGCCAGCGCGGCAGCGTACTGCGCCTCGTCGGTGGCGTGGATCGCCGAACGGTACTGGGTGCCGGTGTCGTTGCCCTGGCGCATGCCCTGGGTCGGGTCGTGGCTTTCCCAGAACAGCTGCAGCAGCCGCTCCAGGCTCACCACCGCCGGGTCGAACACCACCTGCACCACTTCGGTGTGGCCGGTCAGGCCCGAGCACACCTCTTCATAGGTCGGGTTCGGGGTGATGCCGCCGGCATAGCCCACCGATGTGCTGTACACGCCCGGTTCGGTCCAGAACTTGCGCTCGGCGCCCCAGAAGCAGCCCAGCGCGAAGCGGATCTGCTGCAGGCCGGCGAAACGGTCCTTCAGCGGATGGCTGTTCACGAAGTGCTGGTTGCTGTGCAGCGGCAGCGGTTGGTCACGCCCCGGCAGTGCTTCTTCCGGACGCGGCAGGCGCTGCTTGAAGGCGCCGATGCCGAGGATGCCCTGGCCAATTCCCAACATGATGCGCTCCTACGCCGGAAGGCCGGCTATGTCGTCTGCATCGGAAATGGGGGCGTCCGGCGCGTGGCCCAAGTCCAGCGCCGCCACGATGTCCTCGGCCTGCGGCCGTGCCGCATCAGGGATGCCCACCCGCAGCACGCCGAACAGTGGCAGCTCGCCCATGCCGCCCAACAACGACTCGCCGAACACGAAGGCCGGGATGCCGGCATCCTCCAGCGCGTGCTTGACCAGGTGGGCGTCGAACAGGTTGTCGGCCTTGTACACGATGTGCATGCGGCAGCTCCGTGGGACAGGGTTCCAGCATACGCCCGGGGGCTGAATGGTGGTGGTGACGGCGCATGACCGTTCTGCCGGCCAGCGGCCGGCACTACCCAATTGCACGGCGATCCACATTCCGCCGGCCAGCGGCCGGCGCTTCCGGGAAGAGGGCCTGGTAGTGCCGGCCGCTGGCCGGCATCCCCACGCCCCACCGGGCAGCCCTGCCCGGTACGCGCTAGACTGTTGGTCTTTCTGCCTTTCTTTTCGCCGACTCATGTCCGAGCACACCCCCGCCAGCCCCGAGACCCCCGCCGACAGCCACGAAAAGCGCGATTTCATCCGCCAGATCGTGCGCGAGGACCTTGCCAGCGGAAAGCACCAGGCGATCAAGACCCGTTTCCCGCCGGAACCGAACGGCTACCTGCACATCGGCCATGCCAAGTCGATCTGCCTGAACTTCGGCATCGCCGGCGAGTTCAGCGGCGTCTGCAACCTGCGCTTCGACGACACCAACCCGGCCAAGGAAGACCCGGAATACGTGGCCGCGATCCAGGACGACGTGCGCTGGCTGGGCTTCAGCTGGAACGAACTGCGCCATGCTTCTGACTACTTCCAGACCTATTACCTGGCCGCCGAAAAGCTGATCGAACAGGGCAAGGCCTATGTCTGCGACCTGTCGGCGGAGGAAGTGCGCGCCTACCGCGGCACCCTGACCGAGCCGGGCCGCCCGTCGCCGTGGCGCGACCGCAGCGTCGAGGAAAACCTCGACCTGTTCCGCCGCATGCGCGCCGGTGAATTCCCGGATGGCGCGCGCACCCTGCGCGCGAAGATCGACATGGCCAGCGGCAACATCAACCTGCGCGATCCGGCGCTGTACCGCATCAAGCACGTCGAGCACCAGAACACCGGCAACGCATGGCCGATCTACCCGATGTACGACTTCGCGCACGCGCTGGGCGACTCGATCGAGGGCATCACCCACTCGCTGTGCACGCTGGAATTCGAAGACCACCGCCCGCTGTACGACTGGTGCGTGGACAACGTCGATTTCGCCCATGACGACACGCTGACCCAGCCGCTGGTCGACGCCGGCCTGCCGCGCGAAGCCGCCAAGCCGCGCCAGATCGAGTTCTCGCGCCTGAACATCAATTACACGGTGATGAGCAAGCGCAAGCTGATGGCGCTGGTTACCGAGCAGCTGGTGGACGGCTGGGAAGACCCGCGCATGCCGACCCTGCAGGGCCTGCGTCGCCGTGGCTACACCCCGGCCGCGATGCGCCTGTTCGCCGAGCGCGTGGGCATCAGCAAGCAGAATTCGCTGATCGACTTCAGCGTGCTGGAAGGCGCGCTGCGCGAAGACCTGGACAGCGCCGCGCCGCGCCGCATGGCCGTGGTCGACCCGGTCAAGCTGGTGCTGACTAACCTCCCGGAAGGCCACGAAGAACAGCTGACCTTCAGCAACCACCCGAAGGACGAGAGCTTCGGCAGCCGCGAAGTGCCGTTCGCACGCGAAGTGTGGATCGACCGCGAGGACTTCGCCGAAGTGCCGCCGAAGGGCTGGAAGCGCTTGGTCCCGGGTGGCGAAGTGCGCCTGCGCGGTGCCGGCATCATCCGCTGCGATGAAGTGATCAAGGATGCCGACGGCACCATCACCGAGCTGCGTGGCTGGCTGGATCCGGAATCGCGTCCGGGCATGGAAGGCGCCAACCGCAAGGTCAAGGGCACCATCCACTGGGTCAGCGCCGTGCATGGCGTGCCGGCCGAGATCCGCCTGTACGACCGCCTGTTCTCGGTGCCGAACCCGGATGATGAATCGGAAGGCAAGACCTACCGCGATTACCTCAATCCGGAATCGCGCCGCACCGTCACCGGCTATGTCGAGCCGGGCGCGGCCAGCGCTGCGCCGGAGCAGTCGTTCCAGTTCGAGCGCACCGGCTACTTCGTCGCCGACCGCCGCGACCACACCGAAGCCAAGCCGGTGTTCAACCGCAGCGTGACCCTGCGCGACACCTGGTCGGCCTGAGGACCTGCGCGGGCGCCGGAAAGGCGCCCGCACGAATCCGACGATGATCACCGCCCTCTCCGTCCTGCTCTGGTTCATCTCGCAGCATCCGCTGCTGACGTTCTTTTCGGCGATGGTGCTGGCCGGGCTGGTCTCGTGGTGGCGGCGCTTTCCGGGCTACGCCATCGTGGTGTTCCCGCTGGCGATGCTCAATATCTTCCTCGGTCACTTCCTCAACGCCGCCTTCCTCAACGTGGTGGGCGAGCCTGGTGAAGCAGTGATCGTGAAGTCCGAGCGCACCAGCTCGACGATGAACGAGCAGTACATCTGGCGCTACGAAGGGGTGCTGCGCACCGCCGAGGGCCGCGACGTGGAGGTGGTGTTCCACACCAACACCGCCTCGCTGTGGCCGCTGGAGAACGCGATCCGCATCCCGGCGCCCGATCAGCCGTTCGTGGTGAAGTACACACCTGGTTTCCCGCGCAACTTCGTCATCCTCACCAATGAATCCCCGCACGGCATCGCTCAGGCCCGTGCCAGCGCGCGCGAGCGGGTGGAAGTGGCGGCACGCAAGCTGCATTTCAGCCCCGGCAATGCCGATTTCCGCGCGGACTATCGCCGCGAGCTGGAAACCTGGCTGCGCGACCACGGCAGCGATCCGCAGCAGCAGCCCGACGCGCAGCGATATCGCGCCGAACTTGACGCGCTCGACCGCTAGATCCCCAGGCCTTGCCTGGATGTTCCACCCCATCCATCCACAGGCCTGACATGACCACGACCTCCACCGACCTCCTCCCGCTGCTGCAGCAGGTCCTGCAGGAGGCCGGCATCGCCAGCCACGTCGACGGCGACGCCCTGCTGCTGGACAGCGACCTGCGCCTGACCCCGCATGCGATGACCGCGCACGCGCGCGACAACGGCGGCTGGCAGACCTCTACCGTCATCGAGAGCCAGCATCCACTGCTGTTCGCAGATGGCCTGTTCGAGTACCAGCACGCCAACGGTGCCGATGAGCAGGCATCGCTGTTGTCCGGCTTCCAGACCTGGGTGCGGGTGGACCTGGCGACGCTGCAGACCGCGATCGGCGCCCAAGACGCACAGGGCCTGCCGATGATGGGCCTGACCTATCCGGCCGGTGACAATGGCGAGGAACACGAGCGCACCGTGGTGCTGGGGCCGTTGGCGCACTACCGCGCACAGGAGGTGGATGCCTCCACCTGCAGCGAGGACGACCACGGTTCCTGCCCCTGCTGCCTGTTCACCCGCAGCATGGAGGCCTTCGATGAGCTGCTGAAAGCCCGCCAATTCCTCGCCATCCGCCTGTTCGCCTCGCGCGATGCCGACGGCCTGTGCGAGGCCGATTGCCGGGTCAACGGCCACGACTTCGGTGCCGCCCTGCCCCTGCTGCGCGCCTACGCCGCCAGCTGGCCGCAGGCCGGGCTGGAGTTCCGCAAGCAGTACGTGGTGATCCGCACCGGCTCGCCGGGCTGACCCACCGCCACACCCGATACAGGCCGGTGCGGCTACACTGCGCGCCGGTTTCCCAAGCAACCGCACCTTCTTCCATCCCATTACGAGGCACCCCCGCGATGCTGTACGCGCAAGTCCACCTGACCCTTCCCGCCTGGATTCACGACCAGATCGACCTGGATCGTCGATATCCGGGCGATGAGGCCAAGGTCGCGCTGGCGATCGAGCTGTCGCGGCTGAACGTCGAGCACGCCAGTGGCGGCCCGTTCGGTGCGGTGGTGTTCGGCCCGGATGACAAGGTCATCGCCGCCGGTGTGAACCGGGTGATGCCGCACGCGACCTCGCTGGCGCACGCCGAGAACATGGCCTACATGCTGGCCCAGCAGCGCCTGCAGACCCCGCGCCTGAACGCAGTGCTGTCGCCGGTCACCCTGGCCACCAGTTCGCAGCCGTGCTGCCAGTGCTACGGCGCCACCGTGTGGGCCGGCATCGACCGCCTGCTGATCGGTGCCAACTCGGCCGACGTCGAAGAGCTGACCCCGTTCGATGAAGGCCCGCTGCCGGCCGACTGGGTGGGTGAACTCAACAAGCGCGGCATCGAAGTGGTGCAGGGCCTGAACCGCGACGCCGCGCGCAGCGTGCTGCGTGCCTATGGGGAAAGCGATGGCGCCCGTTACTGAGGCCGGCATCGGCCTGCTGTGCCTGTGCCGGCAGGGCTTCGAGCCCGAGCTGGCCGGCGAACTGCAGTTCCGCGCCGGTGAAGCCGGTTTCGCCGGCTACGCGCGCACCCAGCGCAATGATGGCTACGTGCTGTTCATGTGCGACGAAGCCGCCGCCCTGGCACCGCGCCTGCGCTGGCGCGAGCTGATCTTCGCGCGGCAGAAACTGGTGGTGCTGGCCGAGCTGCCGCAGCTGGACCCAGCCGACCGCATCACCCCGATGCTGGAGGTGCTGGCCGATGCGCCGCGCTTCGGCGACCTGTGGGTGGAACATCCCGATTCGGACGCCGGCAAGCCGCTGTCCGGGCTGGCCCGTGCCTTCGGCAATGCGCTGCGCCCGGCGCTGCGCAAGGCCGGCAAGCTCACCGACAAGCCGAACGACCGCCTGCCGCGCCTGCACGTGGTGTTCGTCGACGGCACCCACGCCTTCGTCTGCGTGGCCGACCCGGCCGACAGCGCACCGTGGGCACTGGGCATTCCGCGCCTGAAGCTGCTGCCCGAAGCGCCATCGCGTTCGGCGCTGAAGCTGGACGAAGCGTTGCTGACCCTATTGACCCCGGAAGAACGCGAGGCGCTGGCCAAGCCCGGCATGCGCGCGGCCGACCTGGGTGCCGCACCCGGCGGCTGGACCTGGGTGCTGACCCGCCAGCACATGCACGTGCTGAGCATCGACAACGGCCCGCTGCGCCAGCACGTGCTGGACACCGGCCTGGTCGAGCACCTGCGCGCCGATGGCTTCCACTGGCACCCGGAACAGCCGCTGGACTGGATGGTCTGCGACATGGTCGAGCAGCCGCGGCGCGTGGCCGAACGCATGGCCACCTGGTTCCGCGAAGGCTGGTGCAGGCACGCGATCTTCAACCTGAAACTGCCGATGAAGAAGCGCTGGGACGAAACCCGCTTGTGCCTGGACCTGTTCCAGGAGCAGGCCTGCAAGCCGCTGGTGGTACGCGCCAAGCAGCTCTATCACGACCGTGAGGAGATCACGGTACTGGCCTCGCCGCTGCGCTGAGGAACATGCCCGCCGGGCATGGCCCGGCGCTACCGAGGAAGGGAACCATGCGATACCACCCGCTCGCCATGCTGATCACCGTGCTGGCAGCCGCACCGGCCATTGCCCAGCAGCTGCCGCACACCCCTGCACAGAGCCAGCCACTGGGCCCGACCGGCGGTGCGATCCGCCAGCAACCGCTGGATGCCGGCCGGGTCAGCGGCAGCGTCGAGATTGCACGGCCGGCCGGCGAGGCACAGGTGACCGTGCGTTCGCTGGAACCAAGCAGCGTGGTCGGCCAGTACCGCATCCACTTCGCCGCGCTGGATGTGAACGGTGATGGCTTCATCAGCCGCGAGGAAGCGCAGGCCAATCCGGCGCTGGCCGATGAGTTCAATGCGTTGGACGTGAAGCGTCGCGGCAAGCTGGACCGCGCCGACCTGGCTGGTTGGCTGGTTGATTGATCCACCGGCGCGATCTTCATCCACGCATGGCGTGGATCTACTGGATCAACGGCGGTAGCGGAGCCCGCTTCTGGTAGGTGCCAACCTTGGTTGGCACATCCATCAGGCATCCTGGGCCCAGATGAGGCGAGGGTATTTCCAGCCTTGTGCCAACCAAGGTTGGCACCTACCAGAGCGGCGTTGGCACCTGCCAGAGCGGCCTGTATTCCGGTCAGACCCCGGCGGCGCGCTTCCAGAACGCCTGCACCAGCGGCGGCCATTTGCCGACGCAGCCCAGCGCGCGGCCGCGGGCCAGGGTCAGGTGCATTTCATCGTTGGAGAACAGGCGGTTGATCGCATCGAAACTGTAGGCGGCGATGTGGTTGTCGCTGCGCCGTTCGCGTGCCCAGCGCTGCAGGCGCTGCGGCGACAGCCGCGGCTGGCCGCGGCGTTCGGCCGACGGCGCCAGCCACTGCTGCAGGGCGGCGACATCGCGCAGGCCCAGGTTCACGCCCTGCCCGGCCAGCGGATGCACCACATGCGCAGCATCACCCAGCGCCAGCACGCGGCCAGCCACGTAGTGACGGGCCAGCTGGCGACGCAGCGGGAAGGCCGCACGCGGTGACGCCAACCGCAGTTCGCCCAGGCGCGCAGCGAAGGCACGGGTCAGTTCGCGGTTGAAGGCGTCCTCGTCCAGGGCCAGCACGCGAGCCGCTTCATCCTCGGGCAGGGTCCAGACGATCGAACTGCGACGCTCGGCCACCGGCAGCAGCGCCAGCGGCCCGGTCGGCAGGAAGCGCTGCCATGCGGTGGCCTGGTTGGGAAGATCGCTGTCCACATAGGCCACCACGCCACGCTGGTGGTAGTCATGCTTTTCAACCTCGATCCCGGCCAGCTGGCGCAGGGTTGACTCGGCACCGTCGGCGGCCACCGCCAGCGCCGCTTCCAGGCGGCGCCCGTCATCCAGCCGCAGGCGCACGCCGTCTTCATCCTGTTCCAGCGCTTCCACCCGTGCCGGGCAGTGCAGCTGCACGCCCGCCGCCGGCAGCGCCGCCCACAGGCGATCCTGCAGCAGGCCGTTCTCGACGATGTAGCCCAGCTCACGACGGCCGAAGCGATCGGCGTCGAACAACAGATCCTCGCCACCCGCGGCATCCCACACCTGCATGCGCCGGTAAGGCCAGGCGCGGGCCTGCGCGATGGCTGGCCACACACCTAGGCGGCTCAACAGCTGCACGTTGTCAGCGGCGAAGGCGAACACGCGCAGGTCCGGCTGTGCGGCCTGCCACGGTGCCGGTTCACGGCCTTCCACCAGCGCTACCGACAGGCCGGCATCGGCCAGCGCCAGCGCACACGCGGCACCGACCACGCCCCCACCGACGATGGCCACATCAAGACGCGTGCGCCGGCTCATGCGGCTTCTCCGCGGCACAGGCGCGGCACGTCACCACGGAAGCCCATCGCACCACCGACCAGCATCGACTGCACCGACGCGCGCTGTGCGGCCACCAGGCCGAGGCTGCGCAGCGGCCGCATCAGCGGTGCCGGGTTGCTGGTCAATCGTGCCAGCCCACCGGAGAACGCCACCGTCTGCCGGCGATCTTCCTCGCGCCGCGCGACGTAGGCCTTCAGCAGCGCATCGCTGCCGGCATCCTCATGCGCATCCTCCAGCAGTTCGGCCAGGGTCAGCGCATCGCGAAGGCCCAGGTTGAAGCCCTGTGCGCCCAGCGGATGGATGGTCTGCGCGGCATTGCCGAGCAGCACCGTGCGCTCACCGGCCAGCGCGCGCGCCAGCACCTGGATGAGCGGGTAGGCACTGCGCGGGCCGGATTCAAGCAGGCGGCCGGCACGCCAGCCGATCGCGCTCTGCAGGCGTTGCAGCCAGGCCGCATCGTCCAACGCCATCACCGCATCGGCCTGGTCGCGTGCAACACCGTGCACGGTTCCGAAGTGGCGGTCACCGCGCGGCAGCAGGGCGGTTGGGCCGGTATCGGTGAACCGCTCCCAGGCGGTGCCATCCGGCGCACGCTGGCTGCGCACGCGGGCCACGAACAGGGTCTGCTGGAAATCATGACGGTCGACCTCGATGCCCAGCGCGCCACGCACGCCGCTGGTGGTGCCATCGGCCCCGACCACCAGCCGTGCCAGCAGCACGCGCTCGCCAGCCTGGTCAGCCACCCGTACCTGGCGGTAACCATCGACCACCTCACCCAGCCCCACGAACCGCATCGGCCGGTAACGACGCAGGCGCGGCAGTTCCTGCAGGCGCGATTCCAGCGCCTGGCCGAAATCACGCGCGACCACCACCTGGCCGAACCACGGCCGGTCGTAATCGGCCGCTTCGAGCTGCACACGGCCGAAATCGCCGGCACGGCTGACATGGATGCGCCGGATCGGGCCCGGTACCATCGCCAGCTTCTGCATCACCCCCAGCGCGGTCAGCGCATTGACGGTGGCAGCGGCGAAACTGAGATTGCGCTGGTCGAACACCGCAGGCAGCTCGCCGGCCGGGCTGGCCTCAAGCAGGCCCACGTCGCGGCCCAGGCGGTCCAGGGCAATGGCCAGGCTGGCACCGACCAGGCCACCACCGACAATCAGCACGTCATGTCGTTCACTCATGTGTTCATGATACGCGCTCGCCCCGACTGTACGCCGAACGGGCGGCACCTGCGCCAACCTGCGCGGCGGGCTAGAATGAAACCTGAATCCGCTCCGGGCCCCCACCATGTCCGATACCGCCAACCGCGCCTTCGTCCTGTCCGTACTCGTACTGCTGCTGGCGGCGACCCGGGTCAATCACTTCGCGGCCATTCCGGATGCCTCCTGGGCCGTGTTCTTCATCGGTGGCTTCTACCTGGCGCGCTGGACGCGCTGGGCGTTCCCGCTGCTGATGGTGTTCGCGGTGCTGGTGGACTGGATCGTGATCCGTAGCGGCGGTCTGGATTTCTGGCAGCACTACTGCGTGTCGCCGGGCTACTGGCTGCTGCTGCCGGCCTACTTCTCTTTGTGGGCCGGCGGCATGCTGCTGGGCCGCAACTACCAGAGCGCGCGCTGGCCGGTACTGGCCAAGGGCGCACTGCTGCTGGTCGCTTCGGTGGCGGTCTGCCACCTGCTGGCACAGGGCGGTTTCTACTGGAGCAGCCGCAACGTGGCCGAGCCGACCCTGGCCGGCTGGGCACAGAACTACGCGCAGTGGTTCGGGCCCTACCTGCGCACCACGGCGATCTATGTGGCGCTGGCCGCCGCCCTGCAGCTGGCCGTGGAGCAGGTGCTGAAGCTCCAGCAGGCCCGCCGCGACATCCGCCACTGAGCCGCGCCATGGGTCATCGCCTCTCGCGCATCTACACCCGCACCGGCGACGACGGCAGTACCGGCCTTGGCGACGGCCAGCGCGTAGCCAAGGATGACGCCCGCGTGGCGTCCTACGGCACCGTCGACGAGGCCAATGCCGCGCTCGGCCTGCTGCTGGCCGCGCCCCTGCCCGAGGATGTGCGCGCGCTGGTGGTGCATCTGCAGCACCAGTTGTTCGACCTGGGCGCCGAGCTTTGCATTCCCGGCCATGCCGCGATCCACGCTGCCGATATCTCGGCGCTGGAGCAGCAGCTGGACCACTACAATGCCGACCTGCCGATGCTGAAGGAGTTCATCCTGCCGGCCGGTGGCGAAGCCGCCGCGCGCTGCCATCTGGCCCGCACCATTGTCCGCCGCGCCGAGCGCGAAACGGTCACCCTGGCCCGCCACGAGGCTGTGCGCAGCGAAGCGCTGCAGTATCTCAACCGGCTGTCGGACCTGCTGTTCGTGCTGGCCCGGGTGCTGGCCCGAGCCGATGGCCACGGCGAAGCGCTGTGGCAGCCACAGCAGCGCCAGCGCTGAGTCGGCACGATGCTGGTCTATACCCACCCGTCCTGCCTGCTGCATGACCCCGGCCCCGGCCATCCGGAGTGCCCGCAGCGCCTGCAGTACGTACTCGACGCACTGCACGCCGCCTTCCCTGATCAGCTGGACTGGCGCGAAGCGCCGCCGGCCAAGTTCGGCGAACTGACCCGGGTCCACGACAGCGCCCTGCTCGACTTCGTGCTGCAGCCGCAGACCGCGCCGCTGCGCCAGCTGGACATGGACACCTGGACCTCGCCAGGTTCGGCCAGCGCCGCCGTGCACGCCGCCGGTGCCGGTGTGGCCGCGGTCGATGCGGTGATGCTGGGCGAGGACCCGCTGGCCTTCTGCGCGGTACGCCCGCCGGGCCACCACGCCACCAGCAGCACGGCGATGGGCTTCTGCCTGCTGAACAACATCGCCATCGCTGCCGCCTATGCCCGCGACCGCCATGGCCTGGAGCGGATCGCGGTGGTCGACTTCGACGTCCACCACGGCAATGGCACCCAGGACATCTTCCAGCACGATGCCCGGGTCTCCTACTACAGCACCCACCAGGCCGGGCTGTTCCCCAATTCCGGCCTGCGCCGCGACCGCGGTGCCGGCAACCTGATGAACATCCTGTTGCCACCGGGCAGCGGCGGCTTCCGCTTCCGCAACGTCTGGGCCGACGAGATGCTGCCAGCCATCGACGACTTCCGTCCGCAGCTGCTGCTGATCTCCGCCGGCTTCGACGCCCACCTGCGCGACCCGCAGGCCGATCTGATGCTGGAGACCGACGATTTCGCCTGGATCACCCGTGAACTGCATGCGCTGGCACGCCGTCACGCCGCCGGCCGGGTTGTCTCGATGCTGGAGGGAGGCTACGACCTGCAGGCCCTGGCCGAGTGCAGCGTGGCCCATGTCCAGGCCCTGATCACACCCTCTGCGGGTGCCTCCGCCGGATGAACCCGAACCGGCAGGCTCCGGCACCCTTCATTGCCCCTATGCAAGGGATGGGGCAAGCTACCGTCCGTTTTCGCCCGAATCCGAACCGCGTGCGCCGAGCCCTCCGCCTGCTTCCCCTGCCTCTGAGCATCGCCATCAGCCTGCCGGCGATGGCCGATGATAAGCCGCTCAACTGGGGCCTGTGCCCGGCCACCGACGTCATTCCCGCGTTCACCGACGCCCCCACCCCAGTCCCGGCCCAGGACAAGGCTGCTGCCGCAGCCGCCCGCGAGAACCAGCCGACCGACATCGAAGGCGACCAGCTGCTGGGCACCACCACGGTGCCGCAGTACGAGGGCAACGTGGCGCTGCGCCGGGGTGACCAGTTCGTCGGTACCGACAAGCTCAGCTTCGACACCGAGACCGGCAACTACATCGCCGACGGCAATGTCCGCTACCAGGACGGGTCGATCCGGATGGTCGCCAAGCGCGCCGAAGGCAACCAGGAAAGCGACACCCACAAGATCTCCGACATCAAGTACCAGCTGGTGTCACGCCGGGGCAACGGTGATGCCGAGTCGGTCGACCTGCAGGGCGCGGTCGGCCAGATGCACCGCTCCACCTACACCACCTGCGACCCGTCGCAGCCGGTGTGGAAACTGTCGGCGCCGCAGATCGAAGTGGACAACGACGAAGGCTTCGGCACGGCCCGCAACGCCGTGCTGCGCATCGGCAAGGTGCCGGTGCTGTGGGCGCCCTACTTCAAGTTCCCGATCGATGACCGTCGCAAGACCGGCCTGCTGTTCCCGCAGCTGGGCATGTCCGGCCGCAACGGTGTCGACTACGCGCAGCCGATCTACTTCAATCTGGCGCCGAACTACGACGACACCCTGACCCCGCGCTACATGAGCCGGCGCGGCCTGCTGCTCGACAATGAGTTCCGCTACCTCTACAACGGCGGCCGTGGCGAGGTGCTGACCAGCTACATGCCCAACGACAAGCTGCGCGACCGCGACCGCGGCCGGGTGATGTTCGACGGCTACCACAACGTGAACAGCCACTGGCAGGCCCGCGCCAACCTGGCCTGGGTGAGCGACGAGCGCTATGTCGAGGACTTCGCCAACCGCCTGGTGGGGGTGACCGCCTCCAACCTGCAGAGCACCATCGGCCTGTACGGCACAGGCCAGAACTGGACGGCCGGCATCATGGCCGACCGCTGGCAGCTGACCGACTACACCCTCGACGAGCGCGCCCTGCCCTACAACCGCGAGCCACGCCTGTTCTTCAACTGGAACAAGCCGGTGCTGCCGTGGCTGGAAACCGGCATCTACACCGAAGCGGTGCGCTTCACGCATGACGACATCAACTTCAAGAATGCCGTCGGCGCCGGCGAGGATCTGCAGTACACCCGTAATGGAGTGCAGTGGACCGACGGCGTCGGTGTCAGCGGCGGTTCGCGACTGGACGTGAAGCCGTATGTGTCGTTCCCGATCAGTGGCGCAGCTTGGTATGTGACCCCTACCCTGGCCTACCGCTACACCGCCTATCAACTGGACCGTGGTCTAGTGGATGGGGTAAGGGGCATCCAGGCCCAGATCCTGCGCTCGCAGGGCATCGACCCGGCCACGGCCACTCCGGAACAGCTGCGCGGCAATACCTCGCCCAGCCGCAGCCTGCCGATCGGCAGCCTTGATGCCGGCCTGTTCTTCGATCGCGAGACGTCGATCGGAGGCAAGTCATTCCTGCAGACCCTGGAGCCGCGCCTGTTCTACCTGCGCACCCCCTACCGCAACCAGGACGAGCTGCCGATCTTCGACACCCGTGACTTCACCTTCAGCTGGGGCCAGCTGTTCCGCGACTCGCGCTATACCGGCGCCGACCGCCAGAACGATGCCAACCAGCTGACCCTGGCACTGGGCACCCGCTTCATCGACCAGACCACCGGCAAGGAACGCTTCTCGGCCGCGATCGGCCAGATCCAGTACTTCGACGAATCGCGGGTGAGCACCACGCCGGGCGGCGCGCCGGTGGAGAAGGGCAAGTCGGCGTGGATCGCCGACGGCAACTACATGATCAACGACCGCTGGACCCTGGGCGCCACCTACCAGTGGGACCCGAAGTACAAGCGCGAGGATCTGGCCAGCGTCCGCGCCCGTTATCTGATGCCCAACGATGGCGTGATCAACCTCAGCTACCGCTACCGCATCAATGCCGGCGCCCCGGCAACCGCCAACAAGCATGACCGGACCCTGCTGGAGCAGGCCGACCTGTCGTTCCTGTACCCGCTGAATGCGCGCTGGAGCCTGGTGGGCCGGTATTACTACTCGCTGCAGGACAAGGAACCGCTGGAGATCATCGCCGGCGTGCAGTGGGACAGCTGCTGCCTGGCCGTGCGTGCAGTGGCCCGCCGCTACGTGCGCAACCGCGAAGGCGACATGAACAATTCCATCCAGCTGGAGTTCGTCCTCAAGGGCCTCAGCTCCATCGGCCAGGACACGGACCGTACGCTGCGCCGTGCTATCCTCGGCTACAACCGCGACGACCTCTATCTCGTGCCGCCCAGCAACACCGGGGCGACCCGGGATGACTACGATCCGAATCAGATCCCATGACCAAGCGCTTCCCCGTTCTTCTCGCCTCCCTGCTGGCGGTGTCCAGCGTGTCCGCCCCCCTGCAGGTGCTCGCGCAGGAGGCGCAGCCGTTGGACCGCATCGCCGCCGTCGTCGACGAGGACGTGATCCTGCAGAGCGAGCTCCAGCGTGCGATCGCCAACATCAAGGCGCAGTACGCCGGCCGTGAAAACCAGCTGCCGCCGGAAGACGTACTCAGCCGCCAGGTGCTCGAGCGCCTGGTGCTGGTCAAGCTGCAGGTGGCCCGCGCCCAGGGCAGCGGCATCCGCGTCAGCGACCAGGAGCTGAACCAGGCGATGAATGCCATCGCCCAGCAGAACGGCTCGAACCTGGATGCACTGCGCCAGCGCCTGGCCCACGACGGCATCGACTTCAACGATTTCCGCGCTTCGGTGCGCGATGAAATCACCGTGCAGCGCCTGCGCCAGAGCTTCGCGCAGAGCCGCATCAGCGTCAGCGAGGGCGAAGTCGACGCCGCCCTGAAGCAGCAGGCCACGGTTGGCAACCAGTACCACCTGGCGCACATCCTGATCGCCCTGCCCGACGGCTCCAACGCCGACCAGATCGCCACCGGCCAGAAGAAGG
This sequence comes from Stenotrophomonas sp. SMYL8, assembly GCF_036320065.1. Lineage (NCBI taxonomy): Bacteria > Pseudomonadati > Pseudomonadota > Gammaproteobacteria > Lysobacterales > Lysobacteraceae > Stenotrophomonas > Stenotrophomonas sp. SMYL8. The sequence goes on from NZ_JAWIRR010000047.1 coordinate 14,758, forward strand.
CCGAAGGCGTGAAGGCCCTGCTGGACAAGGGTGAGCTGGACTTCAACGCCGCCGCCGTGCGTTATTCGGACAGCCCCAACGCGCTGGAAGGCGGCGACCTGGGCTGGCGCAGCCTGGACGAAATCCCGCAGGCCTTCGCGCAGATGATGGAAAAGATGAAGCCCGGCGAAGTGGTCGGCCCGATCCGCGGCCCCAGCGGCTTCCAGCTGCTGAAGCTGGTGGAAGTGCGTGATGCCAGCGCCGCCAGCGGTGGCGAGCACACGGTCACCGAGTACCACGGCCGCCACATCCTGGTGCGCGTGGACGATCACCAGACCGACGCTGCCGCCAAGGCCAAGATCGATACCCTGCGTGCCCGCATCGCCGGTGGCGCGGACTTCGAGACCGTGGCCAAGGAGTCCTCCGAGGACAACAACAGCAAGGGCCAGGGCGGCGATCTGGGCTGGTTCCCGGCCGACGCGTTCGGTCCGGCGTTCGGCCAGCAGGTGTCCGGCATCCAGGACGGTGGCGTCAGCCAGCCGTTCCGCACCGATGCCGGCTGGCACATCGTGCAGCGCGTGGGCACCCGCCAGACCGACGTGACCACTGACAACCAGCGGGCCCAGGTCCGCGAGACCATCGGCCGCCGCAAGCTGGAAGACGAGTACAACCGCTTCCTGCAGGAACTGCGTGGCGAAGCCTACGTCAGCTTCCGCAGCGGCGACCGCGCGGAAAACACCGCCACGCCGCCGCAGTCCTGACCGATGCGCCCCGAGCTCGCTCTGGTACCGGGCGAGCCCGCCGGGATCGGCCCGGAGCTGTGTGTCCGCCTCGTCCAGCAGCCGCGTGAAGATTGCCGGCTGCTGGCCTTCGCCGACCCGGATACCCTGCGCGCGGCCGCGGCCGCGCTGAACCTGCCCCTGCAGCTGTTGCCCGAGGACGCCGAAGCACGCGTCCCCGGCGATCTGCGTGTGCGCGTGGTAGCCAATACCGTGCCCAGCCACTTCGGCCAGGCCAATCCGGCCAACGCCGGCGCCGTCATCGGCGCCCTGCTCGGTGCCGGCCAGGCGTGCCTGTCCGGCGAACTGCACGGCGTAGTCACCGGCCCGGTGCACAAGGCGGTCATCAACGAAGGCGGCATCGCCTACAGCGGCACCACCGAACTGCTGGCCGACCAGGCCGGGGTGAAGGTGGTGATGATGCTGGCCAACCACATCGTGCGCGTGGCCCTGGCCACCACCCACCTGCCACTGCGCGAGGTGGCCGACGCGATCACCGCGCCCGGCCTGGAACACACCCTGCGCACCGTGCACGCTGCGCTGCGCCGCGAATTCGGCCTGCCCGCGCCACGCATCGCCGTGCTCGGCCTGAACCCGCATGCCGGTGAAGACGGTCATCTGGGCCGCGAGGAACTGGACCTGGTCATCCCGCTGCTGCAGCGCCTGCGCGCGGAGGGCATGGACCTGATCGGGCCGCTGCCGGCCGATACCGCCTTCCTGCCGGCCAAGCTGGCAGGCTTCGACAGCGTGCTGGCGATGTACCACGACCAGGGCCTGCCGGTGCTGAAGTATTCGGGCTTCGAGCAGGCGGTGAACCTGACCCTGGGCCTGCTCTACCCGCGCGTGGCGGTGGACCATGGCACCGCGCTGGACCTTGCCGGCCGCGGCATTGCCGATCCTTCCAGCCTGCAGGCGGCAACGACGTTGTGTGCGCAGCTTGCGCGGCAACGTACACTGAGCGCATGAATTCCCCGCATTCCCCCTCCGGCCCGGTGTTCACCGCCCCGGCCAAGAAGCAGCTTGGCCAGCATTTCCTGGCCGACCGCCACTACATCGACAAGATCGTGATGGCGGTCAACCCGAAAGACGGTGACCGCCTGGTCGAGATCGGCCCGGGCCAGGGCGCGATCACCCTGCCGCTGCTGCGCGTGCATCCGAAACTGACGGTGATCGAGTTCGACCGCGACCTGATCGCGCCACTGACCGCCGCCGCCGAGCCGCTGGGCGAGCTGACCATCGTCCACCGCGACGTGCTGCGCGTGGACTTCACCGAGCTGGCTGCCGGCCAGTCGATCCGCCTGGTCGGCAACCTGCCCTACAACATCTCCTCGCCGATCCTGTTCCATGCACTGGAACATGCGGCGGTGATCCGCGACATGCACTTCATGCTGCAGAAGGAAGTGGTCGACCGCATGGCCGCCGGCCCCGGCAGCAAGGTGTACGGCCGGCTCAGCGTGATGCTGCAGGCCTACTGCCAGGTGACCTCGCTGTTCGTGGTGCCGCCGGGCGCGTTCCGGCCGCCGCCGAAGGTCGATTCGGCCGTGGTGCGGCTGGTGCCGCGTGACCCGGCCACGATCAACATCCACGACCACAAGCGTTTCGCCGAGGTGGTCAAGGCCGCCTTCGGGCAGCGCCGCAAGACCCTGCGCAACGCCCTGAACAACGTGGTGTCCGCCGAACAGTTCGTTGCCGCCGGCGTGCGTCCCGATGCCCGCGCCGAACAGCTGGACGTGGCCGAATTCATCGCTTTGGCCAATGCCTCCTGATTACACTGCCGGTATGGAAGACGCTGACGTTTATGCCATCTCCGTCGAAGTCGCACCGCGCTTCCTCGACGATCAATCCGCGCCGGAAGACGGGCGCTATGCGTTCGCCTACACGATCCGCATCCACAACCAGGGGCGTGTTGCCGCGCGCCTGGTCGCACGCCACTGGCGCATCACCGATGCCAACGGCCGCGTCGAGCACGTCGATGGTGACGGGGTGATCGGCGAGCAGCCGCGCCTGCGTCCCGGTGAAGACTTCCATTACACGTCCGGTGTCATGCTGGGGACCGATCACGGGACCATGCAGGGCCACTACGACATGGTCGCCGACGACGGCACCGAATTTGCCGCGCCGGTCGCACCTTTCGTGCTGGCCATCCCGCGTACCCTGCACTGACACGGAGGCCGAACGATGAGTGTGTGGGCGATCGGCGACCTGCAGGGCTGCTATGACGTCACCCAGCGACTGCTGGAGAAGATCCGTTTCGACCCGGCGCAGGACACCCTGTGGTTCTGCGGCGACCTGGTCAACCGCGGTGGCCAGTCACTGGAAACGCTGCAGCTGGTGCATTCGCTGCGCGAGCACAGCGTGGTGGTGCTGGGCAACCATGACCTTTCGCTGCTGGCCGTCGGTGCGCGCACCGAAGAGGAACAGCGCAAGGTCAACCCGGACCTGCTGCGCATCGTGCAGGCCGAGGACCGCGACGAACTGCTCGACTGGCTGCGCCTGCAGAAGCTGGTGCACGTGGACCGCGAGCTGGGCTGGATGATGGTGCACGCCGGCCTGGCGCCGAAGTGGACCACGCAGATGGCCGAGAAGCATGCGGCCGAAGTCGAGGTGCAGCTGCACGGCGCCGGCTACCGCAAGCTGTTCCGCAACATGTACGGCGACAAGCCGAGCTGGGCACCGAACCTGTCCGGCTACGACCGCTCGCGCGCGATCATCAACGTGCTCACCCGCATGCGCTACTGCACCCCGCGCGGGCGTATCGGCATCGAGGACAAGGGCACGCCGGGCACCCAGGAACAGGGGCTGTATCCCTGGTTCGAAGTGCCGGGCCGGGTCGAGCGTGACCTCAAGGTCGTCTGCGGCCACTGGTCGGCGCTGGGCCTGACCATCACCCAGGGCGTGCACGCCATCGACACCGGCGCGGTCTGGGGCGGCAAGCTGACCGCGATCCAGCTCGATACCGATGAACTGCGCGTGGTGCAGGTGCCAGGCCGCGATGTACCGGCACCCGTGCCCAACGCCCGCCCGCCAGCGCGCCCGGCGCACGAGCGCCCGGCTGCACCGGCGCAGGGCAAGGAACAGGGCGGCGGCAATGCTCCGGCCGCCAACCCGGGCAACCGCGGCCCGCGCCGTCGTCGTCGCCGTGGTGGCGCTGGTGGTGGTGGCTCCGGCGGTCCCAACAACAACAGCACCCCGCCGCAGGCATGACGCGGCACGGCTGGGCACCATGGACGGTGCTGCTGCTGACGCTGGCCCTGGCCAGCGGCTGCCAGCCCGGCTCGCCGACTGCTCCCACGGCTGCGGACAGCGCTGAACGCACACCGACGCCACCACAGGCGCCTTCGCCGCCACTGGTGGCTGCGGCGCGCGCGCAGATCGGCGTCACCACCCGCTACGACCCTGCCTATCAAGTGCTGGCCTATCCCGGCGGCGACGTGCCACTGGATCGCGGCGTGTGCACCGATGTGGTGGTGCGCGCCCTGCGCAGCCAGGGCCTGGACCTGCAGGCACGCGTGCATGAAGACATGCGCGGCAACTTCAGTGCCTATCCGGCGATCTGGGGCCTGTCACGGCCGGACCGCAACATCGATCATCGTCGTGTACCGAACCTGATGCGCTGGTTCGAACGGCAGGGCTGGCAGCAACCGATCACCGCCCTCGCCACCGACTATGCGGCCGGTGACATCGTTGCCTGGAAGCTCAACGGCAACGGCCTGCTGCACGTGGGCATCGTCTCCGACCGGCAGCTGGCCGATGGCACGCCGCTGGTGCTGCACAACATCGCGCGCGGCACCCGCGAAGAGAACCTGCTGTTCCGGCACGCCATCATCGGGCATTACCGGATGCCGTAGGCAATCCTGTAGAGCCGAGCCATGCTCGGCTACGGGATGTGTCCGGCAACAGCAGCCGAGCATGGCTCGGCTCTACAGATGGGCGGCGGTCAACGGCGCACGTAGTGCACGAAGCGGAACGCGTACGCGTGACGTTCGTCGGCCGGATGCGGCTCGCTGCTCACTTCCCGCCAGTCCTGCACGTCCACTTCGGGGAAATGGGTATCGGCGGGGACTTCGGCATCCACCCAGGTCAGGTACAGGTCACTGGCCTGGTCCAGCAGCTGGTGGAAGATCTCGCCGCCGCCGATGATGCATAGCTCGCTGGCGCCCTCGCCTTCGGCAATCGCCTTCGCCTCGTCCAGCGACGCCACCGCGCGCATGCCCTCGAACGGCACCTGGCCGCTGCGGGTCAGCACCAGGTTGGTCCGCCCCGGCAGCACGCGGCCGATCGACTCGGCGGTCTTGCGCCCCATCAGGATCGGCTTGCCCAGGGTGAGCGTCTTGAAGTGCTTGAAATCATCCGGCAGGTGCCAGGGCATGGCATTGCCCTGGCCGATGCCATGGTTGCGGTCCAGCGCCACGATCATCGACAGCTTCATCGCGCTCATACCGCCACCGGCGCCTTGATGGCCGGGTGCGGATCGTAACCGTCGATGCGGATGTCGTCGAACTGGAAGCCGAACAGATCGGTCACCTCCGGGTTCAACCACAGCTTGGGCAGCGCGCGCGGCTCACGCGACAGCTGCTCGCTGGCCTGCTCGAAGTGGTTCGAGTACAGATGCGCGTCACCCAGCGTATGCACGAAGTCGCCCACGCCCAGGCCGGTGGCCTGCGCCACCATGTGGGTCAGCAACGCGTAGCTGGCAATGTTGAACGGCACGCCGAGAAAGATGTCGCCGCTGCGCTGGTACAGCTGGCAGCTGAGCTTGCCGTCCACCACGTAGAACTGGAACAGGTTGTGGCACGGCATCAGCGCCATCTGCGAGAGCTCGCCCACGTTCCAGGCGCTGACCACCAGCCGGCGCGAGTCGGGGTTGCGCTTGATTTCGTCCACCAGCCACTGCATCTGGTCGATCTCGCGGCCGTCGGCGGTAGCCCAGCTGCGCCACTGCTTGCCGTAGACCGGGCCGAGGTCGCCGTTCTCGTCGGCCCACTCGTCCCAGATCCGCACCTGGTTGTCCTTCAGGTAGCCGATGTTGGTGTCGCCCTTCAGGAACCACAGCAGCTCGTGGATGATCGAGCGCAGGTGCAGTTTCTTGGTGGTGACCAGCGGAAAGCCTTCGGCCAGGTTGAAACGCATCTGCCAGCCAAACACGCTGCGGGTGCCGGTGCCGGTGCGATCACTTTTCTCGGCGCCGTGTTCGAGCACGTGCGAGAGCAGGTCCAGGTAAGCCTTCATGCCTTGCCCTCGGCAGCTACCAGCGGCTGCGGCTGCAGTACCGGCGCGCGGCGCGACATCACCAGCAGCACCAGGCCGAAGGCGATCAGCGGCAGGCTGAGGATCTGGCCACGGGTCAGCCAGTCGAAGGCCACGTAGACGCCGTTGTCGGGCATACGCACAAACTCCACCGCGAAGCGGAACAGGCCGTACATCAGCGCGAACAGGCCACCGACCAGGTAGCGATGACGCGGCTTGGCCGACACCGCCCACAGCACCACGAACATCACCAGGCCTTCCAGCAACGCCTCATACAGCTGCGAGGGATGGCGGGCGAACTGGTTCAACGCACCGGTGGCGAACTGCGCCTGCAGGGTGGCGTGGTCAAGCTGATTCAGCGGCGCCGGCAGGCCGGACGGGAACACCACGCCCCAGCTACCGTCGGTGTACTTGCCCCACAGCTCGGCACCGATGAAGTTGCCGATACGGCCGAAGCCCAGGCCCAGCGGCACCAGCGGCGCCATGAAATCCATGGTGTCGAAGAAATGCAGCTTGTGCTTGCGCGACCACCACCAGCAGGCGGCAATCACGCCCAACAGGCCGCCGTGGAAACTCATGCCGCCATCCCAGACCTTGAAGAGCAGCAGCGGGTTATGCAGGAAATCGCCCAGCGCGTAGAACAGCATGTAGCCGATGCGCCCGCCCAGCACCACGCCGAGCATGGCGTAGAACAGCAGGTCGGAGAAGCCGTTGGCATCGACGCCCGGCAGGCGCCCATCGGCGATGCGCTTGCGGCCCAGCAGCCAGGCTGCGGTGAAGCCGAGCAGGTACATGATGCCGTACCAGTGCACCTTGATCGGCCCCAGCGAGAGGGCGATGGGGTCGATGTCGTGGAAATAGATCATGGAAGGTGCCTTGCGGTTGAACGCCTATTCTCGGGCCAGTGCCGCCCCGGCTCAACCAAGCAGCTGGGGCGAGTTCGGCAACGCGTCATCGTTCGACCGCGTCGAGGCCGGAAAGTGCCCTTCGATCAGGCTGGAGACCTCGTCGATGGCATCCTGCAGCGCTTCCACCGGATGGGAACCACGCAGGCCCTCGCGCAGGTGGGTGCAGACCCGCTGCCACTGTGCCGGGCTGACCCGGCCGTGCAGGCCCCGGTCGGCAACGATCTCGATCGCGTGATCGGCCAGCAGCAGGTAGATCAGTACACCGTTGTTGTGGGTGGTATCCCAGGTGCGCAGGCGGGCAAAGGCATGCTCGGCAGCCTGGCGCGGGGTGACCTTGTGCCACAGCGCGGCCAGCGGCAGGTCCGCTTCCACCGCGAACATCACCTGCCCACCGTGGCGCTGCTCACCGGCCGCGATGGCCTCGGTGATCGCCTGCAATGTGGCGGGCGGGAACGCGCGCCGTACCGACGGCGAAAACACGTGCCGACATAGACGTTGGATCATCACCAGCCCCCCGAAGCACCGCCACCACCGGAGCGGCCACCACCGCCACCCCAGCCGCCGCCGCCACCAAATCCACCGCCCCCGCCGAAGCCGCCTCCGCCACCCCAGCTGCCACCGCCCCAGCTGCCACCGCCCCAGCCGCCGCCGCCGGCAAAGCGGCCCGGATGACCGGAGAGCATGGCCACGATCAGCCCTACGACGCCTGCCAGGCCACTGGCCAGCAGCGTGGACGTGAACAGGAACGCCGCCAGCGCCGCACCGGCACCGCCGAGCAGGCCTCGCAACGGTCGCGGCACGCGCGAGAACACGCCGCGCAGGATGCTGCCGGCGAACACACCGATGAACAACGCCAGGAACCAGGTATCGCCGCCACCGCCGGGTTCCCGACCGCGATGGCCGCTGACCGGTGCCGGCAGCGCTTCGCCGTCGATCAGCTTGACCAGCACCGCCGTGGCGTCGGTGATGCCACCGGTGTAGTCGCCGCTGCGGAAGCGCGGCACCAGGTATTCCTGGATGACCCGGTTGGCGATGGCATCGGGAATGGCGCCTTCCAGACCGTAGCCCGGCTCGATGCGCACGCGCCGGTCGTCCTTGGCCACCACCAGCAGCACCCCGTCATCCACGCCCTTGCGGCCGATCTGCCACTGATCGAAGACCCGCGTGGTGTACTGCGCGATGTCCTCCGGCTGGGTGGTCGGCACCACCAGCACCTGCAGCTGGCTGCCCTTGCGCTGCTGCAGTTCGATCGCCTGCTGCACCAGCGCCTGCTTCTGCGCGGCATCCAGCGTGCCGGTGGTATCGACCACCGGCGAATCCAGCGCAGGAACCGGCGCCAGCTGCTGCGCATGCGAGGCCAGCGGCAGCCACAGCAGCAGGGCCAACAGCGCAGAGGCCAGGCGCATCGATCAGGTCCCCGGCTGCGGTGCCGGCTGCTGCTGCGGCGCGTTGCCGAAATCGACCGCCGGCGCGTTGGAGATCTGCGCTTCGTTGTCCACGGTGAAGTTCGGCTTGGTCTTGTAGCCGAAGATCTTGGCGGTGATCACCTGCGGGAACGAGCGGATGTAGGTGTTGTAGTCCTGCACCTGCTGGATGTAACGGCCACGGGCGACGGTGACCCGGTTCTCGGTACCTTCCAGCTGCGCCTGCAGGTCGCGGAAGTTCTGGTTCGACTTCAGTTCCGGGTAGTTCTCGGTGACCACCAGCAGACGCGACAGCGCGCTGCCAAGTTCGCCCTGGGCCTGCTGGAACTGCTTGAGCGAGGCTTCGTCGTCGGCATTGACGTTGATCTGGCCGACACGCGAACGGGCGTTGGTCACTTCAGTCAGCACGCGCTCTTCCTGGCTGGCGAAGCCCTTCACGGTCTGCACCAGGTTGGGCACCAGGTCGGCGCGGCGCTTGTACTGGTTGATGACCTCCGACCAGCTGGCCTTGACCGCTTCATCCTTCTGCTGGATGGCGTTGTAGCCGCAGCCGGAGAGCAGGGAGGCCAACAGCATCAGGGGCAGGACACGGGTGAACAGGCGCATGGCGGAGGTTCCGGGTGGGCTTGGCGCCGAGCATGCCATGGTTCGGGTGAAAGACCGGCCATCGGGCGCCGCCCCCTCCGCGGTGGTTGTTTGCTGGTTCTCTGGGGGTGGGGGGGGGGGGGGGGGGGGGGGGGGGGGGGGGGGGGGGGGGGGGGGGCGGGGGAAAGCCCGCCCTTCAAACCTCGCGCCCCCCCACCGGGGGCCCCACCCCCCCCCCCACCCCACCCTCCCGGCCACGGACAATTTCCTGCGCACCGCGGGAAGATCAAAAGAAAAAAACAAAAGCAAAAGCCGGTTCTTCAGGCATTCGTGTCGACCACGGTCGACACCTACCGGACCCACCCCGCCAACCCACGGAATGCAGGCTCTTGCTGTTGCTCTGGATTCTGCGGGTGCAGGGCTGCAAGCCCT
>NZ_JAWIRR010000048.1:0-18635 GCF_036320065.1 Stenotrophomonas sp. SMYL8
TCGACCTGATCGACCACGGACAACTTGAAGGCCAGCGAGTAATCCCGCTGACTGCGCCTGATTGTTGATTTCATTGAACATTCCTTTTCCAGAGGGAAAAGGTGTCAACCCAATTCAGGACGGGTCAGAAGAACGAAAAAGGGCGCCACGAAGGGCGCCCTTTGTCGTCTACGGCATGTTTCGGCTCAGCGCTGCTGGATCTTCGACAGCAGGCGCAGGAATTCAACGTACAGCCAGACCAGGGTCACCATCAGGCCGAATGCGCCATACCACTCCATGTACTTCGGTGCACGCTGGGCGACACCGGTTTCGATGAAGTCGAAATCCAGCACCAGATTCAGCGCGGCCACGACCACCACGAACAGGCTGAAAGCAATGCCCAGCCAGCTGGAGTCGTGGATCACCGGCACGTCGATGTTGAAGAAGCCCAGCACGAATGACGCGAGGTAGAGCAGGGCGATGCCGCCAGTGGCGGCGACCACGCCCATCTTGAAGTTCTCGGTGGCCTTGATCAGGCCGCTGCGGTACGCGAACAGCAGCGCGAACAGGGTGCCAAAGGTCAGTAGCACCGCCTGGAACACGATGCCCGGGAACTTGGCGTTGAACACGGCCGAGATGGCGCCCAGGAACAGGCCTTCCACCAGCGCATACATCGGTGCGGTGACCGGCGACCATTCCTTCTTGAAGACGGTGATGAGCGCCAGCACCAGGCCGCCAATGGCGCCGCCCATGGCATACAGCTTGGCTCCAGCCATGACCTGGCCGTAGTCATCGATGGTCTGGTTCCAGGCGAAAGCGGCCGTCAGTACGGTCAACAGCAGCAGGAAACCGGTCTTGTTGACGGTGCCGTTGAGGGTCATGGCCTGGTCGGGGCTGGTCACCACCGAGCCACTGGCGAGGTCGAGGAAGGTGGACTCGGAAAGAGCCGGGTTGCCGCTGCGCATACGCGTTCTCCGTGCGAATGAGGGTCAGGACGGCCATCCGGCCGATGGGCGTGAGCATAGCCGATGACTGCTTTCGGCGTTGTGGCAGGCGCCGGATCTACGCATCCTGCGTTGACAGTTCCCAATGCGCTTGGCGACAATGACCAACTCCCCGGGCCTGACTCGAGGGGATTGCAAGACCGGGGTATAGCGCAGTCTGGTAGCGCGCCTGCTTTGGGAGCAGGATGTCGGGGGTTCGAATCCCTCTACCCCGACCAATCCCACATCACGTCGGATTGGACACCGTTCCGGTTCGGGCGCCCGTAGCTCAACTGGATAGAGCACCGGCCTTCTAAGCCGGCGGTTACAGGTTCGATTCCTGTCGGGCGCGCCATTGAAATCAATGGGTTAGAGTGATTCTTGGCTTCGCTCCCGAAAATTATCCTGAAAATTTCTTGAACCCTGTCGCAAATTGACTCGGCGGTAAGCTACCATTGCGCGGTTTACACGCGCGGTGGAGCTACTATGGCACGTGTCAAGTAGCTAGGTGTCAAACCATGAACAGGGGACAAAAAATGGAAGTTGCAGGGGCTTTCAGAGCGGTCAAGCAGGATGCTGTGTCCGAGCCCAAGGTGCTGGCTGCCAGTGCTGAGGCCATTGCGGCCGCCTTGTACAGTAAGAAGTCTAGCTCCTTCACTGCAGCACGTGTGGCCGACTTGTTTGGCTCGGTGAAAGCGAAACGCCGCTAACTAAGCTGGACGGGCACGGATGGCCGTAACCCTATCGAATGCGCTCCTGGCTCAGTTGGCCGAGTACGGAATTGACCCAGTGTCTTTTGCCAACCAGTTCGAGAGCTGGAAGCACGGCTGGCCCAAGCACGAGTTCGAGCATAAGCTCTTTGGAAAAGACGGTGCCTACTGCTCGCCTGAGGTAAACGGCGAGCGGTACGGGCTCCGTCACGTGCACATTGTCCCTCTAGCCGATACGGTCGCGCGCAAGCGTTGGTTTAACGTCTTCCGGCGTAAAGGGAGGAAGGTGAGTGACCGGCACTTGGTTTACGTCAGCGACAAGCGTGGTAACCACGGGCTGATACTTATACTCGACGAGCCTAATGCCCATAAGATCGCGCAAATGCGCGACCCGACGTCGAGGAAGGCGATGGAGGGTATGGCCGTCGTGGCCGAGAACTTCCTGTTTGATGGAAGTTTGGATTAGCTTTTTCTTCAGGGGGAAGTTCAGTGACAGCGGAAGTTGCAGTTATGAACTGTTCGGGCGTGGCTCTTGCTGCGGATAGCGCTGTTACCGTTGGGTCGCAGAAAATTTACAACTCGGCGATGAAGCTCTTTGCTTTGTCGAAGATCGCACCAGTCGCAGTAATGATCTTTGGCAATGCCGCGCTGTCAAATGTACCGTGGGAAATCGTGATCAAGGAGTATCGCCGATCCTTGGCGGCGACGACCTTCGCGACTCTTGATGAGTACGCTAAGAATTTTGTGAAGTTCATTGAGGACAGCGAAGTTCTCTTTAATAAGGCTGGCGATGAAATGTGGCTCCGTAGTAGGTGCTACGAGCTCGCAGAGCATTTGGCGTCGCAGTGCATGAAGGAGGTCAACACGGCGCTCCAAGGCTCGAGCCATGCTGGGCTTTCGCAGAGCGAGATCGAAGATATCTTCGTCGCGTTCCTGAAATCCACTGAGAAGAATCTCAAAGAGTGGAATTCGCTGAATCCTTCGAAGGAGGTCCAGCGCCGCCTCGCGCCAGTGGTGGATGAGGCTGTTGAGTTGCTGGGTCCCCACGTATTTGGTGAGGTGTTCCCCAAAGTTCGTGTACTTCTGAGGCGAATTCTGAAAGATGCATTGAAGCGTGACATGTTTCCGCCTGAGTCGTCAGGGGTTGTGCTCGCGGGCTACGGAGAGTCGGAAATCTACCCCACTGTTCTAACACTGGAGTTCGACGGCGCTGTCAGGGGCTATGTCAGATACAAGGTGAAGGACGATAGGTGTCAGAGCATTTCCCCTGGCACTGTCCCCGCTTCGATCATTCCCTTCGCGCAAGGGGAGATGGTGGCCACGTTCATGGAAGGAATGAACCCGTCAATTCGAGACTTCGTAGAGACCAGCCTACATCGTCTTTTCGACGCGTTGCCCGCTGCCCTTATGCAAGGTCTTAACGTGGAGGGTGCGAACGTTGAGCGGTCCTTGGCGGAGCTTGGCAAGGAACTGCGCCAAGGCTTCATGAAGGGCATGGACGATCATCGGAGGGATGAGCACGTCAATCCGGTCATGGGGATGGTAATGGCTCTTCCCAAAGACGAGCTTGCGGCAATGGCGGAATCACTCGTTAATTTGACTGCTTTTAAGCGCCGCGTGACTGGAGATCTGGAAACTGTAGGCGGGCCCATTGATGTCTGCGTGATCTCAAAAGGAGATGGCTTGGTTTGGGTTAAGCGCAAGCACTATTTCCCTCCCGAACTCAATGTGATGTTCCACAAAAACTACCTCAGAGAATTGGGTGAATAAGGTGGCGAGTTCACCGTCCAAGAGAGTAAAAAAACCGCAAGCCGCCTCGGCGGACGCTGATAGGTTTTACTCTCTCACGGAGATCAGTACGCGTTTGGGCATCCCGTTGCCCCTCAGCGAGCGTCAATCTAGGGAGTCTGGTGGTCTTGGTGAAGCCATAAATGGACTATTGAGAAAATCATCTCAAGTAAAGCGCAAGTAGTGGGACTCGGCTCTCGCCTTTGTAGTGCTTAGTGGCGCTCACTTTGAGTTGGATTCGGAGACAATCGGCAGGGAGTGGTCGTATACGTGCATCATGGCGTCTGTCTTATGACCACTCGCTAGCTTCTTGTCGCCCTTGGTGTCAGTCACGCCTCGATGCTTCAGGCCGTGCAGCGCAAAGCGCTCATCCTCCTGGATGATGCCGTCACGCACAGCGTTGCGCATGAAGCGTCCCCAGGCGGTGTGCCAGCCGTGGGCTGTGAGCATTTCTCCGTCCTCGCTGACGAACAGAGGTCGCATCTTGGGCGACAGCGGCGCATGGAGCTGAGTGATGCCGCGTTTGGCCCAGATTGCGGCACGGCGATCTTGCAGAACCCTAATCGCGACTTCGGTCTGCTCGTTCTTGCGCACCGGGTTGTCGCGGCTGCCTTTGCGGCCGTTGGTCTGCAGAGCCTCACCTTCCACGTGGTGATCGGTGAGCGTGCGGACTTCGATGCCGCGCAGGCGTGCCTGGTAGGCGAGTTCCATGGCGGCCCATAGGTAGACCGGCGGCGCTCCTTTCTCGCGCGCGCCAGGATCGCTGCAGCTGCGTGCGTAGTCCTGGACCCGACGGAAGACGTTGCGCTCCGGCATGCGATGGTCGCGCCTCTCCTTGACGTTCTTGATGCCGGCGGCGGGGTTGGTCGTTACATGGTCGTGCTCACGCGCCCAGCCAAAGACTCGACGCAGGTAAGCGAGCCAGTGGTTCGCCTTGGTCGGGTAGCTGGGAATGGCTGCATCGCCTGGCTTTATGCCTGGCTGGCCTTGGGCAATGATGTCGATCAGTCGGCGGATGAGCCCTGGAGGCAGGCGGTCCACCACGGCGTCACCGAGTTTGCTCCCGTTCTTCTGTGGGAACACCTTGATTGCCTTCGCGTAGTCGCGATAGTGCTGCTGAGTGGTGGTGCCAAGCTGGGAGAACGCGAGGCTCTTCGCGTGTTGGTCGATGACGTAGGCGACGGTACCCCTTTGCGCCTCGCCCCCGCGAGCTTCTGCGATCGCGTGCAGATCCGATAGACGTGCTGCCGGGCCGGCCACGGTCTTGCACTTCGTTCCATGCCCCTCCGGATGCGCGTCGCGCACATACCACCGTCCACGGCCGGTCCCGTCCCAGTAGACGCCTTGGGGCACCTTGCCGTAGTCGATGTGCTTGGGGAGGTTCGAAGGAACCTTGCGAGGGCGTGCCATGTTCTCTGTTGTTTCCGTTAGAGCAATTCAGTCGAATGGGTGTCGCCATTGCTGGCGGGTGCTGTGAGGCCCAGTGCCTCGTTCAATGCCGTCGTGGTGGTCCAGATGGGGTGCAGTCGCACGACGTGATGTCATTCCTGTTGCGGTTGACCGGCATCTGGCGACGATCGGCTCACTCCGCAGGTGCTTGAGCAGCGCCGCCTGGGATGGGGCAATGCGCCCGGCAACGAAAAAAGGCCAGCGCTATGCGCTGGCCTTTTCCATGTCGCGATGGGTGCACTCTGGTCGAGTGCACCCCGGATGGATCACATCTGTTCCAGTTCGCCCACCCGCACCTTGCCGCCACCGCCGCAGTTGCCGTGGCAGCCGCCGCTGATCGGGCCGCTGCCGCCGCCACCACCACCGCCGCCACCACCACCACCGCCGCCACCACCGCGGGAGTTGGGCGGGAGGACGGTCGAAATCACTTCGCCGGAGTCGAAACCTGCACCTCGCCACGTGTAGTTGACGCAGGAAATACCGTTGCAGACGGTCAGGACATCGCCGGTCTGGACGCGCGTCTGGGCTGTCCAGACCGTGGTCCGGCCGGCATTGAGATTCTTGACCTCTTGGGAAAGCTGCTGGTTGGTCACCGGATCGGGATACGGGGTTGTCAGCGTGCATCCGGCGGTGCAGTTGATGACGCCAGGAAGCTTTTTCGCTTGAAGGCTCCCGGCCGCCATGAACAGCAGCACGCCTGCAATGGCGGGAATGGAGTTTCTACCAAGCGAAGGGATAATCCCAATCAGTCTAGCTTTCACAATAGGTCCTTATCGTGGGATGCAACAGTTCTTGAAGATTTCGTTCGATGAAATGCGGGCTTTCTCTTTCTCTTGGCTGCTCAGGTTTTTCTCATGGTTGGCAATGTCATCGGTGGTGGCAAAACGTGGGTCCAGCCGGTTGAGGACGCGGGTGTACGCCAGGGCCGCAACGGGATCCGCAGGAACGATGCCGCCATAGGTGTAGGCCATCGCCATGTCGCTGATGACATTGACGTTCCCTTGTGATTCCAGCTCGCGCAGATATCCGGTGGCGGTGTCCTTCCACGCCTCGAGCGCCGCGGGATCACGGATTGCGTCATCAAGCGAACCGATGACTTTCTCCGGCGATCGCGAGTAGGCGCGCATTGCTTCCTGCGAGCCCATGGCGGCGGCCTTTGAAAGCCAATCGGCGTGATAGATGTCCTGATCCAGAGCCAGCGACTCACACTCTTTGAGGATTCGTTCCGACCGCTCCAGGAACCAGTTGCCGGCCCCGACCGTGGTGGCCGAATCCGCCAGCTTGTCAGCGCGATCCGAGATGAAGGTCTGGCATTGCTCGATGGTTCGATAGATTTCGTAGGTTGCCGTGGCATCTCCGGATTCGGAGCGCAGCATCAGTTGCTTGACGTGGGCAAGCGCGTCACCGGGAGGCCGGAACTCATTGCCTCTTACGATTTCGTAGGCCTTGGGTCCCACGGCCTTGTACGAGCCCGGCGGGATCTTGTTGTCCCGCTCAAGCCTTTGCGCGGCCGCCGCACCTGACGCCGGAAGCTGCCTTCCCTGGTCAGGCCGTTCATCGAGGCTGCCACTCTTCCCGGATTCCTCTGCCGTGGCATCCGCAGTCGCCTGCTGCCGGTGGCCGGACATTGCAACGGCTGCCACTGCCAGCACGGCTGCCAGCGCGACGAATCCGATTAGCCGCTTGCTCATCTATTGATCTCACCTTCATTGCAGGAACCGGCATGGTTGCAAACGCGCGCCCTGCGTTCCATGTCCTGCAGCTAACGTTGTATGAATGGATCTCCCCCATCCCTATTTGAGATTCATTCACGACTTGTTCACTAAACGTTCATGCTCTCGGGGCGTGCCCGACGACGGACGGGTTGTTCGCCAGCGCCTGACATCCGGTGCGTGCGGCACGCGCCTTCTCTAGCCCGGGATGGATGCAGATTCGAACGGCGTGGGTGAGGTGAAGCAGGTGCTGGTCGAAGTACATCGGCGGCGCAGGCGCCAACGGCGGCTTACCTTCTGCCGCGGCGGTGTCGCCTTGCGGGCGTTTGCTGGCCTGCTGATGGGGGTGACGGCCGAACGCAACACGTCGTTCGATGTGATCGAAACGATGTCGCCGATGGACAGTTGCGACCGATGTTCTGGGCCGACGATGAGCGCTTGCACGCGCAGGGTGTGCAAGCGATTACCCGTCGAGTGCTTCTTGGCAGGACGCAGTCGCGCAACGTGATGTTTCAGTTGCTCGACGGAGCGGGCCAGCCACGCCTGCAGCTGCAGGTCACGCCGAAAGGGGAGGCCACGCTGTCATTCCTGGATGGGCATGCGGACATCGCGCGCGTGACCTCGGCGGAGCAGCATTGATCTCCTGTTCCGGCCCCTGCACATCAATGTGAAGAAGTGCTTGCAATTCCTTCGCGACTCCCGGAAAATGCCGGACTCGCTTCGGGGGACGGACTTCTGGTTCCACCCGCTAGCAAAGCATCAAGGTCCAGCGTCAGCCTCATCGGCGGTGGAGCGAAAGTTTCAGTGGTGGCTGTAGCTCAGTTGGTTAGAGTACCGGATTGTGATTCCGGTGGTCGGGGGTTCGAATCCCCTCAGCCACCCCACTGATTCAACCGCATCGGCGCAGCCGAAACGGTATTGCAATAAACAGAAAGCACGCTACAATGTGCGTCTGAGTTTCACGGGCCGTTAGCTCAGTTGGTAGAGCAGTTGACTCTTAATCAATAGGTCCAAGGTTCGAATCCTTGACGGCCCACCAAGACAGAAGCCACCTGGTATCCCAGGTGGCTTTTTTCTTATAAGTGTGACTCCCATCGTTCTGATGGATCACGGGTTGCAGAGCCCCGCCTGGCCGTGGATCTGCAACGCAGCGGGACCGCAGTGCTGGTTTCAACGATGTTGAAAAAAGTGCTTGCACCCACCGAGCGGATCGGGTCATAATTCGCGCCCCGATTTCGGGCTGTTAGCTCAGTTGGTAGAGCAGTTGACTCTTAATCAATAGGTCCAAGGTTCGAATCCTTGACAGCCCACCAGACGAAAGCCACTTGGTTCGCCAAGTGGCTTTTTTCTTGCCTGCACGCCGGGTTGGGCGTGCGGATGTCTGTGCGCTGGCTGGTGTGGAGCCCCCTTGAGTCAAGGGGGCGCGGCAAAGCCGCGGGGATGTGGGGGCTGATGAAGTGGGGCCCGCGGTTTGCCGCGCAAAGCTGGGGCTGCGGCGCGAATGCGCGGCAGCTTCCCACTTGGTTCGCCAAGTGGCTTTTTTCTTGCCTGCACGCCGGGTTGCGCTTCATCCGTGCATGGTGTGGATCTGCTGAAACGGCGCATGGCGTGAATCTACTGAAGCGATGCTGAAATCAGGGGCATGCGCGTCATCAGTGTTTTCAATGCTGTGCGCTGCTTCTCACCGCATCGCGTCCCGCATCGCACCCAATGGATCTTCCGCGCCGATGGCGCATGCACGAAGGAAGATGTTGATGGCTGATGTCAATCGATTGCACCGCACGCTGTGGGTTCCCCTCGCGTTGATGGCGCTGGCTGCCTGCGCGCCGGCCAATGATCCCGCGAAGACCGTCGAACGCGATGCGGGCACGGAGAGCACTCCGGCGCGCCCGGTGGGTGACGCCATGCCGATGCAGCCGGCTCAGCCTGCGGAAGCGGAGGTCCTGCCTGACGCGGTGGATGTGCAGCGCAATGCGGACGGTTCGGTGGATGTGCGCAAGGCCATGCCGGAGTCGGTGGCTCTGCGGCGCACCGATGACGGGGGCGTGGAGATCCGCAAGGGGGAGGCGCCCGCCGAACATGCAGGCATGGCACCGGCCCGCGCTGTACCGCAGCAGTAAGCCGCAGTCGTCCTGGCGGGTGGTGCGCCCGCCGGGGCGGCAGCGATGCAGGGGCCGCGCGCATCGCTGCAGATTCAGTTTTGTGCAGGCCTTCCGCTTCCAGCCCCCGCCTGCGACAATGAACGCCTGAGCCGGCCACGCGAAAGTGGCGGAATTGGTAGACGCCCTGGATTTAGGTTCCAGTGCCGCAAGGCGTGGGGGTTCGAGTCCCCCCTTTCGCACCAGTGCCGGCCTGTCCCCGCCCTGATCGGGCCATCTGCGCCCCCTTGACCGGCACGCGCTGGCAGTGCAGGCCGAATTGGGCGAAACTAAAGGGCTGCGGCAAGCAGGCGCGTCCCAGACGTCGTGTCCTTACAACCGTTTCATCCCAATCATCGAGCCGGGGGCGTGGGCCACCGGTGGCAGGAGTCAACATGCAAGCTTCGATCGAATCCACCGGCAATCTGGAACGCCGCCTGAGCTTCTCGCTGCCGGAAGAGCGTCTGCAGAGCCACATCGTCGGCCGCCTGGGCGAAATCGCCCGTACCACCCGCATCAAGGGTTTCCGTCCGGGCAAGGTGCCGGCCAAGGTGATCGAGCAGCGCTTCGGCGCGCAGGTCCGTGGCGAGGCGCTGGACGGCCTGCTGCGCGAAACCTTCGATGCCGCCGTGCGTGAGCACGACCTGCGCATCGTCGGCAGCCCGCGCATCGACAAGGGCGACGAGGGTGAATTCTCCTTCGTGGCCACCGTGGAAGTGGTGCCGGACTTCGGCGACATCGACGTCAGCAAGCTGACCGTCGTGCGCCACAGCGCCGAGATCACCGACGCCGACATCGACCAGATGATCGAAAACCTGCAGAACCAGCGTCGTACCTGGGCCCCGGTCAGCCGTGGCGCGCAGGACGGTGACCTGGTCGCGGTGGAAACCTGGTCGCAGGCCGGCGAAGAGCGCCTGCCGGCCGAGGGCACCGAGAAGGGTTCGATCGTGCTCGGCCAGGGCATGATGTTCGACACCATCGAAAAGGGCCTGGTCGGCCTGGCCAAGGGCGAAGAAAAGACCCTGGACGTCGAGTTCCCGGCTGACTGGCGCGTGCCGGTGCTGGCCGGCAAGACCGTGCAGGTGACCGTCAAGGTTGCCGAAGTGTCCGAGCCGGTCGTGCCGGCGGTCGACGAAGCCTTCATCAAGAGCTTCGGCGTGAAGGGCGGCGACGTCGAGCAGTTCCGCAGCGACATCCGCGCCAACCTGGAGCGCGAGCTGAAGGGCGCTCTGATGAACCGCCTGCGCCGCGAAGTGGGCGAGCAGCTGATCGCCGCTTACTCGTCGGTGGAAATGCCGCCGCGCCTGGTCGAGAACGAAGCCCGCGCCATGCTGGCCCAGCAGGTCGAGCAGATCCGCCGCAACGGCCAGAACGTCGGCGAGATCCCGGCCGATGCCCACGAAGGCTTCAAGGAAGCGGCCGCCAAGCGCGTGCTGGTCGGCCTGCTGGTCGGTGAAGTGGCCCGCATCAACGACCTGCGCCTGGAAGCCAAGCGCCTGAACGAAACGATGCGTCTGATCGCTTCGACCTACGAAGAGCCGGAACAGGTCATTGAGATGTACCGCAACGACCCCCAGCTGATGTCTGGCCTGCAGAACCGTGTGATGGAAGAGCAGGTGATCGACTGGATCGCCGAGCGTGCCCAGCACACCGAAGAGAAGCTGTCGTTCCAGGACGCGATCCGCCAGTAAGCCCGGGCGGATCACCGGATGCCCCGCGCCTTTGCCGGCGCGGGGTTGTTGCCCCCCAAGATAGGTACCTCACGTAATGGACAACCGAACCAAAGCCCTGAACCTGGTTCCGATGGTGGTCGAGCAGACCAGCCGCGGCGAGCGTGCCTACGACATCTATTCGCGCCTGTTGAAGGAGCGCCTGATCTTCCTCGTGGGCCCGATCGACGATCACATGGCCAACGTGGTGGTGGCGCAGTTGCTGTTCCTGGAGTCGGAGAACCCGGAAAAGGACATCAACATCTACATCAACTCGCCGGGTGGCGTGGTCACCGCCGGCATGGCGATCTACGACACCATGCAGTACATCAAGCCGAATGTGAGCACCACCTGCATCGGCCAGGCCGCCTCGATGGGCGCCCTGCTGCTGGCCGCGGGCGAAGCTGGCAAGCGCTATGCGCTGCCGAACTCGCGCGTGATGATCCACCAGCCACTGGGTGGCTACCAGGGCCAGGCCACCGACATCGACATCCACGCGCGTGAGATCCTGACCCTGCGTTCGCGCCTGAACGAGGTGCTGGCCAAGCACACCGGCCAGTCGCTGGAGACGATCGCCCGCGACACCGAGCGCGACAACTTCAAGAGCGCCTTCGAGGCGCAGGCCTATGGTCTGGTCGACCAGGTCCTGGAGCGTCGTCCGGACGAGTCGATCCAGGCCGGCTGACCGGCCATCACGGGGCCAGGGAGGCCCCGTTCCTGCAGGGTCGGGCGGGACTGGTGTCCCCTCGGCCCTGTGCTATTCTCGAATCGAACCCCCGTTCAGCGGGTGGGGTAACTGGGTAAGCGAAGCATGAGCGAAGACCGCCAAGGTCGTTCCACGGACACCGGCAAGATCCTCTACTGCTCTTTCTGCGGCAAGAGCCAGCATGAAGTGCGCAAGCTGATTGCGGGTCCGAGCGTATTCATCTGCGATGAGTGCGTGGAGCTGTGCAACGACATCATCCGTGAGGAACTTGAGGAAAAGGCGCAGTCGGCGCGCAGTTCGCTGCCCAAGCCGCGCGAGATCCTCGAGGTCCTCGACCAGTACGTGATCGGCCAGAACCGCGCCAAGCGCACGCTGGCCGTGGCCGTGTACAACCACTACAAGCGCATCGAGAGCCGGCAGAAGAACGACGACGTCGAACTGGCGAAGTCGAACATCCTGCTGGTCGGTCCGACCGGCTCGGGCAAGACGCTGCTGGCCGAGACCCTGGCCCGCCTGCTCAACGTGCCGTTCACCATGGCCGACGCCACCACGCTGACCGAAGCCGGTTACGTGGGCGAGGACGTGGAGAACATCATCCAGAAGCTGCTGCAGAAGTGCGACTACGACGTCGAGAAGGCACAGCAGGGCATCGTCTACATCGATGAAATCGACAAGATCTCGCGCAAGAGCGAGAACCCGTCGATCACCCGCGATGTGTCCGGCGAAGGCGTGCAGCAGGCCCTGCTGAAGCTGATCGAAGGCACCGTGGCCAGCGTTCCGCCGCAGGGCGGCCGCAAGCACCCGCAGCAGGAATTCCTGCAGGTGGACACCAAGAACATCCTGTTCATCTGCGGCGGCGCGTTCGCCGGGCTGGACAAGGTGATCCAGGCCCGTTCCACCGACGTCGGCAGCATCGGCTTCGGCGCCAAGGTGAAGAGCAGCGAGCGCAAGCAGGAAGTGGGCAAGGTGCTGGCCGAAGTCGAGCCGGAAGACCTGATCAAGTTCGGCCTGATTCCGGAGTTCGTCGGCCGCCTGCCGGTGGTGGCGACCCTGGAGGAGTTGGACGAGCCGGCCCTGATCAAGATCCTGACCGAGCCGAAGAACGCCATCACCAAGCAGTTCAAAAAGCTGTTCGAGATGGAGAACGTCGAGCTGGAGTTCCGTCCGGACGCGTTGTCGGCCATCGCCAGGAAGGCGCTCAAGCGCAAGACCGGTGCCCGTGGCCTGCGCACCATCGTCGAATCGGTGCTGCTGGACACCATGTACGACCTGCCGTCGCAGGAAAACGTCAGCAAGGTGGTGGTGGACGAGTCGGTGATCGAGCACAAGTCCGAGCCGTACCTGATCTACCAGACCCCGGCGGCCCCTGAACAGAAGGCCGCAGGCGCCGAGTGATCCTTCCAGGTTGTTGATTGGAAAGGATTTTCAAGGAATGCCTTGCATCTGAAAGCCGATGGCCCCATAACGGGGCCATCGGCTTTTTTTGTCTCCGGAAGATGCCCTCCCGGAGGCGGTTTTCCCCTTCCCTGGAGCCCCCATGGCCCGTTCCCCAAGTGAAACCCTCGACCTGCCGGTCCTGCCGCTGCGCGACGTAGTGGTGTTCCCGCACATGGTCATCCCGCTGTTCGTCGGCCGTGACAAGTCCATGCACGCGCTCGAACAGGCAATGGAAGCGGACAAGCGCATCCTGCTGCTGGCGCAGAAGTCGGCCGAGACCGACGACCCGCATGCGGCCGACCTCTACCAGGTCGGTACGCTGGCGCAGGTGCTGCAGCTGCTGAAGCTGCCCGACGGCACCATCAAGGTGCTGGTCGAAGGCCTGTCGCGCGTGCAGGTCACCCACGTCGATGAGCGTAACGGCTCGCTGCACGGCCAGGCCGTGGAGATCGACGCCACCGACGAGCGCGAAGCACGCGAGGTGGAGGCGATCGCCCGCTCGCTGATGTCGCTGTTCGAGCAGTACGTGAAGACCAATCGCAAGCTGCCGCCGGAGCTGCTGCAGACGTTGTCGGGCATCGATGAGCCGGCCCGCCTGGCCGACACCATCGCCGCGCACATCAGCGTGCGCCTGGCCGACAAGCAGCGCCTGCTGGAAACGCTGGCCGTCGGTGACCGCCTGGAGATGCTGGTCGGCCTGGTCGATGGCGAGATCGACGTGCAGCAGATGGAAAAGCGCATCCGCGGCCGCGTGAAGTCGCAGATGGAGAAGAGCCAGCGCGAGTACTACCTCAACGAACAGATGAAGGCCATCCAGAAGGAACTGGGTGACCTGGATGACGCACCAGGCGAGCTGGAAGAGCTGGCCCGCAAGATCGCCGAAGCCGGCATGCCGAAGGCGGTTGAAGCCAAGGCACGCAATGAACTGAACAAGCTCAAGCAGATGTCGCCGATGTCGGCCGAAGCGGCGGTCGTGCGCAACTACCTGGAGTGGTTGCTGGGCGTGCCGTGGAAGAAGCGCAGCAAGGTGCGCAAGGACCTGAAGGCCGCACAGGACACCCTCGACGCCGACCACTACGGCCTGGAGAAGGTCAAGGAACGCATCCTTGAGTACCTGGCGGTGCAGTCGCGCGTGAAGCAGATGAAGGGCCCGATCCTGTGCCTGGTCGGGCCGCCGGGCGTGGGCAAGACCTCGCTCGGCCAGTCCATCGCCAAGGCCACCAACCGCAAGTTCGTGCGCATGTCGCTGGGCGGCGTACGCGACGAGGCCGAGATCCGTGGCCACCGTCGTACCTACGTCGGATCGATGCCGGGCCGCATCGTGCAGAACCTCAACAAGGTCGGCAGCAAGAACCCGCTGTTCGTGCTCGACGAGATCGACAAGATGTCGA
This sequence comes from Stenotrophomonas sp. SMYL8, assembly GCF_036320065.1. Classification (NCBI taxonomy): domain Bacteria; kingdom Pseudomonadati; phylum Pseudomonadota; class Gammaproteobacteria; order Lysobacterales; family Lysobacteraceae; genus Stenotrophomonas; species Stenotrophomonas sp. SMYL8. The sequence continues at coordinate 14,003 of NZ_JAWIRR010000048.1, forward strand.
TGGACTTCCGTGGCGATCCGTCGTCGGCGCTGCTGGAAGTGCTCGATCCGGAGCAGAACAACGCGTTCAACGACCACTACCTGGAAGTGGACCTGGACCTGTCCGAAGTGATGTTCGTGGCCACCTCGAACTCGCTCAACATTCCGGGCCCGCTGCTGGACCGCATGGAAGTGATCCGCATCCCCGGCTACACCGAGGATGAGAAGCTCAACATCGCCACCCGCTACCTGGTGCCGAAGCAGATCAAGGCCAACGGCCTGCAGCCGGAAGAACTGGAGATCGGCAGTGATGCGATCCAGGACATCGTGCGCTACTACACGCGCGAATCGGGCGTGCGCAACCTGGAACGCGAAATCGCCAAGATCTGCCGCAAGGTGGTGAAGGAGATCGCGCTGGCCGGCCCGCAGCCGGTGAAGGCGAAGAAGGGGGCGAAGAAGTCCAAGGCGCTGGTGAGCGTGTCCAGCAAGAACCTGGACAAGTACCTGGGTGTGCGTCGCTTCGATTTCGGCCGCGCCGAGGAAGAGAACGAGATCGGCCTGGTCACCGGCCTGGCCTGGACCGAAGTCGGTGGCGATCTGCTGCAGATCGAATCGACGCTGGTGCCGGGCAAGGGCCAGCTGATCCTGACCGGCCAGCTCGGCAACGTGATGAAGGAATCGGCGTCGGCGGCGTTGTCGGTGGTGCGTTCGCGCGCCGTGGGCTTTGGCATCGACAGCGACTTCCTGCAGAAGCACGACGTGCACCTGCACGTGCCCGATGGTGCCACGCCGAAGGACGGACCGAGTGCCGGTGCGGCAATGGTCACCTCGCTGGTGTCGATGCTGACCAAGGTGCCGGTGCGTGCCGACGTGGCGATGACCGGTGAGATCACCCTGCGTGGTCGTGTCACCGCCATCGGTGGCTTGAAGGAGAAACTGCTGGCCGCACTGCGCGGTGGTATCCGCACGGTCATCATTCCGGAAGAGAACCGCAAGGACCTTGCAGACATTCCGGCCAACGTCACCCGCGATCTGGAGATCGTGCCGGTGAAGTACATCGAAGAAGTCCTGGACCTGGCGCTGGAGCGCCCGCTGGCACCGAAGAAGGCGCGCAAGAGTGCGCAGCGTGTCACGGTGCGCAGCAAGGCCAAACCGAGTGGAAGCGCGCGCGTCAAGCATTGACGCGCGCTGTCCGATGGCCCGAAACCCGCGTCGTTGCTGGCTTTCCAGCTTGCGTGGGGGTAGGGCCACTGGTATAAAAGCAGCACTCGCGAATGAGTGATCGCTGTCAGCGATGACTGAATCGGCGAACCGTTTCCACATGGCGGCCGCATGCAGAAGGCGTGCGGTTGCTTCCCTGTCGAATAAGCGGAACCCACCGCCAAAGGAGTTGTAGAGAATGAACAAGACCGAATTGATCGATGCCGTTGCTGAAGCTGCCGACCTGACCAAGGCCGAGTCCAGCCGCGCTGTCGATGCCGTCGTTGCTGCCGTCACCAAGGCGCTGAAGGACGGCGATGCGGTCACCCTGGTTGGCTTCGGTACCTTCCAGGTCCGCGACCGTGCTGCCCGCACCGGCCGCAACCCGAAGACCGGCGACACCATCAAGATCGCTGCTTCGAAGAATCCGTCGTTCAAGGCTGGTAAGGCCCTGAAGGATGCTGTAAACTAAGCGGCTCGCTGGGGTGCTTAGCTCAGCGGTAGAGCGTCTCCTTTACACGGAGAGGGTCGGGGGTTCGAAACCCTCAGCACCCACCACAGCACCGCGGTAAAAGTTTGAGTGTGGAGCGGTAGTTCAGCTGGTTAGAATGCTGGCCTGTCACGCCGGAGGTCGCGGGTTCGAGTCCCGTCCGCTCCGCCATTCAACGAGGCCTCCGGCCAAAAGCTGGAGGCTTTGTTTTCTCCCCGGTCCAGGCCGGTGGGAAAACAGGAAATAGCAACAATGCGGAGCGGTAGTTCAGCTGGTTAGAATGCTGGCCTGTCACGCCGGAGGTCGCGGGTTCGAGTCCCGTCCGCTCCGCCACTACATCAAGGCCCCCGGCCTAAAGCTGGGGGCCTTGTCTTCTCACCGACAGGTTCGGAAGGAAGGCGAAAAGGTTTTTGCAAGAACGGAGCGGTAGTTCAGCTGGTTAGAATGCTGGCCTGTCACGCCGGAGGTCGCGGGTTCGAGTCCCGTCCGCTCCGCCATTGCAGAATTCTTAAGTCCCTGTGAAAAAACTTTGAAAAAAGTGTTCATCGGGCTGGGTTTCCAGGGAGTCTTCGGATATACTGGGCGCCTGCAAAGTTTCAGCGCGGAGCGGTAGTTCAGCTGGTTAGAATGCTGGCCTGTCACGCCGGAGGTCGCGGGTTCGAGTCCCGTCCGCTCCGCCAACTTCAAAAGCCCTCGGCGCAAGCCGGGGGCTTTTTCTTTGTGCCCTGCGGCAGGCCTGCCGAGGTGCTGACGGCACAGGTCCGCGGAGATCGGCGCAGGCCGCGCCGCCGCTGCTTTTGGTCCCTGCGACGAAGCGGGTTACACTGCCGGGCTCGCCAATCAGGCCTTGTGATTCCTCACCATGCTGCAGAAACTCCGCGACAAGACCTCAGGCTGGATCGTCACCGTGATCCTGGGGCTGCTGATGATTCCGTTCCTGTTCGTGATCGACAACAGCTACCTGGGTGGCGTTGGCGCACAGAACGTGGCCAAGGTTTCCGCGCCTCCGACCTGGTGGCGTTCGGCACCGTCGTGGTGGCCGGTGCGCATGCTGTGGCAGCACCACGAGATCAGCGCGCAGGATTTCCGCACCCGCTTCGAGCAGGAGCGCATGCGTGAGCGCCAGCAGCAGGGCGAGAACTTCGACCCGCGCGCGTTCGAAAGCACTGAAAACAAGATGGCCGTGCTCGATCAGCTGATCGACGAGCAGGTCGTGCGCCTGGTGGGCGAGCAGGCCGGTGTTGTGATCGGCGATGGCGCGGTGCGCGAGTACATCGCCACCATCCCGGCCTTCCTCGATTCGAACGGCAAGTTCAACGAGAACAACTACCGCCTGGCCTTGGCCGGTGGCAATCCGCCGCGTACCCCCACGCAGTTCCAGGAGCTGGTGCGCGAGAGCCTGCAGCAGTCGGTGATCCCGTCGGGCCTGCAGAATTCGGGCTTCGTCACCCAGGCCGAGACCGAGCGCCTGCTGAAGCTGCTGGGTGAGACCCGCGACGTCGAACTGGCCGCGCTGCCGGAGGTTCCGGCCGATACCGCGCCGGTCACCGATGAGCAGATCAAGCAGTGGTACGACAGCCACGGCAAGGATTTCCGCCAGGCCGAAAGCGTGTCGCTGGAATACGTCGAGATCAATGGCGCCAACCTGCCGGCACCGACCGCGGCCGACGAAGCGACCCTGCGCAAGCGCTATGAGGACGAGAAGGCGAAGTTCACTTCGCCGGAACAGCGCCAGGCCGCGCACATCCTGATCACCGGTGACGGTGCCGAAGCCAAGGCGAACAAGATCGCCACCGAAGCCAAGGCGGCGGGTGCCGACTTCGCTGCACTGGCCAAGGCCAATTCGGAAGACCCGGGTTCGAAGGACCAGGGCGGTGATCTGGGCTGGGTCGAGCGTGGCGCGATGGTCAAGCCATTCGAAGACGCCCTGTTCGCCGCCAAGGCGGGTGACGTGATCGGCCCGGTCAAGACCGACTTCGGCTACCACGTCATCAAGGTCGCCGCGGTGCGTGGCGGCCAGGGCAAGTCCTTCGAGGAAGTGCGTGACACGCTGGCTGCCGAGCAGCTGAAGGCCGACGGCGAGCGTGGCTTCAACGAACTGGCCGGCCGTCTGGTCGACGCCATCAACAAGAGCCCGAGCGATCTGGCTGCCGCGGCCAAGGAAGTGAACCTGCCGCTGCAGACGCTGGGCCCGATCACCCGTGCCACCGCCAGTGGCATCGCCGCTGACCCGGGCGTGCTGCGTGCCGCCTTCTCCGACGTGCTGGTGCAGGACGGGACCGCCAGCGACCCGATTGCGCTGGGCGGCGCGACCAACCACAGTGTGGTCATCCGCGTGGCCGCGCACACCCCGGAACAGGCAACGCCGCTGGACAAGGCGCGTGAACAGGTGATCGCCGCGATCCGCGCCGACCGCCAGCGCCAGGCCAGCGACAAGGCCGCCGACGCCGTGCTGGCCAAGCTGAAGGCCGGTGCCACCCTGCAGTCGCTGGCCGCCAGCGAGAAGCTGCAGTTGAGCCCGATGCCGGGCCTGCCGCGCAGCCAGCCGGTGCCGACCCCGGAAATCAACCGCGCGATCTTCAGTGCGCCGGTGCCGGCGGAAGGCAAGCCGAGCTACGGCAAGGTCGACGTCAACGGCCACGCGCTGCTGTTCGCAGTGAACAAGGTCAACCCGGGCGACATCAAGGAAGTGACCGCCGAGCAGCAGAAGCAGCTCAAGGATCAGCTGAGCCAGATCGACGGCATGGCCGCAGCCAAGGCCTACGTCGAGGCGATGCGCAGGAAGTTCGTGATCCAGACCACCGAAGAGAACCTGTAAGCCTCGCGGCGGGCAGGATAGAAGAAGGCCCGGCATTGCCGGGCCTTTTTTGTGGGTGTGGGCGCGTAGAGTCGAGGGGGGGGGGGGGGGGGGGGGGGGGGGCCGGGCGAGAGCCCGGCCGACCAGGACGGACTCGCGTGCGCCCGC
>NZ_JAWIRR010000048.1:18645-23782 GCF_036320065.1 Stenotrophomonas sp. SMYL8
TGTGGGGTGGGGGGGCTTTGTGGGGTGGGTGCCGGCTCGGCCCTCCGCCCCCCCCCCCCCCCCCCCTCGACTCTACGAGAAGCATGTCGAAGCAGCCGCACCGCGCAAGAAAAAGCCGAGCATGGGCTCGGCTCTACCGCAGGGAAGGCCTGGCTGGCGCGTCAGTCTTCCACGCGCAGCACTGCGCCGGGCTTCAGCACGCTGCTGCCACTCAGGCCGTTCAGCGACAGCAGGGCCTTTACCGGCATGCCGTAGCGGCGGGCGATGGTCCAGGCCGACTCGCCATCACGCACGGTGTGGCGGCGGCTGCGCGGGCGGTCGGCGATCGCGGCCACGGTCTTGGCCACCTGCGGCGTCGGCGTGGTCGTGGCAACCGGTGCGGTGCTGGCCACCAGCGTGGTCGCGGCTTCCGTCACCGTCGCATTGGCGGCCGAGACCGGGGCCAGGACCCGGGTGGTTCCCGAAGCGCGGTTGCCGGCGGCCAGGGCCGGGTTGAGGCGGGCGATCCTGGCGGGGTCCAGGGCGCGCTGTGCGGCCCACTGCTGGACGCTGGTGCCGGCTGGCAGGGTGTGGTCCTTCAACACCGGCACGGTGCGGTCCAGCGAGGCCATCACGCGAGGCTGGTCCTCCACGTCTTCCAGCACGCAGGCCAGGGCGTGCAGCTTCTCGACATAGGCATGGGTAACCGGCGACAGCCCCGGCAGGGCTGCCGGCTTGGCGTTCTGCGCGTTCATGCCGGCCTTGCGCATGGACTGCAGCACCCGGTACTCGCCGGCGTTGTAGGCCATGGTGGCCAGTCGCCAGTCGCCGCCGAACATGCCGTGCAGGGTCTTCAGGTAGCGCACCGCGGCCTGGGTGGAATCAACCGCCGACAGGCGGCCGTCGTAGCCGTTGGCCATGGGTACGCGGTGGTTGCGCGCCGTGGTGGCGATGAACTGCCACAGGCCGGTTGGGCCGCTGCCGTTGCGGGCATTGGGCCGGTAGCCGCTTTCCACGAACGGGATCAGCGCGAATTCGGTGGGCAGGTTCGCCTTGCGCAGCTCTTCGACCACATAGCCGAACAGCACCAGCGCATCGTCATCCTGGTTGGCCAGGCGCGAGGGGGCGTGGGCGAACTGCTTCTGCCAGCGCGGGCTGGTAGCCTCGGCATCGCAGCTGGGCTCGGCCAGGCCGTCGCGGAAGCTGGTGAAGATCTCCTGGCCATTGCGCACCGAGGGCGCAGGCAGCGCGGACGGATCCAGCGGCAGCGCCGCAGCCGCGGTCAGGTTCTGGCTGATGCCGGCGCCCAGCGACTGTGCGCCCGCGGTTCCGGCCAGCCCCAGGGCAAGGCCCAGGGCCAGCGGCAGACTTCGGCGCATCATGCGCGGAAGCCGTCTTTCCAGTGCCGGAGACCGGCCATCACGTCGACGTCGTCCACGACGTCACGGCCCAGGTGTGCCGACACCGACGCACGGATCGGTGCAGCGTGCACACGCAGGAAGGGATTGCAGTCGAATTCGTTGGCCAGGGTTACCGGCAGGGTGGGACGGTCATCGCGGCGCATGGCCAAAGCCTCCTCTTGGCGCTGCCACAAGGCAGCGTTGGCGGGGTCGACATGCCGCGCGAAGACGGCATTTGACACGGTGTACTCATGAGCGCAACAAAGCAGCAGTTGCGCGGGCAGGGCACCCAGCTTGCGCATCGACGCCAGCAGCTGGGACGGCGTACCTTCGAACAGGCGTCCACAGCCCAGGCTGAACAACGAATCTCCGCTGAAAAGATGTTCAGCAGTGTGAAACGCGATGTGGCTGCGGGTATGCCCGGGCACGGATAGTACGTGGAACGTCCGGCCCAGTGCCTGAACGCGTTCACCTTCGCCGACCCGCTCGGTGGCCGTGGGAATGCGTTCCTCGACCGGCGCGATGACTCGCACGCCGGGGAAACGCGCCTGCAATGCCGGCACGCCACCGATGTGGTCGTCGTGGTGATGGGTGAGCAGGATCGTGTCCACGCGCAGGCCCTGATCGGCCAGTGCGAGCACTGGCGCGGCATCGCCGGGGTCGACGACCACGGCAGCGCCCTCGTTGTCGATCAGCGTCCAGATGTAGTTATCCGCAAATGCGGGCAGGGCAGTCAGTCGCATAGAATTGGACCATGCCCGCGCTGCAGAGCACCCGTCAAGCGAGCCAGACCCCGTGGTTCGACAGCGAACCGGCGGAGGCCTTGCGTGTGCTGGAGCGGCAATTGCTGCTGCCGCAGCTGTCGGTGCTGCCGGCGCAGCCCTGGCTGTGGATCGCACCAAGTGCGGCCTGGCTGGACGATGCACAGCTGGGTGGACGCGGTCTGCGCCTGTATCGGCAGGGACAGGGCTATGCCGGCGACACCCGCTGTGCGCTGCCGCTGCCGCTGGCCAATGAGAGTGTCAATGCGATCGTGCTGCAGCATGTCACTGCGGCCGACGCCGACCGGCTGCTCGACGAGTGCGAGCGCGTACTGATGCCGGGCGGCCATCTGTGGCTGAGCAGCCTCAATCCGTTCAGTCCGTATCGCACGCGCTGGCGCCAGCATGGGCTGGTGGTGCGCACGCCGCAGCGGATCCGCCTGCTGCTCGGCCGTCATGGGCTGGAATGCGACGATATGCGTTACCTGGGCCCGCTCTGGCGCGGTGCGGGCAGCCGTCGTCCCGGAGGTTGGGCACCGCTGCGCGCGGCCTGCCTGTTCCATGCGGAAAAACGTACGCTGGCCCTGCCTGGGCCGAAACCGCTGCCGGTGCGCTGGCACGGCACCGTAGCTACCTGATTCTGGAGTTGTATTGAAAACCATCGAAATCCACACCGACGGTTCCTGCCTTGGCAATCCCGGCCCCGGCGGCTGGGCTGCGCTGCTGCGCTACAAGGGCCACGAGCGCGAACTGAGCGGTGGCGAGGCGCACACCACCAACAACCGGATGGAGCTGATGGCGGCCATTTCCGGGCTGGAGTCGCTGACCGAGCCGTGCAACATCGTGCTCTATACCGATTCGCAGTATGTGCGGCAGGGTCTGACCCAGTGGATGCCGGGCTGGATCCGCAAGAACTGGAAGACGGCTGGCGGCGATCCGGTAAAGAACCGCGAGCTGTGGGAGCGCCTGCAGGCGGCCACGCTGCGGCATCAGATCGACTGGCGCTGGGTGAAGGGTCACTCCGGCGACCCGGACAATGAGCGGGTGGATACGCTGGCCCGCAACGCGGCGATCCAGATCCGCGACGCCAGCCCGGTAAACTGAGCCCATGCGTCAGATCATCCTCGATACCGAAACCACCGGCCTGGAGTGGAAGAAGGGCAACCGCATCGTCGAAATCGGCTGCGTGGAGCTGTTCAAGCGCCGCCCGACCGGCAACAACTATCACCAGTACATCAAGCCGGACTGCGAGTTCGAACAGGGCGCGCAGGAAGTCACCGGCCTGACCCTGGAGTTTCTCGATGACAAGCCGGACTTCGCGCAGATCGCCGACGAGTTCCTGGCCTTCATCGATGGCGCCGAGCTGATCATCCACAACGCGGCGTTCGACCTCGGCTTCCTCGACAACGAGTTGTCGCTGCTGGGGCCGCAGTACGGGAAGATCACCGACCGCTGCGCCGTGATCGATACCCTGGTGATGGCGCGTGAGCGCTTCCCGGGCCAGCGCAACTCGCTGGATGCGCTGTGCAAGCGGCTGGGCGTGGACAACTCGCACCGTGCGCTGCACGGCGGCCTGCTCGATGCGCAGATCCTGGGCGACGTCTATATCGCGCTGACCTCGGGCCAGGAAGAAATCGGCTTCGGTCTGGGCGATGACGATGGCGGTGCTGCCGGTGCGGCGCTGCAGGCCTTCGACACCAGCAAGCTGCTGCCGCGCCCGCGCGTGGTGGCCACGCCGTCGGAGCTGGAAGCGCATGCGGCGCGACTGGAGCGGCTGCGCAAGAAGGCTGGCCACGCGCTGTGGGATGGCCCGAAGGTGGAAGAGCCCGCCAGCGCGTAATGCCTGTTGGGGTAGTGCCGGCCGCTGGCCGGCAGCGCCGCATCCACGCATGGCGTGGATCTACCGGTTAGTGGCAGCGCACCAGGATCACGCTGATGTTGTCGCGGCCGCCGCCATCGAGCGCGGCGGCGACCAGCGTGTCCACGCATTCCTGTGCGCTGGCATCCTCGAAGGCGAGGGTGCGCGCGATGCTGCGGTCGTCCACTTCCTCGGTCAGGCCGTCACTGCACAGCAACAGCTGCATGCCCGGGCGCAGTTCGCCGCTGGTGGTGGCCACGTTCAGATGCGCCGGATCGGTCACGCCCAGCGCCTGGGTGACCACGTTGCGGTGCGGATGCGCACGCGCCTGTTCGGCGGTCAGGTTGCCCTGCGCGACCAGCTCCTGCACCACGCTGTGGTCCTGGCTGAGCTGGGCCAGCTGTCCGTCGCGCCACAGGTAGGCACGGCTGTCGCCAACCCACGCCACTTCATAGCGGTTGCCCTGTACCCGTGCGGCGACCACGGTAGTGCCCATCGGCAACGTGTCGTTGCGCCGGCGCGAGGCGCGGATGATCTCTTCGTCGGCGGTGCGGATGGCCTGCGCCAGCGGTGCGCCGCGGCGGATCTCGCGCACGATGGTCTCGCGCGCCAGCGCGCTGGCCACTTCACCGCAGGCGTGCCCGCCCATGCCATCGGCCACCAGCCACAGGGCCAGCTCACTGTCACCGTAGTAGGTGTCCTCGTTGAGCTCGCGGCGCATGCCGGGGTGGGTGAGGTGTCCGAATTCGATCATGGGCGCTGGGGCGGGGTGTTGCTGGGGAGACAGGCATCATCGGGTGGCTGCGCGCATCCGGCAAGGCGTGCGCTCAGGAAATTTTCACTTCGTTGGTCGGAATGACTTGTCGTCGGCCTCACTTCCTCGTATGATGCGCGTCCCCGGTCCGCCGGGGACCACCCGGAGAGGTGGCAGAGTGGTTGAATGTACCTGACTCGAAATCAGGCAGGCGTTTATAGCGCCTCGGGGGTTCGAATCCCCCCCTCTCCGCCAGATTGACTCGTCCTGCCATAGGTTGACACCGATGGGTGGATGGTCCGGCCGCCGTCAGGCGGCCAAAGACGCCCGATGCATCGCATCGGGCGTCTGCATTTTAAGGGACAGGTGGGGGCGCTCAGCGTTG
>NZ_JAWIRR010000049.1:0-19512 GCF_036320065.1 Stenotrophomonas sp. SMYL8
GATCTGCCCGCGGGGGGCCGGTCCCGGAGTGCGGGGTGTCCGCCGCATGGATGCGGCTGCCAAGCCTACATGGACGTACTTGCGGCGTCCCCGCACTCCGACACCGCCCCACCACCCGACGGAATACCCGCTGTTGCTCTGGCCTCTGAAGGTGCAGGGCGCAGCCCTGCCGACCCACCCTAATCTTCGACCGGGAAGTCCTCGATCGGCTTCAGTACATCGTAGTGCTCGCGATGCAGCTTGCCCTTCAGCTTCGGCAGCTCCGGCAACGGTGCATCCACCCGGGTGTCCGGCAACCGGTCCAGCAGGTTGCGCACCAGCGTCAGCCGACCCAACCGCTGGTCGTTGAAATCCACCAGCGTCCACGGTGCTGCCTCGCGATGCGTCGCGCGCAGCATCGCCTCGCGGGCCTCGGTGTAGGCGCTGTACTTGCTGCGGGATTTCAGGTCCACCGGGGAGAGCTTCCAGCCCTTCAGCGGATCGAGGTGGCGCTCGGCGAAGCGTTTTTCCTGCTGTTCCTGATCCACGCACAGCCAGTACTTGAACAGCAGGATGCCGTCGTCCACCAGCAGTTGCTCGAATACCGGCGCCTGATGCAGGAACTGCTGGTACTCGGTTTCGCTGCAGTAACCCATCACCCGCTCCACGCCGGCACGGTTGTACCAGCTGCGGTCCATCAGCACGATCTCGCCGGCGGCCGGAAGGTGCGAGGCGTAGCGCTGGAAATACCACTGCGTGGCTTCGCGGTCGGTCGGCTTGGGCAGTGCCACCACCCGGCATTGACGAGGGTTGAGGTGCTGGCTGATGGCCTGGATCGCGCCGCCTTTGCCTGCGGTATCTCGGCCTTCGAACAGCACCAGCAGGCGTTGCCCGCTGTGCTGCACCCAGCGCGCCATCGCGGTCAGTTCCAGCTGCAGCGGCAGCAGCAGTTCGTCGTAGTCCTTGCGCTTGAGCTTGGCCATCATCACACCACGCGGGGAGGGAGCCCGAGCGTAGCGCAGGGATCGCTCAGGCGATGTCGAGGCCCTGCCAGCCATGCTCGCCGGCCAGTCGCTGCAGCAGCGCCGACAGGTCGCGGGCGAAGCTGGCCATGTCGAACAATCCACTGCGCTCGCGTGCCTGCGCCAGCTCGGCGTGCAACGCTGCCAGTGCTGCCGGGTCGTTGCCCAGCGCGCTGGCGGTGGCGATGAATGCCGCATCGTCGGCGACATTCATCCGTGCCAGCCCCAGATGGTGATTGAGGCTGCCGGCCACGCGCGCGGCGAAGGTGTCGCCGGGGCAGGTCAGCACCGGGCAGCCGGCCCATAGTGCGTCGGACGCGGTGGTGTGCGCGTTGTACGGATGCGTGTCGAGGAACAGGTCGGCCAGCGGATAGCGAGCCAGGTACTGCGGATGTGGCAGCTTGGCCATGAACACCAGGCGTGCCGGATCCAGGCCAGCGGCCTGTGCGGCGCTGCGCAGGCGCGCGTCGGCCTGGCCGGGACCGGACAGCAGCCACAGTACGCTGCCGGGCACCGCCTGCAGCACCGCGAACGCGCGGCCCATGCTGCGTGGATTGAGCTTGTAGCTGTTGTTGAAGCAGCAGAACACCACGCCCTGTTCGGGCAGGCCGCACTCGGCCCGGGACGGTGCCGGTTCCAGCAAGCGGGTGTTGTCCGAGGGCTGGAACGCACGCGGCAGGCGCAGTACGCGCTCGCTGTAGTGGGGTTCCAGTGACGGCGGCAGAACGAAGCTGTCGCCGATCACCGCATCCATCCACGGCGCACCGGACGTGCCGGGATAGGCCAGCCAGTTCAACTGCAGCGGGGCAGGGCGCATCGCCAGCACTTCCGGCGTACCGCCGCCGCCCCAGCCGCGCAGGTCGAACAGCAGGTCGATGCCCTGTGCGCGGATGCGTGCAGCAGTGTCTGCATGGCGCAGTGCGGCCACATCATGCAGCTGCGTGGCCACCTGCAGGCGCTGGCGGATGCGGCTGCCGTCATCGTGGTTCAACGCGAACAGGTGCAGCTGCAACGCCGGGTCACGACGCAACTGCTCGAACAGGGCCACGGTCAACAATCCGGTGGGATGCGCGCCGAAACCATTGGAAAGGAAGCCGACCCGCAGCGGGCCCTGGGAACGCACCTTCACTGGCGGCAACGGCCGCACTGAAGTGGCAACGGCGGATGCACGGGCACGCGCGCAGGCCAACTGCTCGGCTGCGCTGGCATCTTCGCTGAGGAACGCGAACGGTTCGACCACGCCCTGCCCAGAGGCAAGTGCACCACGTACCTGTGCCGCCAGCGCGTCCACGTCCTGCCAGTCGCACAGGCGACGCTGCCAGGCCAGGCGCTGGGCGGCGATATAGGGTTCGCCCGGCATCAGTGCATGCGCACGGCGATAGGCTGCCGCCGCGCCTTCGGCATCATCGGCATCTTCCAGCGCATGGCCCAGCCACAGGGCAATGCCCGGGTGCTGCGGGGCCAACGCCGAGGCCTGGCCGAGCAGTTTCGCCGCATCGGCATGCGCGCCGGCCATCCAGGCCACGCGGCCCAGCCGCGCCAGCGCTTCAGGGTGGTTCGGGCGCAGCTGCAGTGCACGGCGCGCGGCCTGCTCGCCGGCGGCGATGTCGCCGGCTTCCAGTTCCAGGTCCGCCAGCATCACCCAGGCGACGAAGTCGCCCGGCTGGCGTGCAATCGCCTGTTGCAGGTGCTGCCGCTGCTGCCAGGCCGACATGCGACTCAGCCCGCCGACAACTGGGCCAGGGCGTCGACCTGGTGCTCGTGGCTGAGCCGCTGCAGCAGCGGGTCGAGGTCGCCGGCCAGCACGTTGGGCAGGTCGTACAGGGTCAGGCCTTCCACGCGGTGGTCGGTGATCCGGCCCTGCGGGAAGTTGTAGGTGCGGATGCGCTGGCTGCGGTCACCGCTGCCCACCTGCAGGCGCCGCGACTCGGCCTGCGCCGCGTCCTGGCGCTGGCGCTCGGCATCGAGCAGCTGTGCCTTCAGGCGCTTCATCGCCTTGTCGCGGTTGGCGTGCTGGCTGCGCTCGGTCTGGCATTCCACCACCACGCCGGTCGGCACGTGGGTGATGCGGATGGCCGATTCGGTCTTGTTGACGTGCTGGCCGCCGGCACCGGACGAACGAAACGTATCCACCTTCAGGTCGGCCGGGTTGATGACGATGTCATCGACCTCATCGGCCTCGGGAATGATCGCCACGGTGGCCGCCGAGGTATGGATGCGGCCCTGCGATTCGGTGGCCGGCACGCGCTGCACGCGGTGCGTGCCCGATTCGAACTTCAGGCGCGAGAACGCGCCACGCCCGACCACGCGCGCCACCACTTCCTTGTAGCCGCCATGCTCGCCCGGGCTGTCCGATTCGATCTCGACCTTCCAGCCCTGGCGCTCGGCGTAGCGGGCGTACATGCGGAACAGGTCGCCGGCAAAGATCGCGGCCTCGTCGCCGCCGGTACCGGCGCGCACTTCCAGGAACAGGTTGCCTTCGTCACGCGGGTCGCGCGGCACCAGCAGCAGCGCCAGCTCCTGCTCCAGTTCCTGCAGGCGCGCCTGTGCAGCAGCGATTTCCTCATCGGCCAGCTCGCGCAGGTCCGGGTCGGCGCGCATGCCTTCGGCGGCGGCCAGATCGGCCTTGGCACGGGCTTCATCGGCCAGGGCGATGGCGATCGGTTCAAGTTGGGCGAATTCGCGCGAAAGGTCGCGGAAACGAGTGTTGTCGGCGACCACATCGGGTTCGGCGAGCAGGCGTTCCAGTTCTTCGCGGCGCTCGGCCAGCGCTTCCAGCTTACGGCGCAGGGTCGGCGTCATCGGGTCTCACGGGTGGGTGGCGGTAACCCGGCGTGGCCGGGAACAGGCGCTCGGCGGCGCGGGTCAGGTCGGCATCGCCACTCAGCGCGGCCGCACGCAGGGCGGCGGTCGGCGGATGCAGCAGGCGGTTGGTCAGGCCGTGGGCAAGCAGCTCCAGCACTTCGTCGGCCGGCTTGCCGTTGGCCAGTTGCTGGCGTGCGCGCTCCAGCAGCTCGGCACGGGTGGCTTCGCCGAACGCGCGCAGCTGCCGCAGCGGCGCCTGGTGGGCGCTGGCCTGCTGGGTCTCGACGAAGCGCGACACCTGCAGGTCGATGATCGCCTCGGCTTCGGCGGCGGCCTCGCGGCGGCCACGGCGGTTGTCTTCCACCGCGCGTTCGAGGTCGTCTACGGTGTAGAGGAAGGCGTCGTTGAGCGTGCCGACCTCGGCCTCGATGTCGCGCGGTACGGCCAGGTCGAACAGCAGCATCGGCTTGTGCCGGCGCGCGCGCAGGGCCTTGGCCACCATTTCGCGATGGATCACCGGTTCGCGCGCAGCGGTGGCCGAGAACACCACGTCGGCCTCACCCAGGTGGCGGTCCAGTTCGGTCAGCGGCAGCGCCACGCCACCATGTCGGCTGGCCAGTTCCTGCGCGTGGGCGAGGGTGCGGTTGGCGATCAGCAGCCGGCGTACCTTGCCTTCGCTCAGGTGCCGTGCAGCCAGTTCGATGGTCTCGCCGGCACCGACCAGCAGTACGGTGGAATCGTCCAGCCGCGCGAACGCGTTCTGCGCCAGGCGCACCGCAGCCGACGCCACCGATACCGGGTTGGCGCCGACCTGGGTATCGGTGCGCGCACGCTTGGCCACCGAGAAGGTCTGCTGGAACAGGCGGTCCAGGCGTTGGCCGAGCAGGCCATGGTCGCGCGCGGTCGACCAGGCATCCTTCACCTGGCCGAGGATCTGCGGTTCACCCAGCACCATCGAGTCCAGCCCGGTGGCGACCCGGAACAGGTGACGCACGGCCTCGGCGTCGGCGTGCTGGTACAGGTAGCCCTGCAGGTCGCCGGCCTGGGTGTGCAGCCACTGGTCCAGCGCCTGTGCCGAATCGGCCACGGCGTACAGCTCGGTGCGGTTGCAGGTGGACAGCAGCACCGCCTCGGCGATCTGCGGGGTATCGCGCAGCGAGCCCAGCGCACGCGGCAACGCCTCACCGGCGAAGGCCGCGCGCTCGCGCAGCTCCACCGGTGCGGTCTGGTGATTCAGTCCGAGCACCCACAGGGTCATTGTTCAGTTGCTTGCGATAAGCTGCTGGCCATTGGACGACATTTTAAGGCCCCGATGCCGACGATGCCCGCATTGATTCGCATCCCCAGTGTTCTGCTGCTGTCCCTGGCCTGTGTCCAGGCCCTGGCAGCGGTGCCGGCCAAGGCCCCCGTGCGGGCCGCGGCCACTGAGGAACTGGCGCTGGAACCGGTGATGGCCGGTGAGTTCGCCCTGCAGGCCGGCAAGCTGGCCGAGGCCGCGCGCTGGTACCTGCAGGCGGCCCAGCAGACCGACGGCGACGCCGGCCTGGCCGAGCGCGCGACCCGCATTTCCATGCTCGCCAACGATGATGCGAGCGCCGCCAAAGGCCTGGCACTGTGGCAGCAGCGCGCCCCGCGCTCGTTGACCATGCGCAGTGCGGCCGGTGCGCTGGCCATGCGCCAGGGCGATGTGAAGGCTGCCCGCACCGAACTGCAGGGCCTGCTGGCCGACCCCGACGAGCGCGGCTGGAAGTTCGCCCTGGCCGCACTGATCGGTGGCGGCCGTGATCCAGCGGTGCCCGCGCAGGTGCTGGGTGAGCTGGTCGACGCCAATGCCATTCCGCCGAAGATCGAAGCCTGGCAGGAGTTTGGCCGCCTTGCCCTGCGCATGGAAAAGCCCGAGCTGGCCCGGCGCATGATCGATGAAGTGGTCAAGCGCTTCCCGGAAGAGCCACGTGTGGCGCTGCTGCGTGCCAGCCAGCTGCAACAGGCGGGCGAGACCGGCAAGGCGTTGTCGCTGCTGCACGATGTGGAGCCGAAGACCCGCCAGGACCCGGAACTGCGCAATGCGGTGGCCATTGCCTATGACAGTCTCGGCCAGCCGTCCGCCGCCGAGCGCGTGCTGGCGTTCGGCCCGCAGGACGTGCAGACCTGGGGCATGCGCGCCTCGCTGCTGGCCAAGCAGGGCGACAAGGCCGCGCTTTCCAATCTCTACAACGAACTGTCGCGGCAGGCCGCCAAGCCGGACCCGGCGCAGCGCCTGCTGCTGGGCAAGATCGCCGAGTACCTCAAGCGTTACCCCGAGGCGGTGCAGTGGTACCACAGCGTGCCCGGTGGCGATGAACTGAGCGAAGCGCGCCTGCGCGCGGCCAATGCCCAGGCCCTGGCCGGGCGCCTGCCGCTGGCGCTGGAGGAAGTGCACGCGATCCAGTCTGATGCGGTGGTCGATGACGATGTACGCCGCGACGCCTACCTGCTGGAGGCCGAGCTGCGCCAGCGCGGCGACGACAGTGCCGGCGAACTGGATGCATTGGCCCGCGGCCTGGCCGCCTACCCGGACGACAACGGCCTGCTGTACGCCCGCGCGCTCACCTGGGAGCGCCGCGACGACATCCCGCGCGCCGAGGCCGACCTGCGCAAGATCCTGGTGACCGACCCGGAGAACGTGCCGGCGCTGAACGCGCTGGGCTACACCCTGGCCGATCGCACCGGCCGCCTGCAGGAGGCGCTGGAGCTGATCGACCGCGCCCGCGTGGCCGAGCCGGACAACGCCGCCATCGTCGACAGCTATGGCTGGGTGCTGTATCGCCTGGGCCGCAAGGACGAAGCACTGGTGCAGCTGCGCCGGGCCTGGACCCTGGCCAAGGACCCGGAGATCGCCGCCCACGTCGGTGAAGTGCTGTGGGTGCTGGGCAAGCATGACGAGGCCCGCCACTTCTTCGACGAAGCGGCCAAGCTCGACCCTGAAAACCGCGCGCTGCTGCGCGCCCGCGAGAAATTCAATCCATGAGTGTTTCCCTGATCCGGCCGCTGTTGTTGGCGGCCGTGGCCCTGGCGGTCACCGCCTGTACCAGCGTGGGTACGCAGAAGACCGCGCCACCGGCGGTTGTCGAGACGGTCTCGGCCGAAGCGGCGCAGGCCGAGGCGGCGCGCGTAGCGGCCCTGCGCGCACAGCCGGACTGGGCCTTCCAGGGCCGGGTGGCGGTCAGCAAGGGCAAGGACGGCGGCAGCGGTCGCATCGACTGGAAGCAGGACGGGCGCCGTTATGTGGTCGAACTGAGCGCGCCGGTGACCCGGCAGAGCTGGAAGCTGACCGGCGATACCCATTCCGAGGCCGGTCGCCTGGAAGGGCTGGCCGGCGGGCCGCGTGACGGCGAGGACGCCCAGCAGCTGCTGCTGGAAGCGACTGGCTGGGACATTCCGGTCAACCAGCTGCCGGAGTGGATCCGTGGCCTGGTGGCCGGCGATGCTGCCGGCCCCGAGACGGTCGAGCGCGACGGTGAAGGCCGGCCGCGTCGCATGCAGCAGATGGGCTGGCAGGTGCAGTACCTGGACTGGTACCCCGCCGAAGCCGGCCGGCCGGCGCTGCCGCGCCGGATCGAGGCCAGCACTGGCGACGCCAAGGTGCGCCTGCTGGTGGACCAGTGGGGGCAGGGCAGTCCATGAGCGGGGCAGTCGACGACGCGGGCTGGTCCTGGTGGCCGGCCCCGGCCAAGCTGAACCTGTTCCTGCACATCACCGGCCGCCGGGCCGACGGCTATCACGAGCTGCAGACCGTGTTCCGCCTGTTGGACTGGGGGGACCGCATCGGCCTGCGCCTGCGTGAAGACGGTCAGGTGCGCCGGCAGGGCGAGGGCCTGGCCGGCGTAGCCGAGGCAGACGATCTGGCGGTACGGGCGGCCCGCCTGCTGAAGGAAGTGGCGAATGTCACGCAAGGTGCGGACATCATCGTTGAAAAGCATGTTCCCGCCGGTGGTGGCTTCGGTGGCGGTTCGTCCGATGCGGCCACCGTGCTGGTGGTGCTGAACCGGCTGTGGCAGGCCGGCCTGGATGAGGATGCCCTGGCGGCGCTGGGCCTGCGCCTGGGCGCCGACGTGCCGGTGTTCGTGCGTGGCCGCAATGCCTGGGCCGAAGGGGTGGGCGAGCAGCTGCAGCCGATCGTGCTGGAACCGGCCTGGTATGTGGTGGTTGAACCGGGTGTTCATGTTCCCACGCCGGCCCTGTTTGCAGACCCGGATTTGACGCGCGACAGCCCAGTGGCGAAAATAGAGGACTTCGCTTCCGGGACCCTGGTCGGGAACGCGTTCGAACCGGTGCTGCGCCGCCGTGAGCCTGCCGTCGAGGCGGCGCTTGCTGCGTTGAGCGACATCGGCGCGGCGCGGCTGACCGGTTCGGGAAGTGGTTGTTTCGTCGAATTCGCGTCGCAGTCTGCTGCAGAGCAGGGACGGTCGAAATTGCCGAAGGAGTTGCGGGCAAGGGTGGCAGCGGGCGTTGCGCGTTCGCCACTGCTGGATGCACTCGAGCAACACTGATTCATCAATGCAGGGGCGTCGCCAAGAGGCCCAAGGCACCAGGTTTTGATCCTGGCATTCGTAGGTTCGAATCCTACCGCCCCTGCCAATAGCGGCTGTGTCCGCGCCTTCCCAGCGCATCGCCCGCGCGGGACGTGGAAACAACCGCGGTGTTGTCAGCAGCAAGGGTCCATCAGGGTCCTTGCCGACTCCGGATCCCCGCCACTCGTCCCCGCCCGAGACAATCATGATGCAAGAGTCCCCGAACCTGCTGGTCTTTTCCGGCAACGCCAACAAACGTCTGGCGCAGAACATCTGCAAGGAACTGGGGGTTCGCCCGGGCAAGGCGCTGGTCTCGCACTTCTCCGATGGTGAAGTGCAGGTGGAAATCGAAGAGAACGTCCGCAAGCAGGACGTGTTCGTGATCCAGCCGACCTGCGCGCCGAGCGCGGAAAACCTGATGGAACTGCTGGTGCTGATCGACGCGCTCAAGCGCGCATCGGTGGCCAGCGTGACCGCCGTGGTGCCGTACTTCGGTTACTCGCGGCAGGATCGCCGCATGCGTTCCTCGCGCGTGCCGATCACCGCCAAGCTGGCGGCGAAGATGTTCAGCACCGCTGGCGCTGATCGCGTGCTGACCGTCGACCTGCACGCCGACCAGATCCAGGGCTTCTTCGATATTCCGGTGGACAACGTGTATGCGTCCCCGCTGCTGCTGGCCGACATCTGGCGTGCCTACGGCACCGAGAACCTGATTGTTGTCTCGCCGGACGTGGGCGGCGTGGTCCGCGCCCGTGCGGTGGCCAAGCGCCTGGATGACGCCGACCTGGCGATCATCGACAAGCGCCGCCCGCGCGCCAACGTCTCCACCGTGATGAACATCATCGGTGACGTCGAAGGCAAGACCTGCGTGATGGTCGATGACATCGTCGACACCGCCGGCACCCTGTGCGCCGCTGCTGCTGCCCTGAAGGCGCGCGGTGCGCTCAAGGTCGCCGCCTACTGCACCCACGCGGTGCTGTCGGGCCCGGCGGTGGACAACATCACCAATTCCCAGCTCGACGAGCTGGTGGTGACCGACACCATCCCGCTGAAGGACGCGGCGCGGGTGTGCAGCAAGATCCGCCAGCTGAGCGTGGCGGAAATGCTGGCCGAAACGATGCGCCGCATCGCCTTCGGCGAGTCGGTCAGCTCGCTGTACGTCGACTGAGTTCTTCGCCCCTGCCGGCAACGGCGGGGGCATACCCGGATGCTTCTGGTCGCGGAAGCATCTTCAACCGCCACGCCGCAGGGCGCGGCAACAACCTGAGTAGTCGAAAATGTCGAAGACCCATGAAATCAAGGTCACCAAGCGTGAACTGCAGCGTAAGGGTGCGAGCCGCCGCCTGCGTCACGCCGGTGTGATCCCGGCCATCGTGTACGGCGGCAACGCCGAGCCGGTCGCCATCAGCCTGGACCACAACGAAATCTGGCTGGCCCAGCAGAACGAGTGGTTCTATGCCTCGATCCTGGACCTGAACCTGGATGGCCAGGTGCAGAAGGTCCTGCTGCGTGACATGCAGCGCCACCCGTACAAGCAGCTGATCATGCACCTGGACTTCCAGCGCGTGAACGAGAACGAAGCCCTGACCGCTTCGGTCCCGCTGCACTTTGTCAACGAAGACACCTCGCCGGCCGGCAAGGCTGCCGACGTCGTGGTCACCCACGAACTGAAGGAAGTGACCATCACCTGCCTGCCGAAGGACCTGCCGGAGTCGATCGAAGTCGACCTGGGCGAACTGAAGGCCGGTGACGTGGTGTACCTGTCCGACATCAAGCTGCCGAAGGGCGTGGAAATCCCGGCCCTGGCGCTGGGCAAGGACCACGACGACGCCATCGTCACCGCCAAGGCCGGCAAGGCCGACGCGGCTGACGAAGAAGCGGCTGCCGCCGAGTAATACCGCTACGGTGCCTGCCTCCGGGCAGGCACCGTATTGGAAGGAACCATGGCAGGACTGCGACTGATCGTCGGTCTGGGCAACCCCGGATCGGAACACGCCCGGACCCGGCACAATGCCGGGTTTCATTTCGTTGAGGCCCTGGCGGAAAAAGCCGGTGCACGATGGAATGTGGACAGCAAGCTGTTCGGTGAGACCGCCAAGGTCGAGATCGCCGGGCAGACGGTGTGGCTGCTCAAGCCCGCCACCTTCATGAACCTCAGCGGCAAGTCGGTCACCGCCGCACAGCGGTTCTGGAAGATCGAGCCGGAAGAAACCCTGCTGGCCCACGACGAACTGGACCTGGCGCCCGGCGTGGCGCGGCTGAAGTTCGACGGTGGCCACGGTGGCCAGAACGGCCTGCGCGACACCATCCGCCTGCTCGGCCACGGAAAGTTCCATCGCCTGCGCGTGGGCATCGGCCACCCCGGCCACAAGGACCGCGTGGTGGGTTGGGTGCTGGGACGCCCTTCCAAGGACGATGAAGTACTGATTTCTCGCGCCATCGACGATGCCATCGATGTGATGCCGCTGGCAGTGCAGGGCGATTTCAGCGAAGCGATGAAGCGGCTGCACACCCCGAAATAAGCGGTAGGTACCGACCGCTGGTCGGCAACGGGCATCAACCGGCCCGGTAGTTGCCAACCTTGGTTGGCAGATGTTGAACGCCGAGATGGATTGGCCAAGCAGCGCGCGCGCTGTTTCACCAATCACTTTCACCCCAGAGAGCTGTCACCCATGGGTATCAAATGCGGCATCGTCGGCCTGCCCAACGTCGGCAAGTCGACCCTGTTCAATGCGCTGACCAAGGCGGGTATCGCCGCGGCGAACTTCCCGTTCTGCACCATCGAACCGAACGTCGGCATCGTGCCGGTGCCGGATCCGCGCCTGAACGAGCTGGCAGCGATCATCAACCCGCAGAAGGTCATCCCGACCGCAGTCGAATTCGTCGACATCGCCGGCCTGGTGGCCGGTGCCGCCAGCGGTGAAGGCCTGGGCAACAAGTTCCTGGCGCACATCCGCGAAGTCGATGCGATCACCCACGTGGTGCGCTGCTTCGAGAACGCCGACGTCATCCACGTCAACAACAAGGTCGACCCGATCTCGGACATCGAAACCATCGATACCGAGCTGGCGCTGGCCGACCTGGACAGCGTCGAGAAGGCGCTGAACCGTGCCGAGCGTGCGGCCAAGGGTGGTGACAAGGACGCCGCGGCGCGCAAGCCGGTGCTGGCCAAGCTGCAGGCGGCGCTGTCCGACGGCAAGTCCGGCCGTTCGGTTGGCCTGGATGAGGAAGAGAAGGCGCTGGTGCGCGATCTGTTCCTGCTGACCCTGAAGCCGGTGATGTACATCGCCAACGTGCTGGAAGACGGTTTCGACAACAACCCGCACCTGGAAGCCGTGCGTGCGCATGCTGCCGCCGAAGGCGCGCAGGTGGTGCCGGTGTCGGCCGCGATCGAAGAGGAGCTGTCCCAGCTCGATGACGAAGACCGCGATACCTTCCTGGCCGATCTGGGCCTGAGCGAGCCGGGCCTGAACCGCGTGATCAACGCGGCCTACAGCCTGCTCGGCCTGCAGACCTACTTCACCGCTGGCGTGAAGGAAGTCCGCGCGTGGACCGTGCGCAAGGGCGCCACCGCCCCGCAGGCCGCGGCGGTCATCCACACCGACTTCGAGAAGGGCTTCATCCGCGCTGAAACCATCGCGTATGACGACTTCATCAAGTACAAGGGCGAAGCCGGCGCCAAGGAAGCCGGTCGCCTGCGCCTGGAAGGCAAGGAATACCGTGTGCAGGAAGGCGACGTGCTGCACTTCCGCTTCAACGTTTGATCCAGCAGCAACGGATCGACACCGGACGCCCCGCCTTGTGCGGGGCGTTCGCGTTTCCGGTGATGGACAAAAAAGCACCAGGCTGCGAAACGCTTGCGGTGCGACGTTTGCCGGCACTTGTCCACAGCAAACTCCCATCGCTTTCCACGCCGGATGTGGAAAACCATGGGGGCGGATCCCTTTCCACGGGAAAGGGCTCCGACCCCGATCAGTGCAGTCGGACAGTGGACAGAATTTCACCACGCTTCGAAACGCCTGCGCTGCAATGCTCGCGCCCACTTGTCCACACCAAGTTCCCATCGCTCTCCACGTCCGGTGTGGAAAACAATCGAAGGGCATGGGCAAAAAATCACCACGTCCGGAAACGCCCGCACTGCAAGCCTCGCGGCCACTTGTCCACACCAAGTTCCCATCGCTTTCCACGCGCGGTGTGGAAAACCCGCGTGGCCCGCTCTGGTAGTCGCCCACCTTGGTGGGCGCGTGGCAGATCAGTGCCCACCAAGGTGGGCATCTACCAGAGCCAGGTTCCCAAACAACAAGGCCCGCCAATGGCGGGCCCTGTCGTCCACGTTCTGCAATGCGGCGTGCCTTACAGCGCGCTGCCACCGAACTTGTGGGTGTACTGCAGGTTGATGGTGCGGCCGACGCTGTCGAACCAGGACACGTCGTAGTACGGATACGCGGTGTACGTGGCGTCCTTCGGCGGCATCTTGTTGAACACGTTGACCACCGACAGCGACAGGCGCGAGTGGTCGTCGAAGCGGTACTGCAGCGACGCGTTGTAGCGGTAGGTTGCCTTGATGTACGGGCTGTCACCGCTGTCCCAGTCGAAGGTCTGGCCGTAGCTGTCATAGGTTGGCAGCTTGCCAAGTCGTGAACCGTAGACTGTCGCCGACCACGCAGCCTTCTCCCAGGTCACGCTCAGGCTGGTTTTGGTGCGTGGAATATCGAAACCGCTGTTGACCGCGAACTGATCTTCGACGGGGTCGCCGGGGTAGCGCTGGAAGTCGTGCTTCTTCACCCAGGTGTGGGTGCCGTTGAGGATGAAGTCGCCGATACCGGTCTGCAGGCGGTAACGCAAGCCGATGTCGATGCCGGAGGTGGATTCGCGGGCGACGTTGATCGGGGCGACACGCACGCCGTACAGGCGGCCATCACTGGTGCGGGTGATGCGGTCGAGCGCGTCCACGCAGGTCGGCGAGTTGATGTCGGCACTGCCGAGGCGGCAGTTCGCTTCGCTGGCCAGGATCGTGCGCACGTCCATGTCCTGCACCTGCTTGCGCATGTCGATGTCGAACCAGTCCACCGACAGATCCAGGCCGATTGCCGGCGACCAGACGAAGCCGGCACTCCACGAGGTGCTGGTTTCCGGGTCGAGCTGGCGATTGCCGGTGCGGCTGCGGATGATGCTGACGTCTTCGTCGCATTCGGTACCATTGGCGCGACAGTCGTACAGATCCACTACGTCAGTCTCGTCGTTGCCCGGGCCGGCGAACACGTAGTGCAGGTCCGGTGCGCGGAACGCGGTGCCATACGAACCGCGGACCAGAAGCGTGTCGATCGGGCGCCATTCCAGGCCGCCGCTCCAGGTTGCCTTGCCGATGGTGTGGCCGGAATAACGGTACTGGTCGTAGCGGCCTGCCACGCTCAGGTTGACCGTCTCGTGCAGGGGCATGCGCAGTTCGGCCGCTGTGGCCCAGCGGTTGCGCGAACCGTTGCCGTCCGAATCCTTCCAGCTGTAGTAGTAGTACTGGGTCGCGAGCGGATCGGGATTGAGCGAGTACGCCTGCTGGCCCACTTCCACGGTCGCGGCGAAGCCGGCATCACCGCCCGGCAGGCCGAACAGCGCGGAATTGGTCAGCGTGAACGCAGCCGTCTCGGTGCGCGACTTCGGGGTGTAGGTGGTGCGCGCCGCGATCGAATCGTACTCGGCGCGGGTCAGCGGCCGGTACAGGCGCGACGGGTCGGCGTTGAAAATCGGGAATACGTTGCCTTCGTCATCGGTGTAATCGCCCAACTGCGGGCCCAGGAACAGGTCATTGGCCTTAGCGGCGATGATCTTCGCCCAGCTGATCCGCGACTGGTACTGCGAATGGCTCAGCGCGGCCTCGTAGTCCCAGTTGCCGGTCAGATTGCCCTTGAAGCCAGTGGTCACGCTGAAGGTCTTCTGCGTGCTGCGCACCATGCCGTTGCGCAGGCCGCCCATTTCCTCCGGCGAAAACTGGCGGTTCCAGGATTCGATCTGTTGATCGGCCTCCGTGCTGGCAATGTTTCTGAAATAGCCCGCTTCATTGCCGTCTGAGCTCATGTAGCCCCAGGACGTCACATCGCGCATCAGCGACATCGTGTGATAACCCAGCTGCACGTCGGCGAACCACTGCTGGCCGTTGTCGAAGTCGTAGCTCAGCGAGGCGTAGCCATTGGCGCCGCGGCGCTTGCTGAGGATGGTGCCGTAGCCGATTGACGTATCGCTGCCACAGTACCAGCCGGAGCGCGGCCGGTAGGCATGGTAAGTACTGCCCTGGTTCTGCCCGGCCAGCGCTTCGCAGGTCGCTGCGCCTGGGTCCAGGTAGGCGTCGTTGTAGTCCGTGCGCAGATAGGCGCGACGAGCGGCACGCGTACGTTCAGTCGGTGCGTCCTGGGTCGAATCCTGGATATCGCGCTCGTACGCCCACAGCGGGGTCTGCGACTGCAGTTCAACGCTGTACACGGCGTTGAAGTTGCCACGGCTGAAGCCACTGGCCAGGCTCATGTCGAACGACTCGCCACCGCCTTCGCTGGTGGTGCCCATGCGCATGTCGACGGTGGTGCCGTCGGCCTTCTTCTTCAGGATGAAGTTGACCACGCCGGCGATCGCGTCCGAACCGTAGATGGCCGAGGCACTGCCGGTCAGCACTTCGATGCGCTCGATCATGCCCAGCGGGATGTTGGAGACGTCGGTGAAGTTGCTGCGGCCCTTGAACGGCATCGGGAAGTCGGCGATGCGGCGGCCATTGACCAGCACCAGCGTGTGGTTCGGGCCCAGCCCGCGCAGGTCCACCTGCTGGGCGCCCGGCGAGAAGTCGGCGCCGCTGGACGACTGCTGGCTCTGCGTCTCACCGCCGTTCTGGGTCATCGAGCGCAGCACGTCGGGCACGCTGGTGAAGCCGCTGGAGCGGATCTGCTCGGCGCTGATCACCGTGATCGGGGCGGGGCCTTCCACCTGGGCGCGCGGAATGCGCGAACCGGTGACCTGCACCGCATCCAGTTGTTGAACCGAAGAGGAGGCCGGTGCCTGGGCTGCCGCGGAAGCAGCCACGCCCATCAACGCCAGCTGGATCGACCACGCCATCGCCTTTCTACGCATGAGGAATTCTCGGAAATGAAGCCGGCCCGCAGAGGAGGGGCCCTGTCCCCCATTCAGATTTCCGGAATGGGCGCGCGCATTTAACGCCTTTTTTATGCCCTTGACTACTGGGTCCCTATCTGGCAAAGAGTGAAAACGCTTGCAAGTCGATTTTGTTCAGGGAGATCAAGATGCGACGCCTCCATTGCACCCTGCGTGCCCCCTTCGCCTGGCTGGCGCTGCTGGTGTTGGCCGTGCCGTTGGCCGCCCCTGCGCAGGACCTGCAGGGCCCGGGCTTCGCCTACTACGAAGCCGGGGATCTCGACGCACCCCGGCCCGGCCCGCGCGCGCCGGCCATGATGCTGATGGGCGGTGGCGAATGGGTGCCGGAGGCCTTTCACTGGTGGCTGAAGCAGGCCGGCAACGGCCGCGTGCTGATCCTGCGCGCTTCCGGTAGCGATGAGCTGCAGGACCGGCTCTATCGCGAGATCGGTGGGACCACCGCGGTGCAGACGCTGGTCTTCGACAGCCGCCGCGGCGCCGACGATCCGGCCGTGCTGCGCGTGGTGGCTGCGGCCGATGCCATCTTCATTGCCGGTGGTGACCAGTCGCGCTACATCCGCTTCTGGAAGGGCACCGCGCTCAACCGCGCGCTCAATGCCCATGTGCGCGCCGGCAAGCCGATTGCCGGTACCAGCGCCGGGCTGGCCATCCTCGGTGGCTATGCCTACGGCGCGATGGACGGCGGCAGCATCACCTCCGCCGGTGCGCTGGCCGACCCGATGGGCAGTGCGGTGACCATGGACAGTGGCTTCCTGCAGATGCCCTACCTGCAGCGCGTGGTCACCGATACCCACTTCGACAAGCGCGATCGGCTCGGCCGCCTGATCGTGTTCGTGGCGCGCGCCGCGCAGGACAGTGGCGACCCCGACATCGTCGGCATCGGCGTCGACGAGGACACCGCCCTGTGCGTGGAGCCCGATGGCCAGGCACAGGTCTACAGCGCTGACGGCGAGGGCAAGGTCTGGGTGGTCAGCCCCGGCCGCGATGCCGACCGCCTGGTCGAGGGCGAGCCGCTGCGCTTCCACGCGGTGCCTGTAACGGTGGTCGCCAGCGGCAGCCGCATGCGCCTGGATGACTTCCAGGCCGAGGCCGATTACCAGGCGATGGCCGACGTCAGCGACGGCGAGATTGAGTTCACGCTTCGGTAGTGCCGGTCGCTGGCCGGCAACTCGCCTTCCCTGATGCGCCCCTTGCCGGCCAGCGGCCGGCACAACCCTGCAATCCATTCCCTCGTTCTGCTGGAGACGTACCCGATGAAACTGCGCCTGGCGCTGTCCGCACTGTTGTCCCTGCCCATGCTTGCCCAGGCCGCACCGGCGGCTTCACCGCTGCTGGTCATCCACGGCGGCGCCGGCGTCGAGCGCAAGGACCTGTCGCCGGCCGAGGAAAAGGCCGCACGTGACGCGCTGCGGACGGCCCTGTTGAAGGGGCATGCGGAGCTGGCGGCGGGTCGCCCCGCGTTGGCTGCAGTCACCGCTGCGATCACTGTCCTGGAGGACGATCCCACCTTCAACGCCGGCAAGGGCGCGGTGTTCACCCACGACGGCCATAACGAGCTGGATGCGGCTGTCATGGATGGCGCGAGCCAGGCGGCGGGCGCGGTGGCCGGCGTGCAACGGGTGCGCAACCCGATCCTGCTGGCGCAAACCGTGATGCAGAAATCCAGGCACGTGATGATGGTCGGGCAGGGCGCCGAAGCCTTCGCGGTCGAGCAGGGGATGTCTCTGGTCGATCCCTCCTACTTCCGTACGGAGAAGCGTTGGCAGCAGCTGCAGCGTGCACTGAAGGAAGAGGCCAGTGGCCAGGCGCATGCCGACCTGGAGACTGCAAAGCACTTCGGGACCGTCGGTGCGGTCGCATTGGATGCACAGGGGCACCTGGCCGCCGGTACCTCCACTGGCGGCATGACCAACAAGCGCTATGGGCGCGTGGGTGATTCGCCGATCATCGGCGCCGGTACCTGGGCTGACGCGCGATGTGCGGTGTCCGGCACCGGCTGGGGCGAGTACTACATCCGTACTGCCGCCGCGCACGAGATCTGCGCGCGCATGCGTTACCAGGGGCAGAGCCCGGAGCAGGCCGGCAAGGGCGTGATCAACGAGACGATCCCACAGATGGGCGGCGACGGTGGTGCGATCGTGCTCGGCGCAGACGGAAAAATGGCCACGCCGTTCAACACCCAGGGCATGTATCGGGGCTGGATCGGCGGCGACGGCGTCCCTCATGTCGCAATTTTCGCCAGCGAGACCCTGCCGGTCCCCGGGCAATAACCTTGCGTATCAATAGGTTTGCGACAGCGTGTGAAAAAAGTGGAAAAAAGCGTTGACAGCCCCCCGTCCCATCAGCAGAATAAGCGGCTCACCACCACACACCGCAACGCTTCGGCGGCAACGGAATGGGGTGGTAAGGAGGGATACCCAAGCGGCCAACGGGGGCAGACTGTAAATCTGCTGGCTTACGCCTTCGGTGGTTCGAATCCACCTCCCTCCACCAGTTTCACGTTGTGACATTCCCGGCGCGGGAGTAGTTCAATGGTAGAACCTCAGCCTTCCAAGCTGATGGTGCGGGTTCGATTCCCGTCTCCCGCTCCATTGAATGAACTTTGAATATTATCGAGTTCATGTCATAATGCAAAACTCGGCTCACGTAGCTCAGTCGGTAGAGCACTTCCTTGGTAAGGAAGAGGTCGAAGGTTCGATTCCTTTCGTGAGCACCATCTTAAGCATCACCTCTCAGACGAATTCGAGATAAGCAGCCATGGCCAAGGGTAAGTTCGAGCGCACCAAGCCGCACGTCAATGTCGGCACCATCGGTCACGTCGACCACGGCAAGACCACGCTGACCGCCGCACTGACCAAGATCGGTGCCGAGCGCTTCGGTGGCGAGTTCAAGGACTACTCCTCGATCGACGCCGCGCCGGAAGAAAAGGCGCGTGGTATCACGATCTCGACCGCGCACGTCGAATACGAATCCCCGGTCCGTCACTACGCCCACGTCGATTGCCCGGGCCACGCTGACTACGTCAAGAACATGATCACCGGTGCTGCCCAGATGGACGGCGCGATCCTGGTGTGCTCGGCCGCTGACGGCCCGATGCCGCAGACCCGTGAGCACATCCTGCTGTCGCGTCAGGTCGGCGTGCCGTACATCGTTGTGTTCCTGAACAAGGCCGACATGGTTGACGACGCCGAGCTGCTCGAGCTGGTCGAAATGGAAGTGCGCGAGCTGCTGAGCAAGTACGACTTCCCGGGCGACGACACCCCGATCATCGCCGGTTCGGCCCGTCTGGCGCTGGAAGGCGACCAGAGCGACATCGGCGTTCCGGCCATCCTGAAGCTGGTCGATGCCCTGGACAGCTGGATTCCGGAGCCGGAGCGCGCGATCGACAAGCCGTTCCTGATGCCGGTGGAAGACGTGTTCTCGATCTCGGGCCGCGGCACCGTGGTGACCGGTCGTATCGAGCGCGGCGTGATCAAGGTTGGCGACGAAATCGAAATCGTCGGCATCCGTCCGGTGCAGAAGACCACCGTGACCGGCGTTGAAATGTTCCGCAAGCTGCTGGACCAGGGTCAGGCAGGCGACAACGCTGGCCTGCTGCTGCGCGGCACCAAGCGTGACGACGTCGAGCGTGGCCAGGTTCTGGCCAAGCCGGGTTCGATCAAGCCGCACACCAAGTTCGAAGGCGAAGTCTACGTCCTGTCGAAGGACGAGGGCGGCCGTCACACCCCGTTCTTCAACGGCTACCGTCCGCAGTTCTACTTCCGCACCACCGACATCACCGGTGCAGCTGCTCTGCCGGAAGGCGTCGAAATGGTGATGCCGGGTGACAACGTCAAGATGGTCGTCACCCTGATCAACCCGGTGGCAATGGACGAAGGCCTGCGCTTCGCCATCCGCGAAGGCGGCCGTACCGTCGGCGCCGGCGTGGTCTCGAAGATCATCGAGTAAGCCTGCAGTACCGGTGGTTGCATAGCGCCGCCGGTTACGCGAATGGCGGGCCGGGA
>NZ_JAWIRR010000050.1:0-14270 GCF_036320065.1 Stenotrophomonas sp. SMYL8
ACACGATGAACATGGCAATGATCGAAACCGGCTTTTGTAGAGTCGAGCCATGCTCGACTGCTTTGCCTGGAACACGCTGGACGCCGGCGTCGACAACGGCGAGGATGGAGCCTGGTTCTTCTGGCTGGCCCTGCATGGCGCAACGCATCCTTGAACCCGGTGAGATCGAGACGCTGGCCTCGCGCGATGTTCCGCGCATCATCCTGCCCGATACCGCGTCGCTGTTTGCCGGACGTGCGGACCGCCTGCGCAGTCTGGCTGCACACAGTGCCATCGGTGGTTACCTGCAGCTGCTGGCGGCGTTGGCCGATGCGCAGCAGGCGCTGCTGGAGGATCTGACACCGCAGCAACGCGAGGAACTTCAGGCACAGGCGCGTGCACAGCAGTCGAGTGCGGCAGCCGGCTCCGGGATGCCGTTGCGGCCCGCCAACACACTTCAGCTGGATGGACGCTGGCGCGGCTGGCTGCGCACGCTATGCCAGCACTGCGCTGAAGAAGCCGGGCTGCCGGCGGAAACCCGCCAGGAACTGCAGCGCGTTGCTGCTGCCGATGACGGGTGGCTGGATGCGCAGGCGCATGCGGTGCTGGAGCGTGATGACGCGCCGTCGGTGGATGCGGTGGCTGCGCTGCTGGTGATGAACGCGCTGCAGGTCTACTGGGCGGTGCTGGCGGACAGCTTCCGCCCCACCGAGCTGAAGCCACTGGCCGATGCACCGGGGCTGTGCCCGCTGTGCGGCACCCTGCCGGTGGTCAGCGTGGTGCAGGCGCGGCCGCCCTATGCCTCCTACCGCTACCTGTCGTGCTCGCTGTGTGCCTGCCAGTGGCACTACGTACGCGTGCAGTGCAGCCAGTGTGGTGCCGCCGGCAAGGACATCGCCTACCGCGCCCTGGCCGATGTGGACGGCGACAGCGGCGAGGCGGTGCGCGAGAGCGCGGTCCGGGCCGAGACCTGCGACCACTGCCACAGCTATCGCAAGATCCTGTATCTGGAGAAAGACCCGTCGCTGGAGCCGGTGGCCGATGACCTCGGCACGCTGGCGCTGGATCTGCTGCTGGCAGAGGAGGGCTATGCGCGTGCCAGCCAGAATCCGCTGCTGTGGCAATCCGACGGCGAGTGAGGCGATGACAGCCACGCCCCCCATCCCGGCATCGGTTTCCGCCCTGCCCTCGCTGGACCGGTTGCTGCGTCTGCCTGCCCTGGCAGCACTGATCGAGGGCCACGGCCGCAGCCGTATCACCCAGCTGCTGCGTTCG
The DNA here is from genome assembly GCF_036320065.1 of Stenotrophomonas sp. SMYL8. Taxonomy (NCBI): domain Bacteria; kingdom Pseudomonadati; phylum Pseudomonadota; class Gammaproteobacteria; order Lysobacterales; family Lysobacteraceae; genus Stenotrophomonas; species Stenotrophomonas sp. SMYL8. The sequence goes on from NZ_JAWIRR010000050.1 coordinate 1,255, forward strand.
CACCTGCAGGTGCTGCGCGACCGTATCAGCGCCGGCCAGCTCTCGGCCACGCAGCTGCAGGAAGCGGTTAACGGCCCGGCGCTGGTGGCAGCAGTCGAGGCCGCACTGGCTGCTGACGCACGGCAGGATCTGCAGCCGATGTTCAATCTGACCGGCACCGTGCTGCACACCAATCTCGGCCGCGCCTTGCTGCCGGATGCCGCCGTGCACGCGGTCACCCGCGCGATGACCGCACCGGTGGATCTGGAGTTCGACATCAGCCGCGGCCGTCGCGGCGACCGCGATGCACGGGTGCAGGCATTGATCTGCGAACTGACCGGCGCAGAAGCCGCCACCGTGGTCAACAACAATGCGGCGGCGGTCCTGCTGCTGCTCAACAGCCTGGCCAACCGCCGCGACGTGGTGGTGTCACGCGGCGAGCTGGTGGAGATCGGTGGCGCCTTCCGCATTCCCGATGTGATGCGCAGTGCCGGCGCGCGGCTGCTGGAAGTCGGCACCACCAACCGCACTCACCCGGCCGACTTCGCCAATGTCATCGGCACGCGCACCGCGCTGCTGATGGAGGTGCACGCCAGCAACTATGCGATCACCGGCTTCACCGCCAAGGTCGACACCGCGGCGATGGCAGCCATCGCGCACGAGCACGGCCTGCCGCTTGTGGTGGATCTGGGCAGTGGCAGCCTGTGCGTTCTGGCGGCCTTCGGCCTGCCGCACGAGCCCACCGTGCAGGAAACGCTGGCGGCCGGCGCCGACCTGGTGTCGTTCAGTGGCGACAAGCTGCTGGGCGGGCCGCAGGCCGGCATCATCGCCGGCCGCGCCGACCTGATCGCGCGGATCAACCGCAACCCGCTGAAGCGGGCACTGCGCATGGACAAGATGGGCCTGGCCGCACTGGAAGCAGTGCTGGCCCTGTACCGCGAGCCGGAGCTGCTGGCACAGCGACTGCCGACCCTGCGCACCCTGTCACGCACGCAGGAGGACATCGATGTGCAGGCCCAGCGCCTGCTGCAGCCGATGCGTTCCGTGCTCGCGGCCGACTACGATCTTGAACGGTCACCAATGCAGAGCCAGATCGGCAGCGGCGCCCAGCCACAGGCGCAGCTGGCCAGCGCCGGACTGCGCATTACCAGCGCGCGCCGTGGCGGACTGGATCGCCTGGCCAAGCGCTTGCGTCAGCTGCCGCGACCCGTGCTGGGCCGCATTGCCGATGACGCGCTGTGGCTGGACCTGCGCTGCCTGGAACCGGCCGACGAAGCCGACTTCCTCGCCCAGTGGAGCACGCTGCAGGCATGATCGTCGGCACCGCCGGGCATATCGACCATGGCAAAACCAGCCTGGTACGCGCACTGACCGGCATCGAAACCGATCGCCTGCAGGAAGAGCGAACGCGCGGTATATCGATCGAACTGGGCTACGCCTATGTCCCGGTGGAAAGCAGGGACGCCGAAGGCCCGGCTGCGACGCTGGGTTTCGTCGACGTGCCAGGCCATGAGCGCTTCGTGCACACGATGGTGGCCGGCGCCACGGGTATCGATGTCGCCCTGCTGGTGATCGCTGCCGACGACGGCGTGATGCCACAGACCCGCGAGCATCTGGCCATCCTGCAGCTGCTGGGCGTGGATCGCGGCGCGGTGGCGCTGACCAAGATCGACCGTGTGGATGCGGCGCGCCTCGCCCGGGTCGAGATCGAGATTGCTGCGCTGCTGGCCGCGACACCGCTGCAGGAATCTCCTCTGTTCGCCTGCAACAGCACCGCACCCGACGATGCCGGCATCAGCGCACTGCGTACCCAGCTGCACGCATGGGCGGCGGACGATGCCAGTACACGCCAGGCCGAACTGCGCAGCGAACTGTTCCGCATGCCGGTGGACCGCGTGTTCTCGCTGGCCGGCCACGGCACGCTGGTGACCGGCGCGGTACATGGCGGCATCGCCGCGGTGGGTGAGCATCTGCAGCTGATGCCAGCCGCCACCGACGTGCGCGTGCGCAGCATCCATGCGCAGAACCAGGCCAGCGAGCACGCGATGGCTGGGCAACGCTGCGCGCTGAACCTGGCCGCCATCGCCCGCGACGACATCCGCCGTGGCGACTGGATTGCCGATCCACGCGCGCTGCTGGCCACTACCCGCGTCGACGTGCGCCTGCGACTTTCCGCACTGGCGCCGCCACTGCGCGACTGGTCACCGCTGCACATCCACTGGGGCACGATGCACCGGCAGGCCCATGTGGTGCTGCTGGAAGACCACGATCACGGCGATGGTCAGTTGGTGCAGCTGGTGTTCGATGCACCAGTCTGCGCGATGTGTGGCGATCGTTTCATCGCCCGTGATTCAGCAGCCACCCACACACTGGGCGGTGGCGTCGTGCTCGATCCGGATCCTCCGCAGCGGCGTCGGCGCAGTCCTGCGCGGCTGGCCTGGCTGGGGGCACTGGAGCAGCTGGCGGCCGGTGCCGGTGTTGTCCCGCTGCTGCAGCAGGCACCTGCCGGCATTCCCCTCACCGCGCTGCAACGCTATTGCCGACGCGCCGCCGACCGCATCGACCTGCCCGAGGACGCGCGACGCATCGCGACCCGCGATGACGCGGTGATCATCCTCGCACCGCACTGGCAAGCACTGCGCGAGCAGGTGATCACCTCGCTGCGCGGCTGGCACGAGCGACGCCCCGACGAACCCGGCGTCGACAGCGGGCGCCTGCAGCGCAGTACCCTGCCCTCGCTTGCAGCGAGCCTCTGGAATGCGCTGCTGCAGGACCTGCTGGCTGATGGCACGCTGCAGCGCGTGGGCGCGTGGTGGCGCCTGCCCGGCCATCACCATGCGCCACCGGAACGCGAACGCCTTCTGCTGGAACGCGTGCTGCCGCAACTGCACGCCGGTGGCTTCGATCCACCGTGGGTGCGCACCCTGGCCGCCGACATCGGACTGGCCGAAGACGAGGTCCGCGCCGTCCTGCGTCGCGCCGCCGCGCGTGGCGATCTGTTCCAGGTGGTGCCCGACCTGTTCTATGCGCCGGCCCGCATCGCCGAGTTGGCCACGATCGTCGCGCAGCTGTCACAGGCCAGCGGCACGGTGGATGCGGCGGCGTTCCGCGATGCCATCGGCCTGGGCCGCAAACGCAGCATCCAGATCTTGGAGTTCTTCAATCGCGTTGGCTACACTCGACGCGTCGGTGACCAGCATCGGCCGCGCGGCGACCTGCAGTGGAACGCAGCCCGCGACTGAGCCCACCGGTACCGCCGTACTTTCGGAAGGCATGCGCATCCGGGCATGCGGCTGGGCTTCAAACCCAGTAGGGGGCGTCGATCGTTCCCTGGTAGGTTCGACTCCTGCTGCCTTCCGCCATTCGCGTTCCCGCAGGAGATGTCGGCATGGCCACGCACGCGCAGTCCCCCGCTCCTTCAACGGCCGATGCCCCGCAACGACTGACGTCTCTCGCGCATGGCGGTGGCTGCGGCTGCAAGATCGCGCCCGGCGTGCTGACCGAACTGCTGCGCGGGGTTCCAGCGCTTCCAGCACCGGCCGAGCTGCTGGTCGGCCGCGAGACCAGCGACGACGCCGCGGTGTATCGCCTCGATGACCGGCAGGCAATCGTCGCCACCACCGACTTCTTCATGCCGATTGTCGACGACCCGTTCGACTTCGGCCGCATCGCCGCCACCAATGCGCTGTCGGACCTGTACGCGATGGGCGCGCGCCCGCTGTTCGCACTGGCCATCGTCGGCATGCCGATCAACAGCCTGCCGCAGGACACCATCCGCGGCATCCTGCAGGGTGGCGAACGCGCCTGTGCTGATGCCGGCATCGTGGTGGCTGGTGGCCACAGCATCGATTCGGTGGAACCCATCTACGGCCTGGCCGCGATCGGCGTGCTCGATCCGCAGCGGCTCAAGCGCAATGCCGATGCCCGCGCCGGCGATGTGCTGGTGCTGGGCAAGCCGTTGGGCGTGGGTGTGTATTCGTCGGCGCTGAAGAAAGAAGTGCTGGATGCCGAGGGCTACCGTCAGATGATCGAGTCGACCACCCGCCTGAACAGCGTGGGCCTGCCCCTTGCCGCGCTGGACGGCGTGCATGCCATGACCGACGTCACCGGCTTCGGCCTGCTCGGCCACCTGCTGGAAGTGTGCCGCGCCAGTGGCGTGGCCGCCGAGGTGGACAGTGCACAGGTGCCGCTGCTGCCGCAGACCCTGGACCTGCTGCAGCGTGGCTGCGTAACCGGCGCCTCCAACCGCAACTGGGCCTCGTATGGCGCCGAGGTGCGCTTCGCCGAGGGCTTGGCCGCCCACTGGCAGCCACTGCTGACCGACCCGCAGACCAGCGGCGGCCTGCTGGTGTCCTGTGCGCCGGAAGCGTTGGATGCGGTGCTGGCCTGCTTCCACGACGCCGGATTCGGCCAGGCGGCCGTGGTGGGGCGCTTGAGCGGGGGAGCGCCGGCCGTCAGGGTGCACTGATGCACTGATGCGCTGAAACAACAAGGGCACCCGAAGGCGCCCCTGCTGTACGGCTGGATGCAACATCACTCGATGTTCTGCACCTGTTCGCGGATCTGGTCGATCAGCACCTTCAGCTCCACCGCCGCATTGGACGTACGGCTGTCCACCGACTTGGAGCCCAGCGTATTGGCTTCGCGGTTGAACTCCTGCAGCAGGAAGTCCAGGCGGCGGCCGACCGGTTCGCGCTGCTTGAGCACGCGCCGGATCTCGACGATATGGCTGCCGAGGCGGTCCAGCTCTTCATCCACGTCCAGCTTCTGCAGCCACAGCACCAGCTCCTGCTCGGCGCGGCCGGGGTCGACCGGGTGCGGCAGGTCAGCCAGGCGGGCGGCCAGCTTGGCGCGCTGGCCGTCGCGAATGGCCGGGATCAAGGTGCGCACTTCGGTAGCGATGCGTTCGATGCCGTCCACGCGCTCGCTGATGGCCGCGGACAACTTGCCGCCTTCGCGCTCACGGGCCTCGACGAAGCCATCCAGCACCTGGTCCAGCAGGGCCAGTGCCTCGACCTGCAGGGCGGCGGCATCGGTGGCCTCGCCACGGGTGACGCCCGGCAGCTGCAGCAGATCGGTGAAGCTGACCTGCAGATTGGGGAAATCGGAGGTCAGGCGGTGCGCCAGGCGGCCCAGCTGGCCCAGCAGGGCCTCGTCCACCTGCAGGTTGGCGGCCGCTTCCGGCGCGCGCAGGCGCATCACCAGATCCAGCTTGCCGCGGCTCAGGCGCGCGGCAATGCGCTCGCGCAGCTGCGGCTCCAGCGCCCGCAGTTCCTCGGGCAGGCGGGTGCCGACCTCCAGGAAGCGGTGGTTGACCGAGCGCAGCTCGCAGCCCAGCGTGCCCCACGGGGTGACCCGCTCGCCGCCGGCGTAGGCGGTCATGCTTCGAATCATGGATTGTGTCCGGTGCGTGCAAAGGGGGAATGGTACCCTAGCGCCCTCACCAGAGCCCCCTTGCCCGCCCCGTGAAGGCCGCGGGCGTGGCGGCGTACTCCCTCGCCATTACGGAACCCGCACCATGTCCGATTCCCGCCCCAGCGGCCGCCAGCCCGACCAGCTCCGCCCGGTCGTCATCCAACGCGGCTTCACCCGCCACGCCGAAGGTTCGGTGCTGGTGTGCTTCGGTGAAACCCGTGTGCTGTGCACCGCCAGCGTCGAGAACCGCGTGCCGGGCTTCCTGCGCGGCAAGGGCGAAGGCTGGGTGACCGCCGAGTACGGCATGCTGCCGCGCGCCACCCACACCCGCAGCGACCGTGAAGCCGCCCGTGGCAAGCAGGGCGGCCGCACCCTGGAGATCCAGCGCCTGATCGGCCGCAGCCTGCGCGCCTGCGTGGACCGCAACGCGCTGGGCGAACGCACCATCACCCTGGACTGCGACGTGCTGCAGGCCGACGGTGGCACCCGCACCGCCGCCATCACCGGTGCCTACGTGGCCCTGGTCGATGCGGTGAACGTGCTGATGAAGCGCGGCGACATCAAGCGCAACCCGATCCTGGGCGCCGTGGCAGCGGTGTCGGTGGGCGTCTACCGCGGCACCCCGGTGCTGGACCTGGACTACGCCGAAGACAGCGACTGCGACACCGACATGAACGTGGTGATGAACGACGGCGGTGGCTTCATCGAACTGCAGGGCACCGCCGAAGGCCATGCCTTCCGTCGCGACGAACTGGATGCGCTGCTGGGCCTGGCCGAGAAGGGCGTGGCCGAACTGCTGGCCGCACAGCAGGCGGCGCTGTCGGCATGAACCGGCGCATCGCCCTGACCACCCTGGTGGTGGCCGACTATGACGAAGCCATTGCCTGGTACACCGGCAAGCTCGGCTTCGCACTGCTGGAGGACATCGACCAGGGCCACAAGCGCTGGGTGGTGGTGGGGCCGACCGACGGCAGCGCTGCCGCCCTGCTGCTGGCCCGCGCCAGCGACGAGGAACAGCGCAGCCGCATCGGCAACCAGACCGGTGGCCGCGTCGCCTTCTTCCTCAACACCGACGACTTCCACCGCGACCACACGGCGATGCTGGCCGCCGGGGTCGAATTCCTGGAAGCGCCGCGCGAAGAACCCTATGCAACGGTCGCGGTGTTCCGCGATCTGTATGGCAACACCTGGGACCTGCTGGAGCCCCGTCAATGAAGAAACTGGTACTGGCCAGCCACAACGCCGGCAAGCTGGTGGAGATGCAGGAGATCCTCGCCGACCTGCCGCTGCAGATCACCTCGGCCGCCGAGCTTGGCCTGGGCGACGTGGAAGAAACCGGCCTGACCTTCGTAGAGAACGCGCTGCTGAAGGCGCGCGCGGCCTGCGAAGCGACCGGCCTGCCGGCGCTGGCCGATGATTCGGGGCTGATCGTCGATGCCCTCGGCGGTGCACCGGGCCTGTACAGCGCGCGCTATGCCGGCCACCCGACCAATGCCGCGGCCAACAACGCCAAGCTGCTGGAGGCGATGGCCGACATCCCCGATGGCCAGCGCGGTGCCCGCTTCTATGCGGTGATCGTGCTGCTGCGCCACGCCACCGATCCGCAGCCGCTGATCTGCGAAGGTCGCTGGGAGGGCCAGATCATCCGTGAACTGCGCGGCACGAATGGATTCGGCTACAACCCGGTGTTCCTTGACACCACCCACGGCCTGACCGCTGCGGAGATGGAGCCGGCACTGAAGAACGCCATCAGCCACCGTGCCCTCGCCCTGCAACAGCTCAAGCAGCAGTTGGCGACGCTGTACTGACGCCACCCGATCGAACCAGGGAAGCCGGCCAGCGGCCGGCACTACCGAAGAAGCCCATGCCGCACGCCCACGACCACTGCAACCACCTGCCCGGCGAAGCCTGTTCGGCGGACCACGACACTTCGGTACGACTGGTGCCACCCCCGCTGTCGCTGTACGTGCACCTGCCGTGGTGCGTGCGCAAATGCCCGTACTGCGATTTCAATTCGCACCAGGCCAAGGGCGAGCTGCCGTTCGATGCCTACATCGATGCCCTGCTGCGCGACCTCGACCAGGACCTGCCGCTGGTCTGGGGTCGGGTGGTGCACAGCGTGTTCTTCGGTGGCGGCACGCCCAGCCTGTTCCCGCCGGAAGCGATCGACCGCTTCCTGCAGCAGGCCAGCGCCCGCCTGCGCTTCGCACCCAATGCCGAAATCACCCTGGAAACCAACCCGGGCACCGCCGAGCATGGCCGCTTCGACCGCTATCGCGCGGCCGGCGTCAATCGCCTCAGCTTCGGTATCCAGAGTTTCGACGATGCGATGCTCAAGCGCCTGGGCCGCATCCACGACAGTGGCGAAGCCGAGCGCGCGGTGAAGATGGCGCAGGACGCGGGTTACGACAACTTCAACATCGACCTGATGTACGCGCTGCCGGAACAGACCCTGGCCGGTGCCGAGGCTGATCTGGAACGCGCGTTCGCGCTGCAGCCGGCACACATCTCGCACTACCAGCTGACCCTGGAACCGAACACGGTGTTCTTCGCGCGGCCGCCGCAGGGCATTCCCGATGAAGACAACGCCTGGGACATGCAGGAACACTGCCAGGCGCTGCTGGCGCAGGCCGGTTTCGGCCAGTACGAGGTGAGCGCCTACGCACGCCCTGGCCGGCAGAGCGCGCACAACCTGAACTACTGGCGCTTCGGCGATTACCTGGGCATCGGTGCCGGCGCGCACGGCAAGATCAGCTCGGGCGCCGAGGAACACTTGCTGCGACGCTGGAAGCTGAAGCATCCGCAGGCTTATCTGGACAGCGCGGGCACCCCGGCCTCGTTCGGGGGTGACGATGTGATCGCGCCTGAGCGCCTGCCCTTCGAGTACATGCTGAATCTGCTGCGCCTGCACGAAGGCTTCGGCCTGCGCGATTTCGAGTCGCGTACCGGGCTGTCGCGCAGCGTGCTGGATGCACCGTTGGCCGAGGCCGTGCAGCACGGCTGGCTGGACGTGACCGATGGCCATGTGCAGCCGACCGAACTGGGCCGCCGCTTCACCAACGATGTGGTGAGCCTGTTCCTGGAGGAGTGATCCTCGCCTGACAGGGGGTAGTGGCCGGCGCGCGGCCGGCCCCCCGCCCGGCCCGCCCCGCGCCCGCCACTACCGTTCATCGGTCGGGCCATGCCTGGCGAATGGGATGCACATTCGCCCTAAAGTAGCGCCGACAGCGGCCGACACGGTAGATTCACCAGATCGATCCGCGGGAATCCGGATACCGCCTGCCGATGTCAGCTGTCTTTTCCATCACTCCTGCCGACAAGAACCGCCTGGCCGCCAGCGACCTGCCACCGCGGGTACGTGAGCTGCTGGGCGCGCTGATCGGCCTGTGCCGGCAGACGCTGGCCGCGCCCCTGATCCTTACTGTCGAAGCGCTGGAGCAGACCCTGCTGCACGACGCCGATCGCGCACGCAATCCGCAGCAGCAGGCCGAACTGATGGCCCAGCGTGGACAGCTGCACGCCTTCGCTGGCCACTTCGCCGACCGCATGCTCGATGCCGTTGCCGACGCCCTCGCACGGTTGCGCGAACCGGCCAACGGTGTCAGCACCAGTGCTACGCCGCCAGCGCTGCCGGGCATGCTCGGGCTGTCGCTGGTTGATGAGCACGAAGTGGATCGCGACCTGCTGCTGACCGAGATGGTGCGGCGCGAAACCCTGCGTTCAACCAACACACTGAACCTGCTCGGCCAACGCCTGGGGGTACTGGCGGCGGCGCCGGCCTTCGAGGCCGACACCCTGCCGCTGGCGCCGCAGGCACTGTGCGCGATGGTGCGCCGGATTGCCGAACAGGACGCGCTGAGCGTCGAGGTGCAGCTGGCGCTGTATCGCAGTTTCGAACGACAGGTGCTGGAACGGCTGGGCGATATCCTTGACCGTGCCAATGCGCTGCTGGCCCAGTCCGGCGTACTGCCTGGGCTGGTCTACACCCCCTACCTGGCACGCTCGTCGAGCACGCGGCGGATCATCACCCAGTCGGTGGGTGGCGGCCGCACCACGCAGCCGGCCAAGCGCAGCGCGGCCCCCCTGACCGGCTGGAACGGTTCGGCACCGGCCGGCTCCTGGTCCAGCCTGGTACAGGACGCCTTCCACGAGGGTGGCGCAGCCGGCCCCGCCACGCCGGGCGTGACCACATCCACCGGCAGTGCTTTGCATGAGCTGCTGCAGCAGGCCCGGCACGCCAGCCCTTCCCCGGCGAACAGTGGCGCAGTGCCCAGTGCGGCAGTCGACGCGGTACTCGCGCGCCTGCAGGCTCAGTCCAGTGCGGCAACCGGCGTGGCCGACCTGCAGGCCGCCGTGGTCGCGCAGCTGCGCAGCGAGCATGGTGCGCAGGCCCAGCTGGGCAGTCACGATCGGGACAACCTGGACCTGCTGCGCATGCTGATGCAGCAGGTGCAACAGCAGCAGCGTCCCGATCCGGTGCCGGCCGCCCTGCTGGCCCGCCTGCAGGTGCCCCTGGCACGTGCGGCAATGGCCGATCCGGGCTTCTTCGTACGTGACGAGCACCCGGCGCGCGAGCTGCTCAACCAGATTGCCGAAGTCGGCGCCAACTGGCTGGGCGACGATGACGTCGACCCACAGCTGCTGCAGCGCATGGCGCAGAGCGTGCAGGGCCTGCTGGGGCAGGATGCGCGCGCACCGGAGGCCTTTGCCGCCGCCAACGAAGACGTGCAGCAGCACCAGCGCGCGGCGGCCCATCGTGCCGAACTGGCCGAGCGCCGCCACGTGGAAGCCGCGCGCGGCAAGGAACGATTGGAACTGGCCCGTCGCCAGGCCACCGCACAGATCGACCAGTGCTGCGACACGCAGTCGCCACCGCGCTTCGTGCAGACCCTGTTGCGCCAGGCCTGGGCCGATGCACTGACCCTCACCCGCCTGCGCCATGGCGATGATTCGCCACAGTGGCAGGAACGCCTGCAACAGACCGAGCGCATCGCTGCCATCACCGCACAGGCCATCGACGCCCCCGGCGGCACCGATACCGCGTTGGCAGCGGACGTGGAGGCCGCACTGCTGCAGGTCGGCTACCACGCCGAGGAAGCCGCCGCCGTCGCGCGCAGGCTGGCCACGCCCGGCGGCGAGGATGAAAGCACCTCGCGTACCGAACTCAGTGCCCGCCTGAAGGCACGTGCACGCCTGGGCGAACACGCCGGCACGCCCACCGGCACGGCACCTGCAACGCCCCGCAGCAGTGCCGAAGAAGCTGCCTACCAGCAGCTGTCCACGCTGCCGTTCGGCAGCTGGTTCGACATCGATACCGGTGATGGCACGCTGCGCCGCCAGCGCCTGTCCTGGTACAGCCTGCTGACCGGCCACGCCCTGTTCGTCAATCCACGCGGGCAGAAGATCACCGATACCGACCTGGATACGCTGGCACGGCAGATCAGTGCCGGGCGCGCGCAACTGGTCACCGAAGACAAGGGCCGGCTGGTCGACCGCGCCTGGGAAGCCAGCCTTGGTGCGCTGCGCGCACTGGCCACGGGCCGCGCACAGGAGACCCCCGCATGAAAGCCGTACCGCCGCAGGACACCCGCCGCGCGCCGCGCCGCCAGGTCTCGGACCTGGTGCCGGTCACCGACCAGATGCGCGAGTGCGTGGTCGGGCGCCTCGGCAATGTCTCCGAAACCGGCATGCTGATGCTGGCCAGCGTGCCGCTGCGCGAGGATGCGCTGTACCAGCTGCGCTTCCCGTTGCCACTGGGTGATGGCCGCCAGCAGGCCATCGATGTGGGCGTGCACCTGCTGTGGAGCGAGCCCGCACACGTTCCCGGCCAGAGCTGGACCGGCTTCCGCTTCCTGACCCTGTCACGTGAGCATCGGCAGCTGCTGCGCCAGTGGGTGGGCGAGGACAGCGACGAGGGACCGGTTTCGACGGTCTGAGTGCCGGTTCCGGCACAGCGGTTTTTCGCGGTATGCGGCAGAATCTAGGGCCGTTTCCCGTGTCGAGCCACCGCAATGATCCAGCAAGACCCCGGCGCCCTGTATTCCGACCACCTGGCCGTGCTGTGCCGACGTGCCGAACAGGCGCTGGCCCGCGGCGGCTTCGATCACCTGGTGGTGCCCAGCGGCACCCTGCACTACCAGGTGTTCGACGACCGCGACTACCCGTATGCGGTGAATCCGCAGTTCAAGGCCTGGCTGCCGCTGACCCGCGTGCCCAACAGCTGGATCGTATTCACCCCCGGCAAGCGCCCGGCGGTGATCTTCCACCAGCCGTTCGATTACTGGCACGTGGTACCGGACGCACCCAGCGGCTGGTGGGTGGAGCACTTCGACATCCACATCATCCGCAAGCCCGAAGAGGCGCTGGCGCTGCTGCCGGCCGACCCGTCGCGCTGCGCGATCCTCGGCGAGCCGCAGAGCACGCTGGGCAACTACGTGCCGAACAACCCGGCGCCGGTGGTGAACTACCTGGAATGGCACCGCGGCAGCAAGACGCCGTATGAAATCGCGCTGATGCGCCAGGCGCAGGTGCTGGGCGTGCGCGGCCACCGTGCCGCCGAAGCCGCGTTCCGCAACGGCGCCGACGAGTTCAGCATCCACATGGCGTACTGCCAGGCCGTCGGCCAGGACGCCAACGAGCTGCCCTACGGCAACATCGTGGCGTTGAACGAACATGCCGCCGTGCTGCATTACACCGAGCTGGGCCGCAAGGCGCCGCAGCCGCTGCGCAGCTTCCTGATCGATGCTGGTGCCAGCGCGCACGGCTACGCCAGCGACATCACCCGCACCTACGCCGCGCAGGGCCACGACGAGTTCGCCGCGATGATCGCCGCCGTCGACGCTGCCCAGCAGCAGATGTGCGCAGCGGTGCGCCCGGGCTTCGACTACAAGCAGCTGCACGTGGACGCACATCTTTCGCTGATGGGCGTGCTGAAGGACTTCGGCGTGATCAAGGTCTCGCCGCAGACCGCAGTGGAAACCGGCGTCAGCGCCGCGTTCTTCCCGCACGGCATCGGCCACCTGATCGGTCTGCAGGTGCACGACGTGGCCGGTTTCGCAGCCAGCGACGAAGGCGGCCGCATCGAGCGCCCGGCGGGCCACCCGTACCTGCGCCTGACCCGCGTGCTGGAACCGGGCATGGTGGTGACCATCGAGCCGGGCCTGTACTTCATCGACATGCTGTTGAACGAAGTGAAGGACGCCGGCCATGGCGATGCGATCAACTGGGACCGCGTGGACTTCTTCCGTCCGTATGGTGGCATCCGCATCGAAGACGAAGTGCTGTGCACCGAGGGCGAAGCGGACAACCTGACACGGCCGGAGTTTGCGGCGGCCAACGGCTGAGCCCCTCGTGGTTGGTCGCAGAAGTCAAAAGCCCCGCCTCTGACAGTTTCCTGCCGCGTTCAACCACGGAAAAGAAAAAGAAAAGCAGAAGCGGGTCGCTCGCTGCGCTCGCTCTGTGTCGACCAAGGTCGACACCTACCAACAGCCGCGCGTTCCAACGGCCGCAGTCGCCAGTAGATCCACGCCATGCTTGGAGGATTCATTCGATATCTGACAGATGTGCCGACCAACGGTCGGCACCCACCAACAGCCGCGTGAACCTGTCGAAGGCGGGGCCCG
>NZ_JAWIRR010000050.1:14280-17385 GCF_036320065.1 Stenotrophomonas sp. SMYL8
GCCATCCCACGGATAGCCCGCTTTGGCCTTGGCTTTGGCTGTTGCCTCTGCGGGTGCAGGGCTGCAAGCCCTGCCGAAACCCCTTACCCCGCCATCACCGCTTCAATCTCGTCAGCGCTGCGCGCCAGACCTTCGGTCAGCACGCGATGCCCGTCATCGGTGATCAGCACGTCATCCTCGGTACGGATGCCGATACCGCGCCAGCGCGGTTCCACCGTCGTATCGTCCACGCCGATATACAGCCCCGGCTCGATGGTGAATGCCATGCCCGGCTCCAGCAGGCGCGAATCGCCGGCCAGGCGATAGTCACCCACGTCGTGTACGTCCATGCCGATCCAGTGCCCGGTCTTGTGCCGGTAGAAACGCTGGTACAGGCCCTCGGACAGGTTCTTTTCCAGCGTGCCCTTCAGCAGGCCCAGCCGCAGCAGGCCTTCGGTCAGGGTCTGCACCGCCGCCAGGTGACCCATCTCGTAAGCCACGCCCGGCTTGGCCTGGGCCAGTGCCGCGGCCTGCGCGTCACCGACAAGGTCATGCAGCGCGCGCTGCTCGGCGCTGAAGCGGCCATTCACCGGGAACGTGCGGGTGATGTCGCTGGCATAGCCGCGGTATTCGGCACCGGCGTCGATCAGCACCAGCTCACCATCGCGCGAACGTGCGTTGTTGTCGCGGTAATGCAGGATGCAGCCGTTGCGACCTGCACCGACGATGCTGCAATAGGCCGGCACCGCGTCGTTGGCGCGGAACACGCGTTCCAGCTCCGCCTGCAGTTCGTACTCGTGGATGCCTGCCTTGGCCGCCTTCATTGCTGCCAGATGCGCACGTACACTGATCTGCGCGGCGTGGTGCATCAGCCCCACTTCGGCGCCGGACTTGAACAGGCGCTGCTCATGCAGCAGGTGGCCCAGCTCCAGGAACTCATGCGGCGGCTGCGCGCCGTGGCGCACCTGCGAACGCACGCGGTTGACCCAGCCGATCAGCTTCAGGTCGAAATCGGCGTCGCGGCCGAAGTGGTAATAGACGCGCGAACGCCCTTCCAGCAGGCCCGGCAGGATGTCGTCCAGATCGTCGATCGGGTACGCATCGTCCATGCCGTACTGCGCCACCGCGCCTTCCTGGCCGGCGCGGCTGCCGTCCCAGGCCTCGCGCTCGGCATCGCGCTCACGGCAGAACAGGATGGCCTCGCCGTGGCGGCGGCCCGGGATCAACACCAGCACCGCTTCCGGCTCCGGGAAGCCGCTCAGGTACTGGAAGTCCGAATCCTGCCGGAACGGGTAATGGGTATCGAGGCTGCGCACCTTCTCGGCCGCGGCGGGAAGCACCAGGATCGCATCCTCGCCGGCCATGTCCATCAGCTGGCGGCGCCGACGCTTGTATTCGCCGGCCGCGATGCCGGTGCGCTGCTTGATGTCCATCAGTTCAGGCGCTGCCGATGGCGCGAGGCCAGCACCACGTCACCGTGCAGCAGCAACACCGCCACGCGGATGAATTCCTCGATCTCGGACAGGGCTTCGTCATCGTCATCGCCACCGGCCTCGAAATCCTCGCTGGAGGCACGCGCCAGGCTGGCCATGTCGGTCAGCGCTTCTTCGCCCTCTTCGGACAGGGTCGGGCGGCGGCCGCCGCTGCCCAGGCCGAAGCCGCCCAGGAAGGAACGGGTCCAGCTGAACATGGCATCAGCCTGCGCGGACACGTCGTCGCCATCGGTCAGCAGCAGTTCGAAGGCGAAATCGCGGTCTTCCAGTTGCTTGATGGTGACCTGCAGCAGCTGCCCCAGCACGCTGTCGGCGGCCACCGGCGGCAGGTTGTCGTCGGCCAGCACACGCGCCGGCCAATCATTGCCGGGGGCACCACCGGCGGCCAGCCAGCCGCACAGTGCGCCGTGCAGCTCGGCAGCGGTGGCGCCCAGGCCCAGTTCCTGGCTGGCGCGGGTAACGTCGTCGACGGAGGGAAGTTCGGTCATCGTGCGGCTCGTTCGGAAAGGAAACCCGGGGCGCGCACGCGCGCGCCCGTGAGACCCCGTAGTGTAGCAACCCGACGGCATCCTCTCTGCGACCGTCAGGCCTTGCTGCGACAACGCTTGACCGCCCTTACCCGGCTTGCCTATCGTGCCCGTATGGAACCCGCCGATCCCCTTGCCCAGCTGCAGGACTTCGCTGCCCGCGTGGAAGCGTTGCTTGAACGCAACCAGCGCCTGGCCGAGGAGAACCGCAGCCTGCGCCACCAGCAGGAACAGCTGGTGGCCGAGCGTTCCACGCTGCTGGCCAAGAACGAGCAGGCACGCTCGCGGGTGGAAGCAATGATCAGCCGGCTCAAATCCCTGGAGCAGCACACATGAGCGCCGAACCGGTCAGTGTCCGCATCCTCGATCGTGAATACACCGTGGGTGTCGGCGGCGATGAACGCGACAGCCTGATGGCGGCCGCGCGCCTGCTCGACGCGCGCATGCGCGAAATCCGCGGCAGCAACCGCATGGCCGCGGTCGACCGCGTCGCCGTGCTGGCGGCGTTGAACCTGGCCCATGAACTGCAGCTGCTGCGCGACGAGAACGCCCGCCAGGCGGTGGCGCTGCAGCAGACGCTGGCCGACCTGAACCGGCGCCTGGACCGTGCGATTGACGGCACCCCGTAGAAGAGGGGACGGAGGGAATCAAGGCGCATTCGCCCCTTCCGTGCCGGAAACGTCTTAATCCCCCTCCGTCCCCTTTTCTCATATCTGAATTGGCACGGACTGTTGCCGACGAACGGCCTATCCAGATCCTGCGTGCTGGCTATAATGGCCACGCGTTCTCTGCGGTACTCGACGGCATGTGCAAACATTCGCCTTGTCCCTTAAGAACGACACCGGGAGCGCGACAGCGCCGGGAGTGCAGGTCCGCCTTGTAGCGGGAAGCCCGATGGTTCTCCAGCGTTCCCACTTGAGCCCCCGGGTTCAAGGTCGTTTCGCATGCATCGACATTGCGGAGAATGCAATATTCCAGCAAGGGCGGCGTCTTCGGGCGTCGCCCTTGTTCTTTCCGGCACAATGACGGCTGATCCTTGCCGCACGCTGCCATGACCGACCCGCGCCAGGCCCTGCGCCACGACCTGCGGCAACGCCGCCGCGACC
>NZ_JAWIRR010000051.1:0-17006 GCF_036320065.1 Stenotrophomonas sp. SMYL8
CCGCCACTACCCAATCCGTAGCCTGCCCTCGACCCCACGTACACGCCCACGCTGGCAAGCTGGGCGTCATGGCTGAACCGCTCCCCCTGCGTCCGCCACCGCCATTGCTGGATGACGCCTGCGCGTTGTTCCTCGATGTCGACGGCACCCTGATCGAATTCGCTGCACGCCCGGATGCCGTGCAGTTGCTGCCGGATGTGCGTGAAGCCATCGGCCGCATCAGCGACCGCCTGGAAGGTGCTGTGGCACTGGTCAGTGGTCGCCCGCTTGAGCAGCTGGATCAACTGTTCGCTCCCCTGAAATTGCCCGCCGCCGGCCTGCATGGCCACGAACTGCGCGGCGAAGACGGTCGCGTTCTGCGCGACGAACACGACGACGACACCGCCGAGTGGCTGCACGCGCTGCACCAGCAGGCGATGCGCTTCGCCCATGGCCATCCCGGCGTGCTGGTGGAAGACAAGGGCGTCGGCCTGGCGCTGCATTGGCGCGGTGCGCCGCACGCGGCAAGTGATGTGCGCGCCTTCGCCGACCGCCATGTGCGTGGCCGTGCCAGCTACCGCCTGCAGCCCGGCGACCATGTGGTCGAATTCGTTCCCGTCGGCACCGACAAGGGCCGTGCCGTGCGCCGGATGATGCAGTACCTGCCGTTCCGCGGCCGCCTGCCGGTGTTCCTCGGCGATGACCTGACCGATGAGTTCGGCTTCGACGCCGCCAATGGCCAGCATGGCTGGAGCGTACTGGTGGGCGAACGGGAACCCAGCAAAGCCGTGTTCGCGCTGCCCGACATACGCAGCGTGCACGCCTGGCTGCGTGAGAATGCCTATTGACCCGGCCACCCCACGGCCGCAACCGAGATGTACCGCGTGATGACCCAACCCGATCTTGATCTGGGCGTGGTCGGCAACGGCAGCTTCGGCGCCCTGGTCGACAAACGTGCCCGCGTTGTCTGGAGCTGCCTGCCCACCTTCGACGGCGACCCCACCTTCTGTGCCCTGCTCGGCCCCAACCAGCAGACCGGTGGCGACTTCGCCATCGAGCTGGAGGACTTCGCGAGCAGCGAGCAGGAATACCTGACCAACACCGCGATCCTGCGTACCGTGCTGCGCGACGCGCACGGTGGTGAACTGGAAATCCTTGATTTCGCCCCGCGCTGGCGCCAGAACGACCGTTTCTACCGGCCGGTCAGCCTGATCCGGCAGGTACGACCACTGGCCGGCAGCCCACGCATCACCGTGCACGCACGGCCACTGGCCGACTGGGGCGCACGCGTGCCCGAGTCCACCTGGGGCAGCAACCACGTGCGCTGGATCCTGCCCGAACACGTGCTGCGGCTGACCACCGACGTGCCGGTGCGCTTCATCCGCGATGGCCTGCCGTTCGTGCTCAACCATCCCATCCACCTGATCCTGGGCGTGGATGAATCGCTCAACCGCTCGATCAGTGGCTATGTGCAGGAAGCCTTCCAGCGCACCCGCGACTACTGGCGCGAATGGGTGCGCTACCTGTCCATTCCACTGGAATGGCAGGACGCGGTGATCCGCAGTGCGATCACCCTGAAGCTGTGCCAGTACGAGGACAGCGGCGCGATCATCGCGGCGATGACCACCTCCATTCCGGAAGCGCCCGGCAGCGTGCGCAACTGGGACTACCGTTACTGCTGGCTGCGTGATGCCGCGTTCGTGGTGCGCGCACTGAACCGCCTCGGCGCAACGCGCACGATGGAACAGTTCCTCGGCTACATCTTCAACCTGGCCACCACCGATGGCACGTTGCAGCCGCTGTATGGCATCGGCTTCGAGGCCAAGCTGGACGAGGACGAAGTACCCAGCCTGTCCGGCTACCGTGGCATGGGCCCGGTGCGGCGCGGCAACCTGGCCTGGGTGCAGCGCCAGCACGATGTCTACGGCAGCGTGGTGCTGGCGTCCACGCAGTTGTTCTTCGACCGCCGCCTGCAGGACCCGGGCGATGCGCACACCTTCGCCCGCCTGGAACCCTTGGGTGAACAGGCGTTCGCCCTGCACGACGTACCCGACGCCGGCCTGTGGGAATTCCGCGGCCGCACCGAGGTGCACACCTACACCAGCGCGATGTGCTGGGCAGCGTGCGATCGCCTGTGCAAGATCGCCGTGCGCCTGAAGCGCGATGACCGCGCCCATTACTGGCGCGAGCGTGCCGACACCATCCATGCGCGCATCATGGCCGAGTCCTGGAGCGAGGAGCTGGGCCACTTCACCGATACCTTTGGTGGCCATCGGCTGGATGCCTCGTTGCTGCTGCTGGCCGACATCGGCTTCATCGACGCGATGGATGCGCGTTTCATCGCCACCGTCGACGCCATCGGCCGCGACCTAAAGCATGGCAACTCGCTGTACCGCTATGTTGCACCGGATGACTTCGGTGAGCCGGAAACCAGCTTCACCATCTGCACCTTCTGGTACATCGATGCGCTGGCGGCGATTGGGCGCATGGACGAAGCACGCGGGATGTTCGAGCTGCTCTTGAAGCAGCGCAACCATCTTGGCCTGCTGTCGGAGGATCTGGCCTTCGACAGCGGCGAGGCCTGGGGCAATTTCCCGCAGACCTATTCGCACGTCGGCCTGATCACCGCCGCAATGCGCCTGTCGCGGTCCTGGCAGGAGGCATCGTGAGTCGTCTGGTGGTGGTTTCAAACCGCGTGGCGGTGCCGGGCGAGAACCGCGCCGGCGGCCTGGCGGTGGGCCTGCTGGCCGCGCTGAAGGAACGTGGCGGCATGTGGTTCGGCTGGAGCGGCAAGAGCGTGCGCGACGGCAGCGGCACGCTGCACACGCAGAAGGATGGCGATATCGAATTCGTCACCCTCGACCTGAGCAAGCGCGAGGTCGATGGCTACTACAACGGTTTCGCCAATCGCACCCTCTGGCCGTTGCTGCACTTCCGTCTGGATCTGGTCGACTACGACCGGGGCACCCGCGAGACCTACCATAAGGTCAACGCGCTGTTCGCCGACAAGCTCGCGCCGCTGCTGCGCGAGGACGACATCGTCTGGATCCACGACTACCACCTGATCCCGCTTGGTGCGCTGCTGCGCGAGCGTGGCATCGGCTGCCGCATCGGCTTCTTCCTGCACATCCCGATGCCGTCGGCCGACCTGCTGCAGGCCATGCCCGACCACCTTCGGTTGTTCTCCGCGCTGTACGCCTACGATCTGGTCGGCTTCCAGACCCAGCGCGACGCCGATCGCTTCCAGACCTACCTGCGCCTGTTCGGCGGCGGCCGCGTGCTCGAAAACGGCGAGCTGGAAGCACCGGGCGGGCGCCGCTTCCGTGCGGCGGCGTTCCCGATCGGTATCGACACCGAGCTGATCGCGCGACAGGCTGGCACCGCCGCCACCAAGGCCGCTGTGAAGAACCTGCGCAACAGCCTGCGTGATCGCCAGCTGGCGATCGGCGTGGATCGCCTGGACTATTCCAAGGGCCTGCCCGAACGCTTCCTCGGCTTCGAGCGCTATCTGGAGCGCCATCCGGATCAGCGCGGCTCGCTGACCTATCTGCAGATCGCCCCGGTCTCGCGCGGCGATGTCACCGAGTACCGGCAGCTGCGCAGCCAGCTGGAACAGATCGCCGGGCACATCAACGGTGGCCACGCCGAACCGGACTGGACGCCGCTGCGCTACGTCAACCAGAACTTCACCCATGCCACGCTGACCGGCTTCTACCGGGCGGCGGCAGTGGGCCTGGTCACGCCGCTGCGCGATGGCATGAACCTGGTAGCCAAGGAGTACGTGGCCTCGCAGGACCCGGACGACCCCGGCGTGCTGGTGCTGTCGCTGCTGGCCGGCGCCGCCGACGAACTCAAGCAGGCGCTGCTGGTGAACCCGCATGATCTGGACGGCGTGGCCGACGCCATCGCCACCGCGGCAACGATGTCGCTGCGCAGGCGCAAGGAACGCTGGCACGCGATGATGGAGCACCTGCGCACCTACGACATCAACCACTGGCGCCGCAGCTATCTGGACGCGCTGGAAGGTTGAGGGAAAAAGGGGACGGAGGGGATTAAGTCGTTTGTGCACAAACGACTTAATCCCCTCCGTCCCCTTTTTTCTTCAATCCAGGAACCGCGCGGCCTGCTCCGGTGCGGGCAGGTAACAGGCGTCATGCCGCCCGAACCAGCGGTAGCGGTTGCGGGCCAGCGCGCGGTACGCGGCATCACGCCAGCTGCGCGGCAGCACGCGCAATGCACCGGTCAGGCGCCAGGCGCCGCCCAGCCCCGCCAGCACGCGCAGGATCGCATCGGTATCGGTCCAGGCGCGCTGTGCGTCCAGCAGCAGGAACGACATCGGGTCCTGCGGGTCCAGCCCGTGCGCGCGCAACATCGCGCTGCCCTGCGCGCCCTGCATCGCCGCAAAGCGGTAGCGCCCCTTGCGATCGAAACGCAGCAGGAAGCGCACCCAGCGGTTGCACAGCGCGCATACGCCATCGAAAACGATCACCGCGCTGCCGGCCTCGGCGGCGGAATCACTGCGGTTCGAGCCAGCCTTCATAGCGGATCAGGGCTCCGGCCCAGGGCAAGGTCACATCGACCAGGAAAGTGTAGCGCTGGCCGTGCGACGCTTCGCGACATCGCACGCCGCCGAACCAGCGCTTCGGCAGCGGCAGCAGCCCGAACGCCCAGACCCGCCGCACCGACCAGTCGATGCCACCCTCGCGGGCCTGCAGATCAAATTCGAAGCGCACCGCGCCCAACTGCTCGCGCAGGTACCCTTCGTGCGCCCACAGCCGCGACACCATCGGCCAGCGGCCAAACCGCCTCGCCCATTGCTCGCCCTGCCCGTGTGCACTGAACGCCACTTCGGTGGGCAGCGCGTCGCCGTCCTTCGGCAACTGCGCCAACGCGGCCAGCAGCGGCACCAGCCAGTGTCGCCCTCTCAGGATGCGCGCCTGTCCCACGTAGCGGCAAGGCAACGGCGCGGCATGCAGCGCCTGCACCGGCGCGGCCAGGGTGGCGAAGGCCGGCCCCAGCACGCGCGTGAACAACGGCGTGGTCAGGGCGCGATCCAGGCCAGGGTCGCCATGCGCCCGGTGCGACGGTCGCGCCGGTGCGAATACAGGTCGGGATCGGCCATCGTCGACACCGTGCCGCCATACACCTGCGCCGGGTCCATGCCCGCCGCCTGCAGGCGCTGACGTGCCAGGGCGAACAGGTCCACCTTCCAGTGCCCCTGGCGTGTCGCCACAAACGCCGCCTCGGCCGCCGGATCATGGCCGACGAAGGCGTGGAAGACCTCTTCGCCGATCTCGTAGTCGGCCGGCCCGGCCGCCGGGCCCAGCCACGCGCGAAGCTGCGCGGGCGGGGTCTGCATGGCGGCCACGGTGGCCTCCAGCATGCCGTCGGCCAGCCCGCGCCATCCAGCGTGAGCGGCGCCCACCTCGCTACCGTCGGCAGCGGCGAACACCACCGGCAGGCAGTCGGCGGTCAGGATCGCCAGCACCACGCCGGGCACCGAGGTCACCGCAGCGTCGGCCACCGGTTCGCTTGCGCCTGGCACCGGCGGCGTTGTGAAGCGCAGCACGGTACTGCTGTGCACTTGGCGCAGCCAGTGCGGTGCCGACGGCAGCGCCAGCCCCTGCTGCAGCAGCTGCCGGTTGTGCTCCACGTTGGCCGGGGTATCACCATCGGCCGCGTGCCGGTTGCCCAGGTTGAACTGCGCGAACGGCGCCGGCGAAATGCCCGCACCGTGCCGACGCGTGGTCAGCGCATGGACGCCCGGAGCCGCCGGCCAGTCCGCCTGCAGCAAAGGCAACGCGGCGGCCATCACCAGCGGTCCCGCTCGCGTGCGGCGAAGGCTTCGCTGTCTTCGCGCAGCACCTTCATCAGGTGCAGCATGTCGTCCGGCACCGGCGCGGTGTTGCGCACCGGCTCACCGGTGATCGGGTGCGTGAACTCCAGGGTCTCGGCGTGCAGGGCCTGGCGCTTGAAGCCGCGCAGCGCGGCTACCAGCTCATCGCTGGCGCCCTTGGGCAGCTTCAGCGCACCGCCGTACAGCGGGTCACCAATGATCGGATGGCGCACATGCGCCATGTGCACGCGGATCTGATGGGTACGGCCGGTTTCCAGGCGGCACTCCAGCGCGGTGTGCGCACGGAAGCGCTCGCGCAGTCGGTAATGGGTGATCGCTTCCTTGCCATCCTCGCGCACGGCCATCTTCAGGCGGTCGCGTGGGTGGCGGTCGATCGGGGCATCGGCGGTACCGCCGGCCACCAGCGCACCCATCACGATGGCCAGGTACTGGCGGTGCACGTCGCGCGCGGCCAGCTGCTCGACCAGTGCGGTCTGCGCTTCCAGGGTCTTGGCCACCACCATCACGCCGCTGGTGTCCTTGTCCAGGCGGTGCACGATGCCGGCGCGCGGCAGCACCGCCACCGACGGGTCGCGGAACAGCAGGGCGTTGACCAGGGTGCCGCTGTGGTTGCCCGCGCCCGGGTGCACCACCAGGCCGACCGGCTTGTTGATCACCAGCAGGTGCTCGTCCTCGAACAGCACGTCCAGCGGGATGTCCTCCGGCTGGGCGTCGGTCTGGGTCTCGAGCACCACATTGAAGGTCACGAGCTCGCCGCCGCGCAGCGGATCGCGCGGGCGCACCTGGGCGCCGTCCAGCAGCACCTCACCGGCCTTGATCCACTCGGTCAGGCGCGAACGCGAGTATTCGGGGAACAGTTCGGCCACCACGGCGTCGAAACGACGGCCGGCAGCGGTGTCGGGGACGATGGCCTGGCGGGCCGATTCAGAGGGTTGTTCAGACATGGCAGGGGGCATTCTTTGAAATTTTGGGGTCCCGGCGGCCGGTTTCAGTCGCTGGACAGGACACTAGGCTATCATCGACCCTTCGTATTCCAGCCGCGTCCCGCCTCGACCCCATGATCCGACGCTCCGCCATGCTCTCCGCGCCCGTCCGCCTCACCGCCCTGCTGCTGGTGCTGGTCATCGCCGCCACCGGCTGCCACCGTGGTGCCAAGAAGGGCGATCGCCCCGATGAAGGGACGCCGGTCGAACAGTTGTACGAGAAGAGCCACAAGCTGATGCAGGGTGGCAACTGGAGCGGCGCCGAAGCCAGCTTCCGCCGCCTGGTGGCCCAGTATCCGTACGGTCCGTACACCGAGCAGGCGATGATCGAGACCGCCTACGCCCAGTACAAGGCCGGCAAGCACGATGACGCGGTGTCCAGCATCGACCGCTTCATCCGTACCTACCCGACCCATCGCAACATCGCGTACCTGTACTACCTGCGCGGCCTGGCCAACTCCAACCGCAGTACGGTTTTCCTGCGCCGCGTATGGTCTCTGGATGCCAGCCGCCGCGACCTGTCCACGCCGCACCAGGCGTATTCGGACTTCAACATCGTGGTGGACCGCTACCCGAACAGCCGCTACGCCGCCGATGCGCGCCAGCGCATGCTGGAGCTGCGTGACGTGTTCGCCCAGCATGAGCTGGACAACGCCCTGTACTACATGCGCCGCGGCGCCTGGGTCTCGGCCGCCGGCCGCGCCAACTACCTGCTGGAAACCTACCCGCAGAGCGCCTTCCAGTACGACGCCGTGGCTGTGCTGGCCGATTCCTACACCCACCTGGGCAACAAGACCCTGGCCGACGATGCCCGCCGCGTCCTGCAGCTGAACCAGCCGGACCACCCGTGGCTGGAAGGCAAGTGGCCGAAGTACCCGTGGATGATCCGCAAGCTGAACCCGTTCGCCGGCGAGAAATCCGCCAGCACCGGCCAGCGCAACGCGCGACTGGAAAAGAAGTAAGAGAGGGCCCCGAAAGGGGCCTTTTCTTTGTCGGTAGATCCACGCCATGCGTGGATGGTTCGTACGCCCATGGACCACGACACTAGGAATTCTACGAATTCCCGGCGGATGCGACGCCGGTCGCATCCCGCTCCGGCGACGCCCTCCACACTGCGGCGCAACGGCCATCCCGGCCGTGAAGGAGCGCCCCATGACCCTACCGCCCCGCCGTTTCCGCCCCCTCGCCTGCCTCCTTGCCACCGCCGTGCTGGCGCTGTCCTCGGCCCCCCTGGCTGCCGCACCGGGTGCACCGGGCGATCTGCTGTCTGCTGCCCCCTATCGCGCGTCATGGGTGCCGTCCAAGGCTGCGCAGGCCTACAAGCTCCACTACCGCACCCCGGATCTTCGCGGCCAGCTGGCCGAAGGCACCGGCCTGCTGTACCTGCCCGCCGGCGCGGCTCCAGCGGGCGGCTGGCCGGTGGTGTCCTGGGCACACGGCACCCAGGGCATCGCAGATCGCTGCGCGCCCTCGGTGTCCGGCCCCTACCAACCCGAACGCGACAGGCGCTTCCTCGATCAGTTCCTGGCCCAGGGCTATGCGGTGGTCGCCGCGGACTACCAGGGGCTCGGCAGCCCCGGCGAGCATGCCTATCTGCACGTCCGCACGGCCGCGCGCAATGCCATCGACCTGGTCAAGGCCAGCCGCCAGTACCTGGGCAACGCAGCGCTGTCGCCGCGCTGGGTCTCGGTTGGTCATTCACAGGGTGGCGCTGCAGCCCTCACAGCCGGGCATCTGGCGCCCACCTATGGTGGCCCTTCCCTGCACTACCGCGGCAGCTTCACCACCGGCACGCCCACCGCCGTCGAGCTGACCGCGCTGGTGATGAAGCCGGACAACCGCAGCGCCAATCCTGGCGCGCTCAACGCGTATCACGCGTATCTGCTCGACGGTCTGTTGCAGGTTGCGCCACAGATCGACCGCGTCCTCAGCGACACCGGTCGCGCCCGCGTGGCAGTGGCACGCGAACAGTGCCTGGGCGAATTGGCCACCACGCTGGACGGTGCGGATACCGGCAGCATGTTCACTGCACCGCTGACCAGCGTGCCGGGCATCTGGGCGGTGCTGTACGACTATCTCGGCGTACCGCGCCGCGGCTTCAGCCAACCGCTGATGCTGGGCCACGGCAGCGAGGACCGCGATGTGCCCTATCTGACCACCCTGCTGTATGCCGCAGGCCTGGCCCTGCGAGGCGAGCCGGTCGCGTTCCGGCATTACCCGGTCGACCACCGCGGCACGCTGGACGCGGCGGCGGCGGATGGCCTGGCGTTTGTGCGGGCACGGCTGGGGGACGGACGCTTCAACGACGCAGCGGAAACTGCCAGCCTCGAACAACTGCTTGAGGACGCCCAGTAGATCCACGCCATGCGTGGATGATCTTCGACCACCGTGCGGACCAAGGTCCGCACCCACCGGAGAGGGGCCAACGGGTTGCCGGCCAGCGGCCGGCACTACCCGCCAACCGCAGCTTCAGCCCTTGTAGCCGTTGCTGATCGGGTAACGACGCTCGCGGCCAAATGCCCGGCGCGAGACCTTCGGCCCCGGCGCGGCCTGGTGCCGCTTCCACTCGCTGATGCGCACCAGGCGCAGCACCCGGTCGACCACGGCCGCGTCGTAACCGGCCGCAACGATCTCCGTGCGCGACTGCTCCTGGTCGATGTAGCGGTACAGGATGCCGTCCAGCACGTCATAGGCCGGCAGCGAATCTTGGTCCAGCTGGTTCTCGCGCAGCTCGGCCGACGGCGGGCGGCTGATCACGGCCGGTGGGATCACCGGCGCGCCGCCCACGGTGTTGCGCCACTTGGACAGCCCGAACACTTCGGTCTTGTACAGGTCCTTCAGCGGCGCATAGCCACCGCACATGTCGCCGTAGATGGTGGCGTAACCCACCGCGTATTCGCTTTTGTTGCCGGTGGTCAGCAACAGGCCACCGAACTTGTTGGCCAGCGCCATCAGGATCACGCCACGGCTGCGCGACTGCAGGTTCTCTTCGGTCACGTCCGGCGCAGTGCCTTCGAACATCGGCGCCAGCGCTTCCATCAGGCCCTTGAACGCCGGCTCGATCGATACCGCCTCCAGCTTCACGCCCAGTGCCTGGCACTGTTCGGCGGCCAGGTCGTTGGACAGGCCCGCGGTATAGCGCGACGGCAACCGCACGGCGGTGACGTTTTCCGCGCCCATCGCGTCCACGGCCATGGCCAGCACCAGCGCCGAATCGATGCCGCCGGACAGGCCCAGCCACACCTTCTTGAAGCCGTTCTTGCGGCAGTAGTCCTGGATGCCACGGGTCACTGCGCGCCAGGCCAGCGCGTCCATGCTCTCGTCGCCATCGTCCATCCACACGTGCGGCATGAAGCGGCGGCTTTCACCGTCGTACTCCACCACCAGCCACTGGTCGACGAAGGCGGCGGCGGCCGGGTGCACGGTACCGTCGCCATCGGCCACTACCGAGGCGCCGTCGAACACCAGCGCGTCCTGGCCACCGACCACGTTGAGGTAGGCGATCGCCGCCCCGCTCTCACGGGTGCGTGCGGCCAGCACTGCATCGCGCTGGGCATGCTTGCCACGCTCGTAGGGCGAGGCATTCGGCACCACCACGAGTTGCGCACCGGCGCGCACGGTGTCGGCCAGCGGCTCGGCGAACCACAGGTCCTCGCAGATCAGCAGGCCGACCGGAATGCCGTTGACCTCGAACACGCAGCTGCCGCCATCCGGATCGACATCGAAGTAGCGGCGCTCGTCGAACACCGCGTAGTTGGGCAGCTCGCGCTTGCGGTAGGTCTGCTCGACCAGGCCGTCACGCAGCACGCTGGCGGCGTTGTAGACCACCGCACCGGCCGCCTGCGGCCAACCAACCACGGCGGTGATGCCACGGCAGGCAGCAGCGATGCGGGCCATCGCCTGCTCGCACTCGTACAGGAAGCCCGGGCGCAGCAGCAGGTCTTCCGGCGGATAACCACTCACCGCCAGCTCGGGGAACATCACCAGCTCGGCGCCGTACTCGTCGCGCGCCTGGCCGATCATCTCGATGATGCGCTCGGTGTTGCCGGCGACATCGCCGACCGGGAAGTCGAACTGCGCCATCGCGATGCGGATCGAAGCCATGGGAATCCAGCCTGTGGTTGCAATGTGCCCATTGTAGCGCTGCGCCATGCGCGCGCCGGGCGCGCTCGCTGCGTGGACAGCCCCGGCTCAGTAGACCCACGCCATGCGTGGATGAGCTTGCCGGGATGGCCAGGGCGCCAGACGCAGAAAGGCCGCCCGGAGGCGGCCTTTCTGTTTGAAGCAAGAGCGTCAGTCGAGCATGGCTCGACTCTACACAAGCGGTCTTATTTCACCAGCTTGGCGATGGCAGCGCCCAGGTCGCCCGGCGAGCGGACGGTGACAACACCGGCAGCTTCCATGGCGGCGAACTTGCCTTCAGCAGTGCCCTTGCCGCCCGAGGCGATCGCACCGGCGTGGCCCATGCGCTTGCCGGCCGGAGCCGACGCACCGGCGATGAAACCGACGACCGGCTTCTTCACGTGGTTCTTGATGTACTCGGCGCCGGCTTCTTCAGCGTCACCGCCGATTTCGCCAACCATGATGATGCCTTCGGTCTGCGGGTCTTCGTTGAACAGCTTCAGGCAGTCGACGAAGTTCAGGCCGTTGATCGGGTCACCACCGATGCCGATGCAGGTGGACTGGCCCAGGCCGACTTCAGTGGTCTGCTTGACCGCTTCATAGGTCAGGGTGCCCGAACGCGACACGATGCCGATCTTGCCCGGCTGGTGGATGTGGCCCGGCATGATGCCGATCTTGCACTCACCCGGGGTGATGACACCCGGGCAGTTCGGCCCGATCAGCACGGTGTCCGGATGCGAACGGGTCAGCACGTTCTTGACGCGCAGCATGTCCAGCACCGGGATGCCTTCGGTGATGCAGACGATGACCTTGATGCCGGCAGCAGCGGCTTCCAGGATCGCGTCGGCCGCGTACGGCGGCGGCACGTAGATGACCGAAGCGTTGGCGCCGGTGCTCTGCACGGCGTCGGCAACGGTGTTGAAGACCGGCAGGTCGATGTGGGTGGTGCCACCCTTGCCCGGGGTCACGCCGCCAACAACCTGGGTGCCGTACTCGATCATCTGAGTGGCGTGGAAGGTGCCCTGCTGGCCGGTGAAGCCCTGCACGATCACCTTGGTGTTCTTGTTAATCAAAACAGACATGGGAATTCCTTGGTGTCGAATCAGGCAGCGTTCTTGACAGCTTCAACGATCTTCTTGGCGCCATCGTTGATGTTGTCAGCCGGGATGATGGCCATGCCGCTGTCACGCAGCAGCTGCTTGCCTTCTTCCACGTTGGTGCCTTCCAGGCGCACCACGACCGGAACCTTGACGCCCACTTCCTTCACGGCGGCAATGATGCCTTCGGCAATCATGTCGCAGCGGACGATGCCGCCGAAGATGTTGACGAAGATGCCTTCAACCTTGTCCGAGGACAGGATCAGCTTGAACGCTTCGATGACGCGCTGCTTGTTGGCGCCGCCGCCCACGTCCAGGAAGTTCGCCGGCTCGCCGCCGTTGAGCTTGATGACGTCCATGGTGGCCATGGCCAGGCCTGCGCCGTTGACCATGCAGCCGATGTTGCCGTCCATGGTGACGTAGTTGATGTCCAGCTCCGAAGCGATCACTTCGGTCGGATCTTCCTGGGTCTTGTCGCGCATGGCGACCAGGGCCTTCTGGCGGAACGCGGCGTTGTCGTCGCTGTCGAACTTGCCGTCCAGCGCGTACAGGTTGCCGTCGTCCAGGATGGCCAGCGGGTTGATTTCAACCAGCGCCAGGTCCTTTTCGTTGAACAGGCGGTACAGGTTCACCATGATGCTGGCGAACTGGCCGGCCTGCTTGGCGGTCAGGCCCAGCTTGAAGCCGAAATCACGGCCGTGGTAACCCTGCACGCCTTCGACGAAGTCGACGTTCAGCGAGTGGATCAGCTCCGGGGTTTCAGCGGCGACCTGCTCGATCTCCACGCCGCCTTCCGAAGAGGCGATGTAGGTGATGGTCTTGGTGCCACGGTCGACCAGCACCGACAGGTACAGTTCCTTGACGATCTCGCCGGCGGTGGTCACCAGCACCAGGTTGACCGGCAGTTCAACGCCAGCGGTCTGGTAGGTGGCCATCTTGGTGCCGAGCATCTTGGCCGCAGCGGCCTTCACGTCGTCGGTGGTCTTGCAGAACTTGACGCCGCCAGCCTTGCCGCGGCCGCCAGCGTGGATCTGCGCCTTGACCATCCAGGGGCCCTGGCCCAGGGAGTTGGCAGCGGCAACCGCTTCGTCCGGGGTCGCAGCGACCTTGCCGGCCGGGACCGGGATGCCGTACTCGGCAAGCAGTTGTTTTGACTGGTATTCGTGGAAATTCATGCGTCACCGTGGGAATAGGAACGACCGCACGCAATTCCTCAGGGCCCCGGCGGGGCGCCGGCATGGACCGCGGCGGGCCCACTATTGTGGCCGAGCCGGCGCCGGGGCGCAAAGAAGTCTGTACAAAACGCCACACCCGGCCAGATTTCCACCGCCATTCAGGCAGTTGCGCCCGGGCCGGCGTTGGCCACCGGTATCCACGGCAGGCCAAATGCGCGATCCGGGCGGCTCCGGCGGCGTCCTGCCGGGGGCCCTATACTGGTCAACCAAGGTGTGTAGTGTCGGGCCTGCCCGGCGGCTTCCACCGCGGGCCACATAGAAGCGACGAACCCGCCCGGCTTCAGGGGATGCCAGGCAGGGCCGCCGCAGATTCCAGACCCAGGCAGCCAGAAGGGGAGTTCCGGCGTGTCACCCAGTGCTTCATTGATCGACCGCATCGAATCGATTCCGCGGCGTGAGCTGTACTTCTTCGCGCTGTACCGGGTGCTGATCGCCGCGGTCATCGCCGGCCTGCTCTACAGCCCCCTGTCCGGCATGGTCGGCGAGGCCCATCACCCGCGTCTGGCCGATACCGTCGCAGCGATCTATCTGCTGCTGTCGCTGCTGGCCCTGGCGATCGGCCGCAACGAACGCTGGCTGCGCCCGATCGTGGTCAGCAGCGTGCTGGTGGACATCATCGCCGCCACCTTGCTGGCGCATGCCCTGCCCGGTGCCAGCGCCGGCATCTCGATGTCGCTGCTGTTCAACATCGCCGCTGCCGCCACCCTGCTGCCGCTGAGCTGGGGCCTGGGCCTGGCGGTCGCTGCCAGCCTGGCCACCGGTACCGAATACCTCTGGAAGGTGCTCGAAGGCGGTGATCCCACCCGCACGCTGGCCGAGCTGGCCATGTTCGCCACCAGCTACCTGGCGCTGGCCTTCATCAGCTACCAGGTGGGCAACCGCGCGCGCCGCAACCAGCAGCTGGCCAACCAGCGCGGCGACGAAGTGGCCAACCTGTTCCAGATCAACGAACTGATCATCCGCCGCATGCGCACCGGCGTGCTGGTGGTGGACGCCGACAACCGCATCACCCTGGCCAATGAAGCGGCCTCGATGCTGCTCGGCGACAACGACGGCATCGGTGAGACGGGACGCCTGGATCTGGCCAGTGCCGCGCCGGAACTGGCGCGCCGCCTGCAGCGCTGGCGCAACGGCTGGGCGCAGGACGAACTGCCGCTGCAGCTCAACCCCGACCAGCCGGAAGTGCAACCGCGCTTCGCCCGCCTGCTGGCCGGCAGCGAACTGGCGCTGGTATTCCTGGACGACTCCAGCGTGGTCTCGCGGCGCGCCGAATCGCTCACCCTGTCGGCGATGGGCCGCTTCTCGGCCAGCCTCGCCCATGAAATCCGCAATCCGCTGGCGGCGATCAACTACGCCGTGCAGCTGCTGGAGGAAGGCACCGGTTTCAACGAAAGCGACCGCCGCCTGCTGCAGATCATCCGCCAGCAATGCCAGCGCACCAACGGCATCGTCGAGAGCGTGCTGGGGCTGGCACGGCGCGAGCGCGCCACACCCGAGAACGTCGACCTGGTCGCCTTCGTGCGCCGCTTCGTGGTGGAGTACAAGCAGGGCCAGACGCTGGAAACCGACAGCATCGAACCGATCATCAGCGACACGGCGGTGATGGCGCAGGTCGACAGCAAACACCTGTACCAGGTGCTCACCGTGCTGGTGCACAACGCACTGAAGTACGGCCGCATCGGCCAGCAGCCGGCGCGGGTGCGCCTGCGCGTGGCGCAGCACGAGCGCAGCGCGGTGATCGACGTGATGGACCGTGGCCCCGGCATTCCCGAGAGCGTGGCCGCACAGCTGTTCCGTCCGTTCTTCACCACCTCCGAGCACGGCACCGGGCTGGGCCTGTACATCGCCCGCGAGTTGTGCCGCGCCAACCAGGCACGGCTCGACTACATCCCGGTGCCGGCAGGAGGCTCGTGCTTCCGCCTGGTGCTACCCGGCCCGCACACGCTGTTGCCCACCTGATTCCAAATCTGTGCGTCAAACATTTGTCGCTTCCAGCCCCCTCGTTTATCTTTCACGCCCATGAACGAAACCCGCAGCGCCCTCGTCGTCGACGATGAACGCGACATCCGCGAACTGCTGGTACTGACCCTCGGCCGCATGGGGCTGCGCATCAGTACTGCCGCCAACCTGGCCGAAGCGCGCGAGCTGCTGGCCAGCAACCCGTACGACCTGTGCATCACCGACATGCGCCTTCCGGATGGCAACGGCATCGAGCTGGTCAGCGAGATCGCCCAGCACTACCCGCGCACACCGGTGGCGATGATCACCGCATTCGGCAGCATGGACCTGGCCGTGGAAGCGCTGAAGGCCGGCGCCTTCGACTTCGTCAGCAAGCCGGTGGACATCTCGGTGCTGCGCGGCCTGGTCAAGCACGCGCTGGAACTCAACAACACCGAACGCCCTGCGCCCGGCCCCGCCACCGAACAGGCTGCACGCCTGCTCGGCGCTTCGCCGGCCATGGACGTTCTGCGCACCACCATCGGCAAGGTCGCGCGCAGCCAGGCGCCGGTCTACATCCTCGGTGAATCGGGCGTGGGCAAGGAACTGGTCGCGCGCACCATCCACGCCCAGGGCGCGCGTGCGGCTGGTCCGTTCGTGCCGGTCAACTGCGGTGCCATTCCCGGCGAGCTGATGGAGAGCGAGTTCTTTGGCCACCGCAAAGGCAGCTTCAGCGGCGCGCATGCCGACAAGCCCGGCCTGTTCCAGGCGGCACACGGCGGCACCCTGTTCCTGGACGAAGTGGCCGAGCTGCCGCTGCAGATGCAGGTGAAGCTGCTGCGCGCGATCCAGGAGAAGTCGGTGCGCGCGGTCGGTGCGGCCAACGAAGAGCCGGTGGACGTACGCATCCTCTCTGCCACCCACAAGGACTTGGCCGAGCTGGTCGAAGATGGGCGCTTCCGCCACGACCTGTACTACCGCATCAACGTGATCGAACTGAAGGTGCCGCCGCTGCGCGAGCGCCGCCAGGACCTGCCGGAACTGGCTGCCGCCGTGCTGGCGCGGCTGGCCCGCAGCCACGGCCGCGCCACACCGCTGCTGGCGCCATCGGCGCTGGAAGCGCTGGCCCACTATGCGTTCCCGGGCAATGTGCGCGAGCTGGAGAACATTCTGGAGCGCGCGCTTGCACTGGCCGAAGAAGATCGCATTGGTGCCGACGACCTGCGCCTGCCGCAGCACGCCCCGCGAGCGCCCGGCGGCGCAGCACCCGCAGAAGCCGTGGCAGACCTGCAGCCGGGCGGCGCCGCCCTGCCCTCGTACATCGAGCAGCTGGAACGCAGCGCCATCCAGCGCGCGCTGGAAGAGAACCGCTGGAACAAGACCCGCACGGCTGCGCAGCTGGGGATTACCTTCCGCGCGCTGCGCTACAAGCTGAAGAAGCTGGGGATGGAGTAAGGGCCGAACGGCCCTGGTAGGCACCAACCTTGGTTGGCGTGCGCCGCCGCGCCATCCACGCATGGCGTGGATCTACCCACCAACGTGGTAGTGCCGGCCGCTGGCCGGCAACCCAATGCATCGCGTCATCCACGCATGGCGTGGATCTACCCACCAACGCGGCAGTGCCGGCCGCTGGCCGGCAACCCCCATGCATCGCGTCATCCACGCATGGCGTGGATACACCCACCAACGCGGTAGTGCCGGCCGCTGGCCGGCAACCCCCATGCATCGCGTCATCCACGCATGGCGTGGATCTACCCACCAACGTGGTAGTGCCGGCCGCGGGGCGGCCACCCCC
>NZ_JAWIRR010000052.1:0-16776 GCF_036320065.1 Stenotrophomonas sp. SMYL8
CAACCTCAAGCCCCTCCGGGGGCATCGCGCAACAGCCGGCCAGCGGCCGGCTCTACCGTTTCTTCTTTTTGGCAGCGTTGAACGTGGCCGCCGCGCGCAGCAGTGCCTTCAACGCCGCGGCATCCGGCATCGCGCCTTCATGGATGTCGATCGCACGTCGCGTGTTGCCGTCCAGGCTGGCGTTGAACAGGCCCTTCGGATCGGCCAACGCCGCACCGTTGGCAAAGGTCAGCTTCACCGCCTGTTTGTAGGTTTCGCCGGTGCACAGGATGCCGTTGTGCTCCCACACCGGCGTGCCGCGCCACTTCCAGGTTTCCTGCACGTCCGGCAGCGCCTCATGGATCAAGGCACGCACGCGTGCCAGCGCCTCGCCACGCCAGTCGCCCAGCTCGGCGATGCGTGCATCGATCAGTTCAGCGGCCGGGGTTCCGGCATCGGCAGGGTTCGGTGCATGCGTGGCCATCAGCGGTTCTCGTCGGCAGGGAGATCGGAACGATGCACTTACATGCGCTCGCCGGGCAATGCCGCGGCCTGCCTCACCCAGTCGAGGAACTGCGCCTCATCCAACGCACCCTCCTGCTGGATGTGCAGGTAGCGCGTATCGGCACTCTTCGACGGCTCCGGCGGCACCGGCTTCAGCGCAGCGCCGCGGAAGAATGCCACCTTGATGTAGCGGGTGAAGCAGTGGAAGCTGAGAAACCAGCCTTCGCCCGGCGCAACCGCATACATCGGCGAATTCCACTTCACTGCCTTGTGCACACCGGGTACAGCCTCTTCGATCAGCGCATCCAGCTGTGCTCCGATCGGCCGCTTCCAGTCCGGCATCGCCGCGATATAGGCCTGCACCGGCGCATCGCCCTCGCCCTTGGCGATCTGCGGGTTGCCGCCGGACAACAGCGCGGGCGCGGTGGAAGGTGCGGTTCGCTTGGCAGGCATCGCACAGCACGTCCATCGGGATGAAACCGCAGCCTAGCGCGGTCTGTCCCCAACGGTCACGGCGCAGTGCGCCATCGGCTCAGTCCGCTTGCCGCGCCCGGAACTGCTGCCAGTCCGGCAGCTTGCGGTGGCGGCGCAGCGAGCGCATCAAGGCCGCCATCACCACGCCGAACAGCGCCCCGGCCACCAGGCCGGCCGCCAGCAGCAGGGCCAGCGGGCGTTCACTGCCCTGCCACAGCATCAGCCACATCAGCGCGGTCCAGAACAGCCCGAACAGCAGGCCCTGCACCAGCGCATTGGTGCCGAAGCCGGCCAGGATCGGCGGTGGCAGTGCGATGCCCATGCGCCACAGAAGGCGATGCAGCAGCGGTGCCGACTGCACGCGCGCCAGCCCCTTGCCGTCGAGGAAGCGCAGCGCCGACTGGATCACGGCGGGATAGCGCGGGTTGATGTCGTTCATCCCCTGATCGTGGCCGAAGCGATGCCGGAAACGCAAACGGCCACCCGAAGGTGGCCGTCGCGGCAACAACCGAAGTTGTTTATCAGGCCTTTTCGGCCAGACGGGCAGCCTTGGCGGCAGCAGCGGCAGCCAGGTCTTCCTTGATGCGGGCAGCCTTGCCTTCCAGGCCACGCAGGTAGTACAGCTTGCCGGCGCGGACCTTACCACGACGCTTCACTTCGACCGAGTCGATGATGGCGCTGTGGGTCTGGAAAACGCGCTCGACGCCGTAGCCGTGCGAGATCTTGCGGACGGTGAACGAGGAGTTCAGGCCGGCGTTCTTGGTGGCGATGACAACGCCTTCGTAGGCCTGCACGCGCTCGCGGCTGCCTTCCTTCACCTTCACGTTGACGACAACGGTGTCGCCCTGGCTGAACTTCGGCAGTTCACGGGTGATCTGGGCGGATTCGAATTCCGCGACGATGGACTTGTTCAGCTTGCTCATGGGTTACACCGATTCTTGTTCGGGTGGGCGTGTCGTATCGACAACGTAGGCTCATGCAGTCACCGGACTGTGCTGCACGTTTGTTTTGGGTACTGCGCGCGCCGGCCGGGGCCGACGGGAATTGGCCATGATAGCCGATAACGCCAGTCCTGCGCTAGGGGCTGGCCTTGTGTTTCTGGGCCTGACGGGCCTGCTCCAGCAGCTTGCGGTCGGCCTTGCCCAGCGCCTGTTCATCCAGCAGGTCCGGGCGCCGCTCGGCGGTACGGACCAGCGACTGCTGCCGGCGCCAGGCCGCGATGGCCGCGTGGTTGCCCGAGCGCAGCACGTCCGGCACGTCACCCAGCGGGTGCTGGGCCGGCTGGCTGTAATGCGGGCAGTCGAGCAGGCCGAGGTCGCCCTCGAAGCTGTCCTGCGCCGCCGATTCCGCGTCGTTCAGGGCACCGTCCTGCAGGCGGGCCACGGCGTCGATGATCACCGCCGCGCCCAGCTCGCCACCGGACAGCACGTAGTCGCCGAGGGAAATCTCCTCGTCGACATTGGCCTCCAGGAAACGCTCGTCGATGCCTTCGTAGCGGCCACAGAGCAGGACCATGCGCGGCAGCGCCGCCAGTTCCCGCACCTTGGCCTGGGTCAACGGCGCCCCCTGCGGGCTGAGATGGATCACCCGCGTCGGGGTCGGATCAGCATCACGGATCGCCTGCAGGCAGGCCTGCAGCGGCTCGATCAGCATCACCATGCCCGGGCCACCACCGAACGGACGGTCGTCCACCCGGCGGTAGTTGCCTTCGGCGTAATCACGGGGATTCCAGCCATGCAGGCTGAACAGGCCCTTCTCCTGCGCGCGCCCGACCACGCCCAGTCCAGCGGACTGGGCGAGGAACTCGGGGAACAGGGTGATGACGTCGAAACGCATGCTCACACTCAGAACTCGGGATCCCAGTCGACCACGACCAGGTTGGCCTCGAAGTCGACCGACTTGACGAAGTCCGGCTGCACGAACGGAATCATCCGTTCGCGGTCACCACGGACCACCACCACGTCGTTGGCGCCGGTGCTGAACAGGTGCGAGACCTGGCCCAGGGCAACGCCCTCGGTGGTCTTCACGTCCAGGCCTTCCAGGTCCACCCAGTAATACTCATCGGGCTTCGGCGGCGGCAACGCACTGCGGGCCACGTAGATCTCGGTGCCGTGCATCGCTTCAACGGTATCGCGGTCCTCGACGCCGGGGAAACGGGCGACCAGGTGCTTGCCGCTGTCGCGGCCGCGTACACCGTCAATCGTGGTTTCCACGCCGGACGGGCTGCGCACGATCCACGGCTGGTAACGGAAAATGGCGGAACGTGGCTCGGTCCAGGACTCGAGCTTGATCTCGCCGCGCACACCAAAAGCGCCGACAACCCTGCCCAGCAGGATGCGGCGCTCGATATCTTTCATCTGCTTCAACCAAGAGGGCCACGCCGAAGCGTGGCCCGTCAGGATCAGGCCGCAGCGGCCTGGGACTTGGTCGCTTCCTTGATCAGGTTGCGGACCTTGTCGGTCGGCTGGGCGCCGTTCTTGACCCAATGGTCAACGCGGGCCAGGTCCAGCTCGATGCGCTTCTCGGCGCCCTGGGCGACCGGGTTGTAGAAGCCAACGCGCTCGATGTTGCGGCCGTCGCGCGCGCTGCGCACGTCGGTGACGATGATGTGGTAGAACGGACGCTTCTTGGCGCCGCCGCGGGTCAGTCGAATCTTGACCATGGTGTTTTTCCTATTGCCCAGTCGCCAGGATGGCGAGGTAAGCGGGCGATTATAGCGGCAGAGCCCGGCCGAGCCAACCCCGGGGTGAATCCGCCTTCACGGCAGCGCCGGGCCATGCCCGGCGGGGGTTTTCACCCCAATCTGTCCCAAGCCACCGCCGCCAGCACCGCCCTGCCCTGTTCAGCCAGTGCCTGCGAGCCGGGCAGGACATGCCCGTCGATGGCTTCCAACGCCCACAAGCCACTGGCATTGCAGGCAAAAGCGGCCTTCACGCTATCCAGTTCAGCCAGTGCCAACGGCCGCGTCAGCTGTGCCCCCGGCCAATGCTGCTTCAACAACGTCTCGGCAGTACCGCGCAGGGCCGGCGCCTGTGGCCAGAGCAGGCGCTCACCATCGTGCACGGCCAGGTTCCAGGTGCTGCCTTCACTCATCACGCCATCGGCGGTCACGAACAGCACATCGTCGAACCCTTCCGCCATCGCCGCACGGCGCTCGGCAAACAGGCCGAAGGTGCCGACGTGCTTGATCTGCGGCAGTTCGCGCTGCCACACCACGCTGCGCACCCGCTTCGGTGCGGTCAGCGCCACCGGCGCGGACACCGCCACCAGCACGTCCACCGGTACGGCCGCCAGCGGATTGCGGAAATCGAAGCGGCGCGAGTACACCGTCACCCGCAGCGAGGCATCGGCCAGGCCAGCCTGCTGCAGCGCCTGCGCCATCCAGCCCTGCACCTGCGCCGCATCCAGTTCGCTGCCGAACAGTTCGCGCGTGGCCTGCGACAGCCGCGCCAGATGCAGGTCCAGTCCCTGCACGGCGTGACCGCGCACCTGCAGCGAGGTGAAGTGGCCATAGTTGACCAGCGCAGGCAGCAGATCCTCCACCTGCACCGGTTGGCCGTTGCAGGTCACGGTCATCGCAGCAGCGCCTGCGCCTGTTCCCACATGCCGCGCAATACGTCGGCGGCCGGCTGTGCCGGGGCCATCCACGCCGACTGCCCGGCCCAGGCCTGCATCGCCGCCAGACGATTTTCCTGCACGGCCTGCCTGCGCATCGGCGCGGTCAGGCCGCGCTGCACCGGGTACGGGCGTGGCGCCGGTGCGCCTTCCGCAGCGGCGGCGCGCACATAGGGGGTCGCCAGGCCACGGCCCAGGCGGCCGCTGAAGGCGCGGGTCGGCCAGGTATCTTCGGGTTCGCTGGCCGCCAATCCATCGGCCCACGCTGAAGCGATCGCCGCTTCGGGCGTGCGCAGGAAGGCAGTGCCGATCTGCACGGCACTGGCCCCCAGGGTGAGTGCGGCAGCAATGCCACGGCCATCGGCGATGCCACCGGCGGCGATCACCGGAATCTGCAGGTGATCGGCCAGGCGCGGCAACAACGCAAACAGGCCGACCAACTGACGCTCGGCCATCGCCGGATCGAACGCGCCGCGATGGCCACCGGCTTCCACGCCCTGTGCGACCACCGCGTCGGCACCGGCGTCCTGTGCCGCACGCGCTTCGGACAAGGTGGTCGCACAGGCGATCCAGGCAATGCCTGCATCCTTCAACTGCTGTACGTGGCGCGGCAGCAGCACGCCCATGATGGTCGAGGCCACCGCCGGGCGCGCCGCCAGCAGTGCGGCGAACTGTTCTTCGAAGTCGGCGGGCGTGGCATCGGCGGCGCTGGCCGGCACGTCCGGACCCCACTGCGCGAGGAAGGCGCGGCTGGCGGCTTCAGCGGCGACATCACGGGTCGGTGCCGGGTCCGGCACCCACAGGTTCACCTGTGCGGGGCCCGTCGAGGCAGCGCGGAAGTCATCCATCCAGTGGCCGATATCGGCCGATGACGACAGCACTGCGCCCATCGCCCCCATGCTGCCGGCATTGGCCAGCGCAGCCGACAACGGCACCGGGCAGGCGCCGGCCATCGGGGCCAGCAGGATCGGAACGGATACGCCAAAGCGCCGGCAGAACGCGTCGACGCGGGAAGATACAGATACAGCGGAACTCTGCATGACGGCCCATCGTTTCGGACAGGCCCCCATGGTGCGCGCAGGACGGGGGTAGAGTCGAGCTTCCTCGACTGGACCACCAACAGCGGTCGAGCAAGCTCGACGCTACGCAGGCCGCGCCGACCACAGCGCGCGCCCACGCATCAACGCATCAACGGAACGGCATGCCGCGGCCGCCCATGGCGCCCATCATGCCCTTCATGCTGCGCAACATGCCCTTCATGCCGCCGCCGGCCATCTTGCTCATCATCTTTTCCATCTGCATGTACTGCTTCATCAGCTTGTTGACGTCGGCGGGGGTCACGCCCGAGCCCTTGGCGATGCGCGCGCGGCGCGAGCCGTTGAGCAGGTTCGGGTTGCGCCGTTCCTTCTTGGTCATCGAGCTGATGATGGCGATCATGCGCGGCACTTCCTTGCCCTGGCTGACCTGCTGCTTCAGATGGTCGGGGATGTTGCCCAGGCCCGGCAGCTTGTCCATCAGGCCGCCGATGCCGCCCATGTTCTGCATCTGCTCCAGCTGGTCACGCATGTCGTTCAGGTCGAACTTCTTGCCCTTGGCGACCTTCTCGGCCAGCTTGGCGGCCTTGTCCTTGTCGACCTGCTGCTCGACCTGCTCGACCAGCGACAGCACGTCGCCCATGTCGAGGATGCGGCTGGCGATACGGTCCGGGTGGAATACGTCCAGGCCTTCCGGCTTCTCGCTGACACCGACGAACTTGATCGGCTTGCCGGTGATGTAGCGCACGCTCAGCGCGGCACCGCCACGGGCGTCACCGTCGGTCTTGGTCAGCACCACGCCGGTCAGCGGCAGGGCGTCGCCGAAGGCCTTGGCGGTGTTGGCCGCGTCCTGGCCGGTCATGGCGTCGACCACGAACAGGGTTTCGGCCGGATTCACCGCCGCATGCAGGGCCTTGATCTCGGCCATCATTGCTTCGTCGATGGCCAGGCGGCCGGCGGTATCGACCAGCAGCACGTCGACGAACGACTTGCGCGCATCGTCGATGGCGGCGCGGACGATGGCTTCCGGCTTCTGGTCGGCGCTGGACGGGAAGAACAGCACGCCGACCTGCTCGGCCAGGGTCTTCAGCTGCTCGATCGCGGCCGGACGGTAGACGTCGGCCGAGACCACCATCACCTTCTTCTTGCGCTTTTCCTTCAGGTGCTTGGCCAGCTTGCCCACCGTGGTGGTCTTGCCGGCGCCCTGCAGGCCCGCCATCAGGATGATGGCCGGAGCGGGCACATTGAGGTTCAGGTCGCTGGCTTCGGCGCCCATCACCGCGGTCAGCTCGTCGCGCACGACCTTGATCAGGGCCTGGCCCGGGGTCAGCGACTTCAGCACTTCCTGGCCGACCGCGCGCACCTTGATGCGCTCGATCAGGGCCTGCACCACCGGCAGCGCAACGTCGGCTTCGAGCAGCGCGATGCGGACCTCACGGGTGGCCTCGCGGATGTTCTCCTCGGTCAGGCGGCCGCGGCCACGCAGGCGCTCGATGGTGCCGGAAAGGCGCTGGGTCAGTGACTCGAACATGCGGCGCAACCTGTCTGAAAGCGGGGGACAATAAGGCAGACAGTATAACGGGTCCGCTCCCCTCCCCGGACTGCGACCACAGGGCCGTCGCCACCACCGCAGGGGTATGCGAAACTGCAACGATGTTAATCGTTCTCATCGCCGCCCTGCTCTACCTGGCCGCCAGCGCCCTGCTGGTGCGTGCGCTTGGCCGCGATGAAAGCACCGGCTCTCCCACCTGGCTGTGGCCCGCCCTGCCGGCGATGCTGCTGCATGGCGGCTACCACGTGATGGTGGCGATGCGCACCAACGGCGGGCCGGACATGCACTTCTTCGCTGCGCTGTCGCTGGTCGGCCTGGGCATGGCCTGGCTGACCTCGCTGGTCGGCGCGCGCGGGCGGATGTCGGCACTGGGCGTGGTGGTGTTCCCGTTGGCCGCGGTACTGCTGCTGGCCTACCACGGCTACGGCCATGAACCGAGCAAGGTGCTGGGCTGGCGCCTGGCCAGCCACGCCTGGCTGGCGCTGCTGGCCTACGCGACGTTGAGCATCGCCGCGCTGCTGGCGATCATGCTGTGGCTGCAGGAACGCGCCCTGCGCCGCCGCGAGTTCCGGCCGTGGCTGCGCGCCCTGCCGCCGCTGGCGGATCTGGAATCGCTGCTGTTCCGGGTGATCACCGTCGGCTTCGCGCTGCTGACCCTGACCCTGGTCACCGGCGTGCTGTTCGTCGACGACCTGCTGGCGCAGAAGCTGGTGCACAAGACCGTGCTGAGCGTGCTGTCGTGGATCGTGTTCGGCGTGCTGCTGATCGGCCGTCGCCGCTACGGCTGGCGCGGCATGAAGGCGGTGCACTGGACGCTGGCGGCAATGCTGTTGCTGCTGCTGGCCTTCTTCGGCAGCCAGTTCGCGATCGAACTGGTGTTCGGGCATTCGCGATAGCGGTGTGCCGGCCAACGGTCGGCACCCACCCTGGTAGTGCCGGCCGCTGGCCGGCAACAGGACCGCACCCTGCGTGGATGCCGCAGACGGTCAAGGCAGCGGCTGGGCCAGGATCTTCCGTACCGAGCGACCGCTGTTGGTAATGATGTCATCCACCTGCCAGCAGCCCTGCCCCTGGCGCACCATCGGCAACCGGGTCACGTAGGCCTTCTTCCATACCGAATAGCGCATCTCGACCTGGCCGGACGTCGCCGAGACCTCTTTCCAGATGTAGCGCACCGGACTCTCGATGTCGCCATCCTGCGCATCCAGCCACGGGTCCGAATCGATGGTGCAGATGCCTTCCTCACGCACCTGGCAGGCGCGCTCGCCACGCAGGGCCTTGCCGAAGGCCGGGCTGACCAGCGCCGGCGGCGGTTCCAGCAGATCGCCATTGCCGGTGGTTGCCTCGTAGAAGGCACGGGCGACAGCCACTGGTTCCTGGCAGGCCGGTGCGGCCTGCACGGTGGGGGCCAGCAGCAGCCCGGCGATCATGAACATCCCTGTCTTTCGCATGTATTTCTCCTTGAGGTAGTGCCGGGGGGGGGGGGGGGGGCGCCCGGCGCGCGCGGCGGGGGGGGGGGGGGCGGGGGGGGCGGCGCCGCCCCGCCCCCCAAACACAGCAAACCCCCGCGCGGCCGCCCAGCGCCCGCCACTACCCGATACCAGGCTTACAAGCCGTAACGCTCGATCACGTCCAGGTGCGGCTGGCGATCCTGGTCGCAGGCTTCGGCCAGCCGCAGCCAGCAATGCGGATGCTGCCACTTCGCGGTTTCCTGCTGCAGGAAGCGGTGCAGCGCCAGCGGTGCATGGTCCTGCGGCTGGGCGACGGTGAACAGCAGGCCCGGCAGCGTGCCCTCCTCCTCGTCCGGATCGGTCACGGTGTAGTCCGGGCGGCTGTGCGACCACACCTGCCAGCCCTGCGCCTCGGCCGCTGCGACAAAGGCATTCCACGCGACTTCGCCCGGGTGCGCGCCGTCGATCAGCCAGCTGCGGGCGAAGCCGCCGCGCTCCAGGACATGCACCTGCGCATAGGTCGGGATGAAATGCTCGCGCGCTTCCTCCTCCTCCGGCGCCGGGTGCACCAGCGCAGCATCGAACACCACCCAGTCGCCCACCTGCTGGGCACGGTTGGCCGGTGCGTTCTCGACGATACGTGCGGTGACCGGGCCACTGCGGCGCGCGTAGTACTCCATCGGCTCGCCGTTCTCTTCGCTGCGGATGATCACCCAGCCCCACGGCTCCTCGACCACGCCGTCCTGGCTGGACAGCTCCATGCCGAT
Organism: Stenotrophomonas sp. SMYL8; assembly: GCF_036320065.1. NCBI lineage: Bacteria > Pseudomonadati > Pseudomonadota > Gammaproteobacteria > Lysobacterales > Lysobacteraceae > Stenotrophomonas > Stenotrophomonas sp. SMYL8. The sequence continues at coordinate 9,377 of NZ_JAWIRR010000052.1, forward strand.
CGCCGCCGCCGAGCGGCGCACCGCATCCCAGTCGCGTGCCGCGCTGGCCGCGCTCATGTGGTCCCAGTGTGCGGCGTTGGGTTCTTCCAGCAGCTCCACCAGCTGCGCATAGCAGGCCTGCGCCTCGCTGAAGCGACCGGTTTCCATGTACATCCGCGCCAGCGTACCGCGTGCGCCATGCGAGCCCGGCGAGGCCGCCAGCAGCGCCTGCGCGGCCTGCTCCAGTGCCGGCCAGTCGGACACGCGACGGGCGCGCTGCACCTCGCACCAGTGCGCGAACACCGGCACGCTGCCGCGATAGGCATCAGCCAGCTGGCGCAGGCCTTCGTCGTCGCCCTGCTCGGTCAGCCAGCGCATCAGCGTGTAGGCGGCCGGGCCATCATCCTGCGTGTGTGCGCGCACGAAGCGCCACAGCAATGCGCGCGCTTCCGTCTGCGCCCCACAGGCGCTCAGCGCGGAGGCAGCCATCTCGGCCAGCGCCTCGTCATCTGGCAGCTGCGCCTGTGCCTGCAGCAGCCACTGCGCCTCACGTTCGGGATCGCGCGACTGATTCTGCTCTCCCTGCTCGTTCAGCCAAACCAGTAGTTCAGCGGCTGGCACCGGCAGCGGCGCCACATCCGGCAATGCATCGATGCGTGCCGCCAGGCCGGCCACCAGCGCAGCCGCACCCCGGTCCTGGCGCAGCTGTGCCAGATGGATACGCGCCAGTTCCAGCTGGCGCAGCGCCACCCAGCGTGCGCCACGCTGCAGGGCCAGCTCCAGGCTCAGCGCAGCGACTTCGATCAGCAGGCGGTGCGAGCCAACCTCGGCAAAGTGTTCGATGATGGTGTTGAAGCGCGTACCCAGGTCCCAGGTATTGCGTGCGGGATCACGCCGGCACAGCGCTGCGGCGGTGTTCGCCCACAGCCGCCAGTAGGTAGGCGTCAGCTCGCTCCACGGCACTAGCTGCTGCAAGGCCTCTTCGTCGCGGTCCAGCTGGGCCAGCGCCCACGCCTTGGACAGGCGGCGCGGCACCGTGCAGTTGGCCGGCTCGTACTCGCCGGACGCGGCCACTTCGGCCTCGCGCTTCTCGATCAGCAGCAGCGCTTCTTCGGCGCGGCCCATGCCCAGCAGGATCTTGATCTGCATCTCCGGGAAGCTGTCGAACACTTCCTTGCCGCAGGCCTCGATCGCGTCGGACTGCACCTGCAGGTAATCCAGTGCATCCTGGCCACGGCCATCATCAAGCAGTGCATCGGCCTTCTCGCAGCTCAGGCACTGGAAGCAGGCCCAGCTCGGGTCGATGCGGCCCAGTGTTTCATCGCACACCTCGATGCGCTCGGGCACCCAGCCGGGGCCATCGATGTTGCCGTAGCAGGCGGCAAGATCCTGGGTCACGCAGATCGACTGCGGGCATTCCAGGGTGTCCTCGCGATGCGCACGCTCGAACAGCGCCACGGCTTCGCCCAGCGCGCTCTCGCCTTCGACGCGGTTGCCGACGCGGTTGCGCAGCGCCCAGTGGCCGACGTAGACGTCGACCCACGGGTTGTCCAGCGCCTTGCCCAGCGCACGCGCTTCGGGCAGCAGCGCGTCGACGCGGTCGACACGCAGTTCACTCACCTCGTCGGCGAGGCGGTTCAGCAGGTGCGCATTCTGCGCCTGGCCGGCCTGGCGCAGGTCACCCTGCAGTTTTTCGACCCAGTTCCAGATATCCATGGGGTAAGTACTCCTGTCTAGCGAAGGCTGGATGAGAGGATGCGGTGCTCAGCGCAGCATCTGCTGCAGGGCACCGGCGATATCGGTGAAGGCGCCGTTGAGATCCGGGCCGGGCGTGGCGGTCGCGCGGGCCAGTGGACGGCCCTGCGCGGCGACGATGATCTTCAGTGAGCGCAGCAGGCGCGCTGCGGCTTCGGCCTGCGGGTGGCCCTCGCGCTGGGCGCGCAGCAGCGCCTGCACCGCCGGGTTGTCGAGGTTGAGGTACAGCCGCGATGGCGCACGCGATTCGATGCGCGCGGTGAACTGACGCGCCAGGCGTAGCGCCGCCATTGAAACGCGCTTGTCGTTCTCATCGTCTTCCAAGCGCTGCTTCAGCTCGGCTTCGCGGTCGGGCACCACCACCACCGGCAGCGACTCGGGACTGAAGCGTGCCGGCAGCAATTGTTCGCCGTCACCCAGCTGCTCGCGCAGCCACGCCAGCTGCGCCTCGTCGAGGCTGTCATCGCTGCGGAACAGCGCGCGGTTGCCCTGCTCGGTCCCCAGCTCGACCAGGCGCAGGCCCTTGGCCTGGGCCCAGCGCCGCAGGAACGGCACCACCGCATAGCGATGGCCATGCGCGACCGGCACGCCCATCGCACGGAACAACATTTCCTCGAAGCCGCCACCATTGTCGAGGATCACGTGCACGGCACCGCGTGCGGGCAGCGCACTGGCCGGCAGGTCACCCTGCGAAGTCGGCACGCGCACGTGTTCCAGTAGCAGGTCGAACAGGCGGTCATCGCACAGCGCCGCACCCAACAGCGCCTCGTTGTGGCGGCTCAATACACGTCGCCACGCTTCCGGCTGCTGCCGCGCGACGTCGGCCAGGCCGTCGATCAACGCCTCCAGCAACGCATGCTGCACGGCGCGGTACTGGTCATCGCGCTGCAGGTCTTCGCGGCTGGCGGTGGGCGTGAGCCGCGAGGATTCGATCACCCCGCCGATGAAGCCCGCCCACGGCGGCAGCAGGTCGCGGGCGTCGTCGTCCAGCAGCATGCCGCGCACGAACACCGACAGGTTGCGGTTATCGCTGGTGCCGTAGGTAGCACCGTCCTGCACCCACAGCAGGCCGGTGGCATCACTGCTGCCATCAGCGCGCAACGGCACGGTGACGATCGGCTCGAAATCATGTTCGAAACGCGCCGCGAACTGCAGCGCCTGGCGACGCGCCTGCACCGGATGCAGGGCCACATCGCCCTGGTCGCGCCACGGCGGCGGCTCGGGGTTGAGCGCCTCGCCTGCAGCACCGATGAAGATCGGCTCGGACAGCAGCGCGCAGTAGCGACCCAGCACTTCGTGCAGGCGCGCCTCGTTGGCCAGCGGCAGGAAGTCCGGATGCAGCTCCAGTTCCACCTCGGTGCCGACCGCGCGTGCCGGCACTTCGCTGACGGTGTACTGCTCGGCGTTGCTGGACACGTACAGATGGCCCAGTTCCGGCGTCTGGTACGAGGTGGTGCGCACGCTGACCCGGCGCGCCAGCACGAAGGCCGACAGGAAGCCGAGGCCGAACATGCCGATCAGGCCCTCATCGTCCTCGCCACCCTGGCGCAGGCCGCGGGTGTAGCCGACGCCGACGGTCGCCAGGTAGTCATGGATCTCCTGGCGGGTCAGGCCGGCGCCGGTATCGATGATGCGCAGCACGCCGGCAACGGCATCGACCTGCACCGAAATGCGCGATGGCACTTCGATGCCGGGCTGTTCGATGCGGCGGCGGATGATCGAGTCGTGCGCGTTCTGCACCAGCTCACGCAGCGCCACCACCGGGGTGGAATAGAGGTGCTTGCCCAGCACCGTCATCAGTCCATTGAGATCGACCCCGGCGCGACGGATTTCGGCGTTGGGGGCGGTGAGCGCGGTGTCCTGCATGTAATCGTTTACTCCTGGGCACGGAAAGACGCCAGAGGGCGCCTTCGTCGAGCGGGAAAAACTAGCACAGGGAGGCTGACCGTTACCGTGTCGGCCGCCGTATTCCACGTGCGCGGTGGTGACGCCGGGCCATGCCCGGCGCGATCACGCCGCGTCGATAGCCTCGGACAGACGCTCCACCGCGATCACTTCCATGCCCTTCACCGAGCCGCCCTTGGGAGCATTGGCCTTGGGCACGATGGCGCGCTTGAAACCATGGGTGGCGGCCTCGCGCAGGCGGTCTTCGCCATTGGGTACCGGTCGGATCTCGCCGGACAGGCCAACCTCGCCAAACGCAATCGTCTTTTCCGCCAGCGGCCGGTCCTGCAGCGAGGACAGCACCGCCAGCAGCACCGGCAGGTCGGCAGCGGTCTCCTGCACGCGGATGCCGCCGACGACATTGACGAACACGTCCTGGTCGCCGACCAGCACGCCGCCGTGGCGATGCAGCACCGCCAGCAGCATGGCCAAGCGGTTCTGCTCCAGGCCGACCGCGACACGGCGCGGGTTCGACAGCGGCGAGGCATCCACCAGCGCCTGCACTTCAACCAGCAGCGGCCGGGTGCCCTCGCGGGTGACCATCACGCAGCTGCCGGGTTGGTGGGTACTGCCACCGGACAGGAAGATCGCCGACGGGTTGGAGACCTCCTTCAGGCCCTTGTCGCCCATCGCGAACACGCCCAGCTCGTTGACCGCACCGAAGCGGTTCTTGAACGCGCGCAGCAGGCGGAAGCGGCTGCCACTCTCGCCTTCGAAGTACAGCACCGCATCGACCATGTGTTCGAGCACGCGCGGGCCGGCGATACCGCCCTCCTTGGTCACGTGGCCTACCAGGAACACGGCGGTGCCGGTCTCCTTGGCGAAACGCACCAGCCGCGCCGCGCTCTCGCGTACCTGGCTGACCGAGCCGGGCGCGGCGGTCAGGCTCTCGGTCCACAGGGTCTGCACGGAGTCGGCCACGATCAGCCGTGGGCCGGCCTTGGACGCATGCTGCAGGATCGACTCGACGCCGGTCTCGGCCAGCGCGTTGACACCATCCAGCGGCAATTCCAGCCGGTGTGCGCGGCCGGCCACCTGGGCCAGCGACTCCTCGCCCGTGACGTACAGCACCGGCAGCTCGGCCGCCATCTTCGCCACCGCCTGCAGCAGCAGGGTCGACTTGCCGATGCCCGGGTCGCCACCAACCAGTACCACCGCGCCCTCGACCAGGCCACCGCCCAGCACGCGATCGAACTCGCCGATGCCGGTCGAGACACGGCGATGCTCGGTCTGCTCCACGTCCTTCAGGGCGGTGATCTTCGGCGGGTCGATCTTGCCGGCCCAGCCGGCCCGGCGCGACGCGGGCGCCTTGGCCGCCGCCGCGCTCTCCAGCACGATTTCCGACAGCGAGTTCCAGGCGTTGCACTCGGTGCACTGGCCCTGCCACTTGCTGAGTTCGGCGCCGCATTCATTGCAGACGTAGGCGGTGCGGGCTTTTGCCATCGGATGATTTCCAGCAACGGGAACAGGCGTGGCAGGATAGCCGAGCCGGGTCGCAGGTGCTGCGACCGCTCAAGTCCCGCCCACCCGCGCCGATAGCTGTCGCGGGCGTGCGCCTTGCGGGCCCCCTCCCTCCCCCTCTGGATTCAACATGACTGGCAGTTACAGTCAGAGCCTGGTCGCCATCTCCCTGCTGGTGGCCATTCTTGCTTCGTACACGGCGTTGGACATGGCCGGCCGCCTGGCCACGGCCGAGGGCCGCGTGGCCCGCTGGTGGCTGGCCGGCGGCGCGGCGGCGATGGGCCTGGGTATCTGGTCGATGCATTTCATCGGCATGCTGGCCTTCGACCTGCCGATCCCGGTCGGCTACGACCTCGGCATCACCCTGTATTCGCTTGCAGTGTCGATCGGCGCTTCGGCCTATGCGCTGTGGCTGGTGTCACGACCCAGCCTGCCGTGGCGACGACTGCTGGCCGGCGCCGTGCTGATGGGCCTGGGCATTGCCACCATGCACTACCTCGGCATGGCCGCGATGCGCATGCAGCCGGGTATCGACTATCACCCGGGCTGGTTCGCCGCCTCCATTGCAGTAGCCATCGGTGCCGCCGGCGCGGCGCTGTGGATCGCCTTCCGCCTGCGTTCCGAGCAGCGCCACACCATGCGCCTGCGCGCACTGGCCTCGCTGGTGATGGGCCTGGCCATCGTCGGCATGCATTACACCGGCATGGCCGCCGCACGCTTCCCCGAAGGCAGCATCTGCGGCGCGGTCGGCAGCGGCGGCATCGACACGCGCTGGCTGGCAGTGCTGGTGATCGTCACCACTGTAGCCACCCTGGGTATCGCCCTGGTCGCCTCGCTGTTCGATCGGCAGATGCGCGTGCGTACCGGGTTGCTGGCCGATTCACTGGCACACGCCAACGACAAGCTGATCCAGGCCGCCCTGCACGACCCGCTGACCCAGCTGCCCAACCGCATGCTGCTGCAGGACCGCATCGAGCAGGCCATCGAGAAGGCGCGGCGGCGCAACCAGGCGGTGGCGGTGATGTTCTGCGACCTGGATGGCTTCAAGGCGATCAATGATGCGTACGGACACCAGCTGGGAGATCGCCTGCTGGTGGCGGTGGCGCAGCGTATCGGCGGCCTGCTGCGGCCACAGGACACCTTCGCCCGCCTCGGCGGCGACGAGTTCGTGATCGTGCTGGCCATCGATGTTCCCGACGATGCAGTGGTGGTCGCCGAGCGGATCATCGCGGCGGCGGGCGAACCGTTCCTGCTGGATTCAGCCGAGCTGCAGGTCAGCGCCAGCCTGGGCATCGCCCTGTATCCGGCTGATGCCGGCAACGAGCGCGAGCTGATGGCACACGCCGATGCGGCGATGTACCACACCAAGGAGACCGGCCGGAACGGCTATACGTTCTTCACCCCCTCGATGCAGCTCAGTGCCAACCGCCAGCTGCGCCTGCTGCAGGACCTGCGCAAGGCCATCGCCCGCGACGAGCTGGTGCTGCACTACCAGCCCAAGTTCCCTGCCGCCGGCGCACCGGCCACCGGCGCCGAAGCGCTGCTGCGCTGGCAGCATCCCGAGCTGGGCCTGCTGGCGCCGGATATGTTCATTCCCATCGCCGAACGCAGCGGTCTGATCCTGCCGATCGGTGACTGGGTACTGGACCGTGCCTGTGCACAGCTGCGTGCATGGCACGAGGCCGGGCATACCGGATGGTCGATGGCGGTGAACCTATCGCCCTTGCAGTTCTCCTCGCCGGCCCTGCTGGACAGCGTGCGCGAGGTGCTGCAGCGGCACCGGATCGAGCCGGCGCGGTTGACCCTGGAGATCACCGAGACCACGGCGATGAAGGATGTCGACGCCAGCCTGGCGATTCTCAACGATCTGACCGCGATGGGCGTGCATATCGCCATCGACGATTTCGGCACCGGCTACTCCAGCCTGCTGTACCTGAAGCGGATGCCGGCCACCGAACTGAAGATCGACCGTGCGTTCGTGCACGACCTGGAGCGCAACGACGAGGACGCCGCCATCGTCTCGTCGATCATCGCGCTGGGCCGCACCCTGCAGCTGCAGGTGGTGGCCGAGGGCGTGGAGACCCAGGCGCAGCGCGAGCACCTGAGCGAGCTGGGGTGTGATCAATTGCAGGGTTACCACCTGGGCCGACCGATGGACGCCGAGGAATTCCTGCGCCGGGTGGGGTGAGACCCCATCCACGCATGGCGTGGATCTCCTGGTAGCGCCGGCCGCTGGCCGGCTTCCCGCAACTGCCGGCCAG
>NZ_JAWIRR010000053.1:0-14138 GCF_036320065.1 Stenotrophomonas sp. SMYL8
CGACACCTACCAGAGCAGTAAGCCGTTCCGACAGATCGCGGAAAACTGTCGAAGGCGGGGTGGGGGGGGGGGGGGGGGGGGGGGGGCGCCGGGGTGGGCCGGCGCGGCGGCACCCGCGGGGTGAGGGGGGCGCCCCCCCGCCCCCCCCCCCCCCCCCGCCGCCCCCCCCCCCCCCCCCCCCCCCCCCCCCCCCCCGCCAATCCGTGGAGATCGCGCTTCGGCTGTTGCCGTTGCCTCTGCAGGTGCAGGGCTGCAAGCCCTGCAAACCCAAACCCCTCAGTGAGCAGCAGGCCGCGACGGTGGCAGCCACGCCGCCACGACGCCCAGCAGCGGCAGGAACGCGGTCAACTGGTAGACGTATTCAATGCTGGTCTTGTCCGCCAGCAGGCCGAGCACGGCAGCACCCAGTCCGCCCATGCCGAAGGCGAAACCAAAGAACAGGCCGGACACCATGCCGATGCGGTGCGGCATCATCTCCTGCGCGTACACCACGATCGCCGAGAACGCCGACGACAGCACGAAGCCGATCAGCACCGCCAGCACGGTCGTCCACAGCAGATCAGCATGCGGCAGCATCAGCGCGAACGGGGCCACGCCCAGGATCGAGGTCCAGATGATCGGCTTGCGGCCGATGCGGTCACCCAGCGGGCCACCAAGGAAGCCGCCGGCGGCGGACGCCACCAGGAACGCGAACAGATGCAGCTGGGCCTGCGCCACCGGAATGCCGAAGTGGTGGATCAGGTAGAAGGTGAAGTAGCTGCCGATGCTGGCCATGTAGAAGTACTTGCTGAAGATCAGCACCAGCAGGATCGCCAGTACCTTGGCCACGGTGCGCGGCGGATGCCGCGGCGCCATCGCAGCCGTGCTGACCGGTCGTGGCGTGCCCAGATGCAACGCGTACCAGCGGCCGACATAGGTCAGCAGAGCGATGCCGATCAGAGCGGCGCCGGCAAACCACGATGCGGCGTGCTGGCCATACGGCACGATCACTGCGGCAGCGATCAACGGGCCCAGCGCTGTTCCGAAATTGCCACCCACCTGGAACACCGACTGCGCGAAGCCGTGACGGCCGCCCGAGGCCAGTCGCGCGATGCGCGAGGCTTCCGGATGGAAGATGGCCGAGCCAATACCGACCATCGCCGCCGCCATCAGCACCACCGCGTAGTTCGGTGCGAAGCCGAGCAGCAACATGCCGCACAGGGTCGAGGCCATGCCGATCGGCAGCGAGTACGGGGCTGGGCGACGGTCGGTGGCCATGCCGATCAAGGGCTGGAAGATCGAGGCGGTAAGCTGGTAGGTCAGGGTGATCAGGCCGATCTGGGTGAAGCTGAGATTGAAGCCGCCCTTGATCACCGGATAGATGGCCAGGATCAGCGACTGCATCATGTCGTTGACGACATGCGAGGTGGAGATGGCGGCCAGCACGCCGGGGGCCACCGGGCGTGAGGTCGTTGCGGGAGAAGCCAGGGTCGACATGGACACAGTCAGGTTGGGGGCGAGCCACGCATGCTACGGTGGCCTCCCCCTCCCTTCTGCCGCGTTCGGGTCATGGCATATCGCAAAAAGGACACTCCCTGCCCGGTCCGCGAGACTGCACCGTGGAACGAGGTTCCGGTACACCGCCCGGTGACCTGCCGCGCCCGCCACTACAAACCCGGCACCCACATCGCGCCCCACCGGCATCGCCGTCACCAGCTGGTGTTCGCCATGTCCGGACTGATGGTGGTGCGTGCGGACGGCGGCCGCTGGGTGGTGCCCTCGACCCGCGCGATCTGGGTGCCGGCCGGCATGGCCCATGCGGTGGACTGCATCGCCGAAGTACACATGCGCAGCCTGTATGTGGAACCGGACTTCGCGCCGCAGCTGCCGGACGAGGCGTTCGCGGTACAGGTAGCGCCGCTGCTGCGCGAGCTGCTGCTCGCCGCCAGCCTGATCGAGACCGCGCATGTGGATGACAGCCGCGACGGCCGCGTGGTGCGCCTGCTGCTGGACGAGCTGCACCGCATGGACGTGCTGCCGCTGCACCTGCCCTCGCCCTCCGACCCGCGCCTGCAGCGGATCTGCCAGCACATCCAGAAACATCCCGGCGACGACGCCACCCTGCAGGACTGGGCGCAGGCGCTGCAGGTGGACGTGAAAACCATCCAGCGTCATTTCGCCAGTGAACTGGGCATGACCTTCGGGCAGTGGCGGCAGCAGGCGCGGCTGTTGGCCGCCCTGGAGCGACTGGCGGTCGGCGACAAGGTCATCGATGTCGCGCTGGCGATGGGCTACGACAGCCCGAGTGCATTCACCAGCATGTTCAAGCGCCAGCTCGGGCAGACGCCGGCGGCGTTTTTCCGGTAGCGCCGGGCCATGCCCGGCGGCGGCAGTGCGGCACCACAAACGAAAACGCCGGGCATTGCCCGGCGCTGTCGTTCAACACACGCGTCGATGGATCAGGACGTCATCCGGTCCCAGAAACCCTTCACGCCATCCATGAAGGTGGCCGACTTCGGCGAATGCTTGCGCGCTTCCTCACCGACGAAGGTGGCTTCGAACTGCTCCAGCAGCTTGCGCTGTTCGTTGGTGAGGTTGACCGGGGTCTCCACCACCACACGGCAGTACAGGTCGCCTTCGCTGCGGCTGCGCACCGAACGCACGCCCTTGCCACGCAGGCGGAACAGCTTGCCGGTCTGGGTCTCGGCCGGGATACGGATCTCCGCTTCGCCGCCCAGGGTGGCCACGCGCACGGTGTCGCCCAGCGCCGCCTGCGAGATGCGGATCGGCACTTCGCAGTGCAGATCATCGCCATCGCGCTGGAAGATGGCATGCTCGCGCACGCGCACTTCCACGTACAGATCACCCGGCGGCGTACCGGCCGGGCCGGCCTCGCCCTCGCCCTGCAGGCGGATGCGGTCGCCGGTATCGACGCCCGCCGGCACCTTCACCGACAGCACCTTGTCTTCCTCGACACGGCCATTGCCGTGGCAGGTCTTGCAGGGCTTGGCAATGATCTGGCCGCGGCCGCCGCAGTTGTGGCAGGCCTGCTGCATGGCGAAGATGCCGCGTTGGATGCGCACCTGGCCACGGCCATGACACACATTGCAGGTCTCGACCTTGCCGTCTTCGGAGCCACTGCCATCGCAGTCGCCGCACTCGGCCAGTGTCGGGATCTCGATGCGGCGCTCGACGCCGCGCACGGCCTCTTCCAGGTCCAGTTCCATCACGTAGCCGATGTCGGCGCCGCGACGGGCCTGGCGCGGACCACCGCCGCCACCGCCAAAAATGTTGCCGAAGATATCGCCGAAGATATCGTTCATGTCCGGGCCGCCCGGACCGCCACCGCCCATGCCGTGCTCGAACGCGGCGTGGCCATGGCTGTCGTACATGCGGCGCTTGTTGCCGTCGGACAGCACCTCGTAGGCTTCCTTGCACTCCTTGAAGGAGGCTTCGGCCGCCGCATCACCCGGGTTGCGGTCCGGGTGGAACTTCATCGCGCAGCGACGGTAGGCCTTTTTCAGCTCTTCGTCGGTGGCGGTGCGGGCAACGCCCAGCACTTCGTAGTAATCGCGCTTGCTCATATCGTGAATCGGGTTCCGGAAAGTCGGGATTCGTCAAAGCGGAAGAGCGGAACCAGGTCCGCTCTTGCGTCGGGCGCCCCGACACGCCGGTGGGCGGTCAGGACCCTGATGCGACAACGGGACGCTGATGGCCAGCGTCCCGTGTCGGTCCGGATCAGGACTTCTTGTCGTCCTTGACTTCGGTGAACTCGGCGTCCACCACGTCATCCTGCGGCTTGCCCGCATTGCCAGCGTCGGCACCCGGGGCGGCACCGCCCTGGTCGGCTGAAGCGGCGGCGAACAGCGACTGGCCGGCTTCTTCCAGTGCCTTCGACTTGGCTTCGATCTGTGCCTTGTCGTCACCCTTCATCGCGGTTTCCAGGTCGGCCAGCGCCGCCTCGACCTTGCCGATGACATCGCCGCCCACCTTGCTGCCGTGCTCGGTGATGGCGCTGCGGGTGCCATGGATCAGGGCGTCGGCCTGGTTGCGGGCCTGCACAAGCTCCTGGAACTTCTTGTCTTCTTCGCGGTTGGCTTCCGCGTCGGCGACCATGCGTGCGATCTCCTCCTCGGACAGGCCCGAACCGGCCTTGATCTCGACCTTCTGTTCCTTGTTGGTCTTCTTGTCCTTGGCCGACACGTGCAGGATGCCGTTGGCGTCAATGTCGAAGGACACTTCCACCTGCGGCAGGCCGCGCGGGGCCGGCTCGATGCCGGACAGGTCGAACTTGGCCAGCGACTTGTTGAAGCGGGCCTGTTCGCGCTCACCCTGCAGCACGTGCACGGTCACGGCCGACTGGTTGTCCTCGGCGGTGGAGAACACCTGCGAAGCCTTGGTCGGGATGGTGGTGTTCTTCTCGATGATCTTGGTGAACACGCCGCCCATGGTTTCGATGCCCAGCGACAGCGGGGTCACGTCCAGCAGCAGCACGTCCTTGACGTCGCCGCCCAGCACGCCGCCCTGGATCGCAGCACCCAGTGCCACGGCTTCGTCCGGGTTGACGTCCTTGCGCGGTTCCTTGCCGAAGAACTCGGTCACCGCCTGCTGCACCTTCGGCATGCGGGTCTGGCCACCGACCAGGATCACTTCGCTGATGTCGCTCGAACGCAGGCCGGCATCGTTCAGGGCAACGCGGCACGGCTCGATCGACTTCTTGATCAGGTCTTCCACCAGCGCTTCCAGCTTGGCGCGGGTCAGCTTGATGTTCAGGTGCTTCGGACCCGAGGCGTCAGCGGTGACGTACGGCAGGTTCACTTCGGTCTGCTGGGCGCTGGACAGCTCGATCTTGGCGCGCTCGGCGGCGTCCTTCAGGCGCTGCAGGGCCAGCGGATCCTTGCGCAGGTCGATGCCCTGGTCCTTGTTGAACTCTTCAACCAGGTACTCGATGACGCGGTTGTCGAAGTCTTCGCCGCCCAGGAAGGTGTCGCCGTTGGTGGCCAGCACTTCGAACTGCTTCTCGCCGTCGACGTTGGCGATCTCGATCACCGAGACGTCGAAGGTGCCGCCGCCCAGGTCGTACACCACGATCTTGCGATCCTTGTTGTCACCCTTGTCCAGGCCATAGGCCAGCGCAGCCGCAGTCGGCTCGTTGATGATGCGCTTGACGTCCAGGCCCGCAATGCGGCCGGCGTCCTTGGTCGCCTGGCGCTGGCTGTCGTTGAAGTAGGCCGGCACGGTGATGACCGCTTCGGTGACCTTCTCACCGAGGAAGTCCTCGGCGGTCTTCTTCATCTTTTCCAGCACCTTGGCCGAGATTTCCTGCGGGGCCATCTTCTTGCCGTCGCTGGTCGACACCCAGGCGTCGCCATTGTCATGGGCCAGGATGCCGTAGGGGACGTGGGCGATGTCCTTCTGCACTTCGGCGTCGGTGAACTTGCGGCCGATCAGGCGCTTCACCGCGTAGAAGGTGTTCTTCGGGTTGGTCACGGCCTGGCGCTTGGCCGAGGCGCCGACCAGGACTTCGCCGTCCTTGGTGTAGGCGACGATCGACGGGGTGGTGCGATCGCCTTCCGAATTCTCAATGACGCGGGCCTTGCCGCCGTCCATGATCGCCACGCACGAGTTGGTGGTGCCGAGGTCGATACCAATGATCTTGCCCATGGGGGAGACTCCTGAGGATGCTTGTTGGGGTCAGTCCGGCCGCTCGGCCGGTGGATGAATACGATGTGGGGGAGGCTCGTGGAACATTCAAGCCATCTCCCGAACGCTGTGTTCAGCGCCTGGAAAACCTTGCCAGGCATGGCCTGGCACGACCGGGACCGGGCATGGCCCGGCCCGGCCGATCAATCGGCGGCCACCACCACCAGCGCCGGCCGCAGCAGGCGCTCGTTGAGCAGGTAGCCCTTCTGGAACACGGTCACCACGCTGCCCGGGGCGGCGCCCGGGGTCGGCACCTGGCTGATCGCCTGGTGGTGTTCCGGGTTGAACGGCTGGCCGATCGGGTCCAGCAGGACCAGGCCGTTGTCGGCAGCGACCTTCAGCAGCTGCTTGTAGGTCAGCTCCAGGCCTTCGCGCAACGGATGCGGGTCGTCGCCGGCGGCCTTCAGGCCGGCATCCAGGCTGTCGAATACCGGCAGCAGCTCGCCAAGCAGCTTCTCGTTGGCGAACTTGCGGGCCTGCTCAATGTCACGGGCAACGCGCTTGCGCTGGTTCTCCAGGTCGGCGCGCTCACGCAGCGCATCGGCCTTGATCTGCTCGACTTCGGCGCGCAGGCGCTCCACTTCGTCGTTGACGCCGGCGGCGGCGGCCGCATCGGCGGCAGTCTGCTGGGATTCGATATCTGGATGTTCGTGGTTCATGTCTGGGTCCCTGGCGGTCAATCTCCGCCTCCACCCACCCTAGTGTGGGCGGGATGCTGCGTTTCAAGCGTCGGATGTTCCGGGAGTGCGCCCGGCCGGTGAAAAGGCCGCGCCGAGCACATCGGCAGTGGCCTGGACCAGCGGAATCATGCGGTCGTAGGCCATCCGCTTGGGGCCGATCACGCCCAGCACGCCCAGTACCTGGCCATTGGCGGTGTACGGGGCGGTGACCAGCGAGACCCCCTGCAGCGGCATCATCCCGGTCTCTTCGCCGATGAAGATGCGCACGCCCGGGGCCTGGATGGTCCGCTCCAGCAGCTGCAGGATCTCGCGCTTGCTGGAGAACAGCTCGAACAGTTCGCGCAGGCGCTCCAGGTCGGACAGGTCCTGCACCCCCATCAGGCGGGTCTGGCCGGCCACCAGCATGTCGTCGGCGGCCGGCTGCAGGGCCTGCTCGGCCAGTTCGATGCTGTGCGCCAGCAGCTGCTCCAGCTCGGAACGGGCATCGCGCAGCTCCAGCAGCAGGCGGGTGCGGATCTCGGCCATCGGCAGGCCGGCGAAATGCGCATTGAGGTAGTTGGCCACCTGCTCCAGCTGACCCGGCGCGAACTCCTGCCGGGTCTCGATGACGCGGTTCTGCACCTCGTTGTCGGCAAACACCAGGATCGCCAGCACCCGGCGCCCGTCCAGCGCCACGAAATCGATCTGGCGGAAGGCGAACTGCTCGCGCCGTGGCGCGCTGACCACGCCGACGAAGTGACTCATCGCCGACAGCAGCTCCGAGGCGCTGCCGAGCAGGGCCTGGGTGCTGCCGCCGCTGGCCAGCTCCTGGCGCAACCGGGCCAGCTCGCCCTCGCCCGGCGGCTGCATCTGCAACAGGCTGTCGACGAACACCCGGTAACCATGCGCGGTCGGGATGCGCCCGGCCGAGGTGTGCGGCGAGGCCAGCAGCCCCAGGTCTTCCAGGTCGCCGAGGATGTTGCGGATGGTGGCCGGGCTGACCTCCAGGCCAGCCACACGCGCCAGCGTCTGCGAGCCGACCGGCTCGCCGTCCTGGATGTAACGCGCGATCAGCGTGCGCAGCAGATGGCGCGCACGCGGGGCAAGCTGGTCGGGAGAACCGTGCATGGAATCAACCTGTGAGACACGGACACTAGATAATGGCGGCGCATCACCTTGGCAAGTCATTGGACCTCCCTCGCCCGCGTGCTAGCGTTGCGCGGCTGCTGATACCCCCTTACCCATGCTCAGACATCTTTCGATCAAGGATTTTGCCGTCGTCCGCGCCACCGAACTGGAGTTCGGGCCAGGCATGACCGTGGTTTCAGGCGAGACCGGCGCCGGCAAGTCGCTGATGGTCGACGCGCTGGGCTTCCTGTCCGGCCTGCGTGCCGACAGTGGCGTGGTCCGCCATGGCGCCGCCCGCGCCGAGCTTTCCGCCGAATTCGCGCTGGACCAGCTGCAGGCCGCGCGCCAGTGGCTGGCCGACAACGAGCTGGACGACGAGGAACAGTGCCAGCTGCGCCGCGTGATCCGCGCCGATGGCGGTTCGCGGGCGTGGATCAATGGCCGCCCGGTGACCCTGGCCCAGCTGGGCGACCTGGCCTCGTTGCTGGTGGAGATCCACGGCCAGCACGAACAGCAGGCCCTGCTGACGCGCCCGTCGCAGCTGGCCCTGCTGGACGCTTATGCCGGCAACGAGAACGAGCGCCGCCAGGTGCGCCGCGCCGCTGCGGCCTGGCAGGCGCTGGTCGATGAATCGCTGGCGCTGTCGCAACAGGGCGACGTCAGTGACCGGATCGGCTTCCTGGAGCACCAGCTGCGCGAACTGGACCGCGAAGATCTGGAACCGGAGTCGATCGTCGCACTCGGTGCCAGCCACCGCCGCCAGGCCCACGCCAGCGCCCTGCTGAGCGCCTGCCAGGCGGCCAGCAACCAGCTCAATGGCGACGACGGCAGTTCCGCGCTGGACCTGCTGCAGCAGGTGCGCCACGAGCTGTCGCGCCTGATCGAACACGACCCGCGCCTGGGCGAGGTGGACGGCCTGATCGAGAACGCCTCGATCCAGCTGCACGAAGCCCTGTCGCTGCTGGACCGGGTGCATGACGACCTCGACGCCGACCCGGAGCAGTTCGAGGAGAACGAGCGTCGCCTCGGCCGCCTGCACGACCTGGCCCGCAAGCACCGCGTGCCGATGGACGAGCTGGGCGCGCAGCGCGAGCGCATGCATGCCGAAGTGGAACAGCTGCGCGGCGCCGACGAACGCCTGCAGCGCCTGGCCGGCGAGATCGACAAGGCCGCCGCCGCCTGGCGCGTACAGGCCGAAGTGCTGACCGCCAGCCGCCGCAGCGCCGCTGCCGAGCTGTCGGCCACCACCACCGGCATCATCGCCGAGCTGGGCATGGGCGGTGGCCAGTTCCTGATCGAGCTGGAGCCACAGGACGCCGGCAAGCCCGATCCGCAGGGTGCCGAACGCGTGGAATTCCTGGTCGCCGCCAACGCCGGCCAACCGCCGCGCGCCCTGCGTAAGGTGGCCTCGGGCGGTGAACTGTCGCGCATTTCGCTGGCCATCGAAGTGGCCGCGCTGGACCTGGATGCAGTACCGACCATGGTGTTCGACGAAGTCGACTCCGGCATCGGCGGCGCGGTGGCGGATATCGTCGGCCAGAAGCTGCGCGCCCTTGGCGAGAAGCGCCAGGTGCTGTGCGTGACCCACCTGCCGCAGGTCGCCTCCAAGGGCCACGCGCATTACCGGGTCAGCAAGGCGCCGGTGGAAGGCATGACCCAGAGCGCGGTGGAAAAGCTGGACAGCAAGGCGCGCGAGGAAGAGCTGGCGCGCATGCTCGGCGGCGTGGAAGTGAGCAAGGAAGCGCGCGCCGCCGCCCGCAAGCTGCTGCAGGTCTGACGCCGCCCGAGCCGAACATGGGCCCGGCTTCCGCGCGGTAGTGCCGGCCGCGGGGCGGCCCCCCCCCCCACGGGCCCGCCCGACGAGGGGAGGGCCGCCCCCGGCCGGGGCCCGCCACCCCAACACAGGTGAACGAAGATCATGAGATTGCCGGCCAGCGGCCGGCACTACCCTCGTGGCCGCGCCAGATCCACCGTTTCCACCAGGAAATCGAGGAACGCACGCACCCTCAGCGGCAGGTAGCCGCCCTGCCCCAGGAACACCGCGTGCACCTCTTCCAGGTCACCGGGGTTGGCCTCCTCCAGCACCGGCAGCAGGCGTCCGGCGGCGATGTCCTCCTGCACCTGGTAGGTCGCCAGCCGCGCCATGCCCAACCCGCCCAGCACCAGCTGCCGCAGCGCGTTGCCGTTGCTGGCGCGGGCATTGCCACTGGGCAGCAGCATGCGCTCGCGACCGTCCTGCAACAGCGGCCAGCCCTGCATCGCCCGTGCATGGCCGATATCCAGCCGGTTGTGCGACTGCAGCTCCTCGGCGTTGCGCGGCAAGCCGTGCCGCTGCGCATAGGCCGGCGCGGCCACGATCATCATCCGCGTCGCGCCCAGCCGTCGCGCCACCAGACTGGAACTCTTCAGCGGACCGGCCCGCACCGCCACGTCGGTGCGCTGCTCAAGCAGGTCGATCACCTCGTCGTTCAAGGTCAGATCCACCCCCACCTGCGGATTGCGCTCCAGGAATGCCGGCAGCAGCGGCAACAGGAAATGCTGGCCGAACGGCACGTTGGAATTGACCCGCAGGCGTCCGCGCGGCTCGGCATGGGCGCTGGCGCAGCGCTCGGCCTCCTCCAGGTCGGCCAGCACGCGCAGGCCGCGCTCGTAGAACGCGCAGCCTTCCGGGGTCAGCTGCAGCTGGCGGGTGGAGCGCTGCAGCAGGCGCGTACCCAGCCGTTGCTCCAGCCGGGCCACCAGCTTGCTGACTGCCGACGGCGTCATGTCCAGGGTGCGAGCGGCGGCAGAGAAGCCACCGGTCTCGATCACCCGCACGAACACTTCCAGTTCGCCGGATCGGTTGATGTCGGGTCGCGCCATGGCGATGAATCCAGTTCACAGATGATTATCCATGCGCAGTCTAGTTCACAGATCGACGGAGAATCACCATGGCCCTCCCTCCTCCCGGGATTGCCCGATGAACCGCCTCAGCCAGCTCACCGCGACCGCCTTGATCGCCCTCTCCAGCGCAGCCAGTGCCGCCCCGGCCCCGCACTGGGTCGCCAGCTGGCAGGCTAGTCCGCAACCGGTCTGGGGCGCCGATGTCCTGTTCCCGACCCTGGTCCCGGCCACGCTGCAGGACCAGACCTTCCGCCAGACCGCGCGCATCAGCCTGGGCGGGCCCCGGCTGCGGGTGCGGCTGAGCAATGCCTACGGCACCCAGCCGCTGCGGATCGGAGCGGCCAGCGTGGCCGCACACGCGGGTGCCGCCCCGCAGCCGCTCAGCTTCGACGGCCAGCGCGGGGTGCTGATCGGCCCAGGTCAGGAACGGCTGAGCGATCCGCTGCCACTGGCCACGGATGACCACCAGGCGTTGCAGATCAGTGTCTTTGTGCCGGGACCTACTCCAGTCCAGACGTTCCACTGGGAGGGTCGGCAGACCAGTTGGATTGCGCCCGGCGACCAGAGCCTGGCCCAGGCTCTGAGCGGGGCCAGCAGCACCACTGCCCGCCTGTTCCTGGCCGGCATCGAGGTCGAGGCCGCTGCCAGCGCACGCAGCGTGGTGGTGATCGGCGACTCGATTACCGATGGCGCCACCGCCAGCCTCGATCAGGACCAGCGCTGGACCGACCATCTGGCGGCGCGTCTGGCACCGCGGGGCGTTGCCGTGGTCAACGCCGGTATTTCCGGGGGGCGGCTGCTGCGCGATGGCATGGGCGAATCCGCCTTGGCCCGCTTCCGGCGTGACGTGCTGGATCAACCAGGCGTGGTCAGCGTAGTCGTGCTGATCGGCATCAATGACATCAGCTGGCCCGGCACCGCCTTCGCCCGGAACCAGGCCCGGCCCACGCTGGCCGAACTGCAGGCGGGGTATCGCACCCTGGCCGAGCAGGCCCATCGGCGGGGTCTACGCATCCTCGGCGCCAACCTGACACCGTTCGCCGGCGCCCTGCCCGGCACGCCGCTGGACGACTACTACCAGCCGGACAAGGAGGCCCTGCGCCAACAGCTCAATGCCTGGCTGCGCAGCGACAGCCCGTTCGATTCAGTGATCGACCTGGATGCGGCGCTGCGCGACCCGGCCGATCCGTCACGGATGGCCGCCGCCTACGACTCCGGCGACCACCTGCATCCGGGCGATGCGGGTAACCGGGCCATGGCCGAGGCGGTGGATCTGGAGGTGTTGATGGGGCCCCTCACACATGGCGCGGATCTGCCGTAAGCAACGAAAAACCCCGGGCAGGCCCGGGGTTTCGTCGCATCCAGCTGGCTGGAACGGCTTACTTGCGCTTCTTGCGCACGTACAGCACCAGCGAATGCTCTTCCAGCTCGTAGCCGTGGTCGGCCGCGATCTTGCGCTGCAGCTCCTCGATCTCGTGGCTTTCGAACTCGATGATCTTGCCGCTGTCCACGTCGACCATGTGGTCGTGGTGGCCGCCACGGTCCAGCTCGTAGACGGCCTGGCCGCCTTCGAAATTGTGCTTGAGCACGAGGCCGGCGGCCTCGAACTGGGTCAGCACCCGGTAGACCGTCGCCAGGCCGATCTCGTCGCCATGCTCGAGCAGCTGGCGGTAGATGTCTTCGGCGGTCATGTGGTGCTGGGCATTGCGCTGTTCAAGCAGCGCCAGGATCCGCATCCGTGGATGGGTCACCTTCAGGCCGACTTTTCGCAGGTCGTGGGTTTCCATAGGTCTCCGTTCATTGGCGATTTAGCGCCAGCTGCCTCGGATTGGGTCGCGGTGGCACGCCGGGAGTGTATCATCGGTTTGATTTCCCCAACCGCCAGTCCCGATGCGCAATCTCCTGTTGGTCGCCGCCGTCGCCCTGTCCACCACCGGGTGCGGCATCATCTACAAGCAACCCATCTATCAGGGCAACCTGATCCGGGAAGATGCCGTGGCCAAGCTGCAGGTCGGGCAGAGCAAGCAGCAGGTCACTGCGCTGCTGGGCACCCCGTCCATTCCGGACCCGTTCCACGCCCAGCGCTGGGACTACACCTCCAGCCAGCGCGTGAACCGCCTGGGCCGTACCGAGGTGAAGAACTTCACCGTGTTCTTCGACAATGACAACGTGACCCGCTGGGAAGGCGATTACTTCCCGGGTAACGACAAGGCCCTGGCCCAGCAGACCGTGCGCCAGTTCGGCCGCAATCTGCCGAAGGACAAGAAGAAGAAGGGTCGCTGACGCCCCCTGCCCGTCCTCGCGGACGGGCGACAGGAATCAACCGCCGAGCGCGCGACGCCGGCGGTTATCCTTGGGGTCGGCCTGCAACGGGCGTAGCAGCTCGATGCGGTCGCCATCCAGCAGCACCTGCTGCGGGCGCGCCAGCAGCCCATGCACGGCCGCCGCCGGGCAGTCGGCACTGCCTTCCAGCGCAGCAGCGGCAATGGCCTCGGCCACGGTCGCGCCCTCGTCCAGCTGCAACCGGCGCGAAAGCACCCGCTGCGGCCAGGCCAGCACCACCTCGACCTCGATCATCGCTCAGGCCTCGTCGGCAACGCGGATGAAGTCGTTGACCATGCGGTCGGCCAGGCTCTGGAAGCCCAATGCCAGCGCCGGACCGAGCAGGCGCGAACTGGGCTCGAAGTCCAGGGTCAGGGTGACCTTGCAGGCATCTTCGGCCAGCGCATGGAACTCCCAGCGGCCGTGCAGCTGCTTGAACGGGCCATCGCGCAGCTGCATATCGATGCTGTGCGGGCGCTGCAGGGTGTTTTCAGTCTGGAACCAGGTGCTGAACGAGCCCAGGCCCAGGTCCAGGCGCGCTACCAGCCGGTCCTCGCCCTGCTCCAGGATCTGGGCAGCCGAACACCAGCGGAAACGGCGCGGATAGGCCTGGACATCATTGACCAGGTCGAACATGCGCGCGGCCGAATGTTCGACCAGGGCGCTGCGGCGGATAGTAGGCATGAATACAGGACGTTTCGGCAATCGACCGGGCGGGCCCGAATCGGAGACAATACGGAAATGAGCAAGAACAGCGGCAAGGATAAAGCAAAGAGCGCGACGGCCAACAAAACCATCGCGTTGAACAAGCGTGCCCGCCACGAGTACCACATCGAAGACCGCTTCGAAGCCGGCCTGGCCCTGCAGGGCTGGGAGGTGAAATCGATCCGTGCTGGCCGCGGCAACATTGTCGACGCCTACGCCTACGTGAAGGATGGTGAGATCTTCCTGATCGGCGCGCAGATCACTCCGTTGATCCAGGCCTCGACCCATGTCGTGGCCAACGACCGGCGCGATCGCAAGCTGCTGCTGCACCGGAGCGAGATCGACAAGCTGGTCGGCAAGGTCGAGCGCGATGGCTACACGATCGTGCCCACCGCGATGTACTGGAGCAAGAACAAGATCAAGCTCGAAGTCGCGCTGGCCAAGGGCAAGCAGACCCACGACAAGCGCGATGCCGCCAAGGACCGCGACTGGGCGATCGAGAAGCAGCGCGTGATGCGTCGCGGCAACCGCGACGCGTAAGGCCGTTGCACATGACCATGTAGAGCCGAGCCATGCTCGGCTGCCTTGGCTTTCTGTAGAGCCGAGCCATGCTCGGCTTCGGTAAGAAAAGCAGTCGAGATCCTATGTTCGTGGTCAAGCCTGCTGGAAGCAGGCTTGACCCACCTTCAGCATGGCCGGATCGAAGTCCCGGCCGCTTTTGAAGACACCCCAGGCGATCCTGGCCAGCTTTCTGGCCAG
>NZ_JAWIRR010000054.1:0-1398 GCF_036320065.1 Stenotrophomonas sp. SMYL8
CCCACCCCGCCATCCCACAGGAAATCCGCTTCTGCTCCTGCTTCTGCTTCGGCTGTTGCTCCAGCACGCAGCAGGTGCAGGGCTGCAAGCCCTGCCGACCAACACCCTGCTTACGAACGGCTGACGTGACGCTCATGCGCCATGCGCGAGGCTGTCCACCTGGTTGTTCGACTGGAGGTGGCAACGGTGCACTGGCAGAGCGCACAGGCCTACGTATGGCCGTTGGGATTGGCCGTAGTGGTGGGCGGCATAGGCGCGTGGCTGATCCTGTGGATCTATCACCGGCTGAAAGGGCGTGATCGCCGACGTGCGCGTATCGGTCGAGTACTCGGGTTGCCGCTGGCCACCGCGTGGCCGCTGCTGCTGCTGATTCCCGCCTTGCAGGCGACGCCGCTGCAGGATCCGTTGCTCGGCCATCTGCAGCACGGACTGCACATTGCATTGATGGCCTGCTTCGTCTGGCTGCTGGTACGCGCGGTGGCGGCGGGCGAGCGCGCGATCCTGCGCAGCCATCCCATCGATGTCTCCGACAACCTGGAGGCACGCCGCATCCAGACCCAGACGCGCGTGCTCAGCAGGGTGTTGATGGGCGGCATCATCGTGCTCGGTGCGTCGCTGGTGCTGTTGACCTTCCCGATGGTGCAGAAGATCGGCACGGCGCTGCTGGCGTCGGCAGGCCTGATCGGGCTGGTGGCGGGCATCGCCGCCAAGCCGGTGTTCGGCAACCTCATCGCCGGCCTGCAGATCGCACTGACGCAGCCGATCCGCCTGGACGACGTGGTGATCGTCGAAGGCGAGTGGGGACGCATCGAGGAGATCGGCAGCAGCTACGTGGTCGTGCGGATCTGGGATGAGCGGCGGATGGTGGTGCCCTTGACCTGGTTCATCGAGAACCCGTTCCAGAACTGGACGCGGCGCAGTGCCGATCTGCTCGGCACTGCGTTTCTGTGGCTGGACTATCGGGCACCGATCGCGGCGATCCGTGCCGAGCTGGAGCGCATCTGCCATGGCCAGGCGCTATGGGATGGACGCGTCTGCGTGACCCAGGTGACCGAAACCAACGAGCGCGCGATCCAGGTGCGCCTGCTGGTCAGCGCGCGCAGTTCCGGTGATGCCTTTGATCTTCGCTGCCTGGTGCGCGAACGCATGCTCGATTTCCTCGCACGTGAGCATCCGCAGTCGTTGCCGCAGGTGCGTGCGCGGCTGCAACACGAAGATGAGCTGGATATGCCGCGTGGTCCACGTGCACGCACCTCGGATGTGCGTTCGCCAGGTGCTGAAGATGGTGAGGCGGCGATCGTGCCGGTGGAGCCACAGGATCGGTAGTGCCGGCCGCGGGGCGGGCCCCGCCGGGCGGACGCGCGGGCGGCCCCCGGGCGGGCCCGCCCGCCGCGCGCT
>NZ_JAWIRR010000054.1:1408-8402 GCF_036320065.1 Stenotrophomonas sp. SMYL8
GGGGGCCCCCCCCCGCCCGCGCGGGCCCCGCCCGGGCGCCCCACCCCCCCCCCCCCCCCCCGCGCCGCCCCGCGCCCGCCACTACCGGAAGCAAGATGTCGCGGCGTCACCGGAGCTCAGGGCTCGCCGGCGTCGATCAGCGCATCGGTATCAAAGTGTGGCGGCCGCCGCGCACGGGTGCGCTGCTCGTAGGCGTAGGCCATTTCGATCAGCTTCGGCTCGCTCCAGGCGGTGCCCATGAACAGCAGGCCGACGGGAAGGCCGTTGATCTGGCCCATCGGCACGGTCAGGCTGGGGTAACCGGCCACGGCAGCGGCGCTGTAGCTCTCGCCGGGGAAGTCGTCGCCTTCGCTGCGGATCGGCCACGCCACACCGGTGGTCGGCGCCACCAGCGCATCGAGCTGATGGGCGGCGAGGGCTGCATCGATGCCTTCCGGGCCGGCCAACCGGCGCGCATCACTGCGCGCGCGGATGTAGGCAGGGTCTGCCAGGCCGGTGGTGGCATCGGCCTCCACCAGCAGCTCCTGGCCGAACAGGCCCAGTTCCTGCTTGCTGTGCGCCTGGTTGAAGGCGATCAGTTCGGCCAGGCTGCGCAGTGGCGCGCGGTGGGTGCTGAAGTAGCGCTCCAGCCCGGCCTTGAATTCGTACAGCAGCAGCGTGCGCTCGGCCTCGGCCCACGCACCCTGGTTGGGCAGCTCCACTGGCACCACCACGGCGCCGGCGCGACGCAGCTCGGTCGCTGCCTGATCGATCAGCGGCGGCATGCCGCGGTACTTCAGCAGCGGCGTCTGCAGCAGACCGATGCGTTTGCCGCGCAGGCCCTGCGGGTCCAGTCGCGCGGTGTAGTCGTAGACCGCGCGGCCGGGCATGGTCGCGGTTGCCGGATCGGCATCATCGCGGCCGGCGATCGCGGTCAGCACGGCGGCAGCGTCGGCGACGCTGCGTGCCATCGGCCCGGCAGTGTCCTGGCTGAAGGAGATCGGGATGATGCCGTCGCGGCTGACCAGGCCGACGGTCGGCTTCAGGCCGACCACGCCGTTGATCGCCGCCGGGCAGACGATGCTGCCGTCGGTTTCGGTGCCGATCGCCACGCTGGCCAGGTTGGCGGCCACGGCCACCGCGCTGCCGCTGCTGGAACCACACGGCGAATGGCTGATGCGATAGGGGTTGCGGGTCTGGCCGCCACGCGCGCTCCAGCCGGAGATCGAATCATTGCCGCGGAAGTTGGCCCATTCGCTGAGGTTGGTCTTGCCCAGCACCACCGCACCGGCGTCGCGCAGCCGGCGCACCAGGTAGGCATCGTCCGGACGGAAGCCCTGCAGGGCCAGCGAACCCGCACTGGTGGCCATCGGCGCGGCGTTGATGTTGTCCTTCAACAGCAGGGGAATGCCATGCAGCGGGCCGCGCAGGCGGCCGCCACGGCGTTCGCGGTCGCGCGCGGCGGCTTCCTTCAGGGCATCGGGGTTGAGCTCGATCACCGCGCGCAGGCGCGGCCCGGTGCGGTCCAGCGCGGCGATGCGCTGCAGGTAGGCCTGGGTCAGGGTGGTGCTGTCCAGTTCCCCGGCGGTCATCCGCGCCTGCAGGTCGGCGACATCGGTTTCGGCGTACGGGAACGGCACGTTGCGGCTCGCAGGTTCGGCCGCATGCGCGCTGGGCGTGGCCGGGCTGCAGCCAGCCGAAAGCAGCGCCGGCAGCGCGGCGAGCAGGCAGGTCAGCAGAGGCGGCAAGGACGGGCGCATGGGGCGGCTTGGTCGGCTCCAATCCCCAGTGTAGCCGGTGCTCAGCGGTGGCGCTTGCGCAGGTCGCGGGCGAGCACGTAGACCACGATCAGGTTGATCGCCAGGATCGTCCACGACGGCCAGCCGGGGTGGCGGATGATCGCGAAGATGTCGAAAGGCAGGTACAGGGCGGCGGTCAGGCAGCCCAGCCAGGAGGCCCAGGCCTTGGCCCGCCACAGGCCCCAGGCTTCGACCAGGTGCAGCAGGCCGTAGCCGATCATCCCCGCCGCGGCCAGGTGGACCGCGTCGGGGCTGATCATGTGCAGCAGCGAGGGCAGGGTGCCATGGTCCGGATCCAGGCTGAAACGCCGGATCAGGGCCATGATGCCGTGCCGTAGCGGCTGCGGTCCGAGCACTTCCAGCCCGGTGGCGGCCAACAGCGCCAGCATCGCCTTGCTCGCTTCGAGCAGGGCGATGACATGGAGACCCGGATGCCGGTGTGGATCCGGGTTGTAGCCGCTCAGGTTCACGGGGTGCTGGCTCAGCCGCCGCGCGAAGCCTTCTTGCGGTCGCTTTCGGTCAGGAACTTCTTGCGCAGACGGATCTCCTTCGGGGTGATCTCGACCAGCTCGTCGTCTTCGATGAAGTCCAGGGCCTGTTCCAGCGAGTACTTGATCGCCGGGGTCAGCTGGATCGCATCGTCCTTGCCCGAAGCGCGCATGTTGGTCAGCGGCTTGGTCTTGATCGCGTTGACGGTCAGGTCGTTGTCCTTGGAGTGGATGCCGACCAGCTGACCTTCATACACGTTGTCGCCTTCAGCAGCGAAGAGCTTGCCGCGCTCCTGCAGCGGGCCCAGCGAGTAGGCCGGCGTGGTGCCCGGCGCATTGGCGATCATCACGCCGTTGATGCGCTTGGCGATCGCGCCCTGTTCCTTCGGACCGTAGTGGTCGAACACGTGGAACAGCAGGCCCGAACCCTGGGTCAGGGTCTTGAACTCGTTCTGGAAACCGATCAGGCCACGGGCCGGGATCGAGTATTCCAGGCGCACGCGGCCCTTGCCGTCCGATTCCATGTTCTTCAGCTGGCCCTTGCGGGTGCCCAGCTTTTCCATCACGCCGCCCTGGTGGATTTCTTCGATGTCCACCACCAGCTGCTCGATCGGCTCCATCATCTGGCCGTCGATTTCCTTGATGATCACTTCCGGGCGCGACACGGCCAGCTCGTAGCCCTCGCGACGCATGTTCTCGATCAGCACCGACAGGTGCAGTTCGCCACGGCCGGAGACCAGGAACTTGTCGGCGTCTTCCAGCTGCTCGACCTTCAGGGCCACGTTGTGGACCTTTTCACGGTCCAGGCGGTCCTTGATCTGGCGGCTGGTCAGGAACTTGCCACCGGACAGGTCCTTGTTGCCGGCGAACGGCGAGTTGTTGACCTGGAAGGTCATCGAGATGGTCGGCTCGTCGACGGTCAGCGCCGGCAGCGCTTCCGGGAAGTCCGGTGCGCAGATGGTGTCGGAGATGGTCAGCTCCTGGATGCCGGAGATGGCCACGATGTCGCCGGCCTCGGCCGAATCCTGCTCGATGCGCTCCAGGCCCATGAAGCCCAGCACCTGCAGCACCTTGCCGTTGCGCTTCTTGCCTTCACGGTCGATGACCGCGACCTGCATGTTCTTCTTCAGGGTGCCGCGCTGGATGCGGCCGATGCCGATCACGCCCACGAAGTTGTTGTAGTCCAGCTGGCTGATGCGCATCTGGAACGGGCCTTCCGGGTCCACTTCCGGACGCGGCGCGTGCTGCATGATCGCTTCGTACAGCGGGGTCATGTCGCCATCGCGCACGGTGTCTTCCAGGCCGGCGTAGCCGTTCAGGCCCGAGGCGTAGACGATCGGGAAGTCCAGCTGCTCGTTGGTGGCGCCGAGCTTGTCGAACAGGTCGAAGACCTGGTCGATCACCCATTCCGGACGGGCGCCCGGACGGTCGACCTTGTTGACCACGACGATCGGCTTGAAGCCCATCGCGAAGGCCTTCTGGGTCACGAAGCGGGTCTGCGGCATCGGGCCGTCCATCGCATCGACCAGGATCAGCACGGTGTCGACCATCGACAGCACGCGCTCGACCTCACCACCGAAGTCGGCGTGGCCGGGGGTGTCGACGATGTTGATCCGGTTCTTGATGCCGGTCTTCTTGTCTTCCCAGGTGATGGCGGTGTTCTTGGCCAGGATGGTGATGCCGCGTTCCTTTTCCTGGTCGTTGCTGTCCATCACGCGCTCGGCGAGGACGGTGCGCTCGGACAGGGTGCCGGACTGCTTCAGCAGCTGGTCGACCAGGGTGGTCTTGCCATGGTCGACGTGGGCGACGATGGCGATGTTGCGAAGATTTTCGATGGACATACGAAAGGGGGCCAGTCGGCGCCGGATTTGGAAAAAGAAGTCCAACATTATACGTCGAACCTGACGATTCGCGAAACGGTGGATTTCACACCCGTCATGGGGCCCATTCAGCTGGGGGGCCGTGGCGCCGGTCGAGGCCGCCTGGCCTACACCGCGGGGCACCCCGTCCCGTGGCTGAAGCCCGGATCTGCGCCCATGGTCGAAGCCGCCGCCGCCACGAGGCAGGTGTAAACTAGGTGGCTAGACGCGTTCCCCATCTGCATCAAGGATCTTCATGTCCCTCATCGCCACTTTCGACACCACCCAGGGCCCGATCAAGGTCGAGCTGTTCGCCGACAAGGCGCCGCTGACCGTGGCCAACTTCGTGAACCTGGTCAAGCACGGCTTCTATGACGGCCTGATCTTCCACCGCGTGATCGCCGACTTCATGATCCAGGGCGGCTGCCCGCAGGGTCGTGGCACCGGCGGCCCGGGCTACAAGTTCGAAGACGAGAAGAACGGCGTGAAGCACGAGGTCGGCTCGCTGTCGATGGCCAACGCCGGCCCGAACACCAACGGCAGCCAGTTCTTCATCACCCACATCAAGACCGACTGGCTGGACGGCCGCCACACCGTCTTCGGCAAGGTCCTGGAAGGCCAGGCCATCGTCGATTCGGTCAAGCAGGGCGACGTGATCCATTCGATCACCCTGGAAGGCGACGTCGACGCCGTGCTGGCCGCCCAGGCCGAGCGCGTCGCGGAGTGGAACAAGCACCTCGCCGCCTGATCCCCCTTCGAAACGGCCACCCTCGAGTGGCCGTTTCCCTGTTCCCCGCCGCCCGCCAGGCCTGCGTGGCCACGCCCGCGGCGTCCCATCAAACGCTTGCAAGCAAGAGGAAACCCCCATGAAAGCACCCGTTCGTGTTGCCGTGACCGGCGCCGCCGGCCAGATCGGTTATGCCCTGCTGTTCCGCATCGCCTCCGGCGAAATGCTGGGCAAGGACCAGCCGGTCATCCTGCAGCTGCTGGAACTGCCGGTCGACAAGGCCCAGGCCGCCCTGAAGGGCGTGATGATGGAGCTGGAAGACTGCGCCTTCCCGCTGCTGGCCGGCATGGTCGGCACCGATGACGCTGAAGTCGCGTTCAAGGACGCCGACATCGCCCTGCTGGTCGGCGCACGTCCGCGTGGCCCGGGCATGGAGCGTAAGGACCTGCTGCTGGAAAACGCCAAGATCTTCACCGCCCAGGGCGCAGCGCTGAACAAGGTCGCCAGCCGTGACGTGAAGGTGCTGGTGGTCGGTAACCCGGCCAACACCAACGCCTACATCGCGATGAAGTCGGCCCCGGACCTGAAGCCGGAGAACTTCACCGCCATGCTGCGCCTGGACCACAACCGCGCGCTGAGCCAGCTGTCGACCAAGCTCGGCAAGCCGGTCGGTGGCATGGAGAAGCTGGTGGTGTGGGGCAACCACAGCCCGACCATGTACCCGGACTACCGTTTCGCCACCGCCGATGGTGCGTCGATCGCCGATGCGATCAACGACCAGGAGTGGAACGCCAACACCTTCATCCCGACCGTCGGCAAGCGCGGCGCGGCGATCATCGAAGCCCGTGGCTCGTCCTCGGCTGCTTCGGCCGCCAACGCAGCCATCGACCACGTGCGTGACTGGGTGCTGGGCAGCAACGGCAAGTGGGTCACCATGGGCGTGCCGTCCGACGGTTCCTACGGCATTCCGGAAGGCGTGATCTTCGGCTTCGCCGTGACCACCGAGAACGGCAAGTACACCCTGGTCAAGGATCTGCCGATCGACGACTTCAGCCAGAAGTACATCGACAAGACCCTGGCCGAGCTGGAAGAAGAGCGCGCCGGCGTCGCCCACCTGCTGGGCTGATGCAGGCGGTACCGGCGCGAGCCGGTACGTCTTCCATCGAGGTAGGTACCGACCGCTGGTCGGTACGCGATCCAGAAGGT
This sequence comes from Stenotrophomonas sp. SMYL8, assembly GCF_036320065.1. Taxonomy (NCBI): domain Bacteria; kingdom Pseudomonadati; phylum Pseudomonadota; class Gammaproteobacteria; order Lysobacterales; family Lysobacteraceae; genus Stenotrophomonas; species Stenotrophomonas sp. SMYL8. Next base: position 7,467 of record NZ_JAWIRR010000054.1, read on the forward strand.
AGGTACCGACCGTTGGTCGGTACGCAGCAACGGGGAAGCTCAGGCTTCCCCGTTTCTGTTTGAGGAATACAGGAACTGATGATCCACCTGCATTACATCGACGACGCGCTGCTGGTGGCCGAGAAGCCGGCCGGCCTGCTGTCCGTGCCTGGCCGCAGCGCCGAGAACCAGGACTGCGTGGTCGCGCGCCTGCAGGCGCTGTACCCGGATGCACTGACCGTGCACCGCCTGGACCAGGTGACCTCCGGCCTGCTGCTGCATGCGCGCGGGAAGGACATGCAGGTGGCGTTGTCGATGCAGTTCGAGCAGCGCCAGGTTGGCAAGCGTTACGAAACGATCGTGGAGGGGCTGCTTGAAGGCGATGCCGGCGAAGTGGACCTGCCGTTGATCGTGGACTGGCCGAACCGGCCAAAGCAGATGGTCGATCACGAACGCGGCAAACCGGCGCTGACACGTTGGCACGTAATGGCACGTGATGTTGAAGCGCAGCGCACCCGCGTGGCGTTGGAACCGATCACTGGCCGCAGCCATCAGCTGCGCCTGCACATGGCCAGTCTCGGCCATCCCATCGTTGGCGATGTGCTGTATGACGCCGCGCCGGCGCAGCGTGTGCATCTGCATGCGCGCAGCCTGCGGTTCACCCATCCAGTGACGGGCGAGCCGCTCGCGTTCGAGTCCGCGACTCCGTTCTAGGGGTTCGGCAGGGCTTGCAGCCCTGCACCTGCAGAATCAACGTCAACGTCAGAAGCGGGCTGTCCGTGGGGTGGCGGGGCGGTGTGGGTTGGCAGGACACGCCGTAAACCCATCCATGAAGTGACCCCCGAGACTTGGACGGGGTCAGGCGGCCGATTGGGCCTGCTCCCGGTACTTTACCGGGCTCAGACCTTTCAGTTTCAGTTTGATGCGCTCTTCGTTGTAGTACTGGATGTATTCCAC
>NZ_JAWIRR010000055.1:2500-5344 GCF_036320065.1 Stenotrophomonas sp. SMYL8
AACGCTTTGGAAAGAGCGGCCATAGAAGGTGATAGCCCTGTATCTGAAAGGGCCATTCCAGTGAAGACGAGTAGGGCGGGGCACGTGAAACCCTGTCTGAACATGGGGGGACCATCCTCCAAGGCTAAATACTACTGACCGACCGATAGTGAACCAGTACCGTGAGGGAAAGGCGAAAAGAACCCCGGAGAGGGGAGTGAAATAGAACCTGAAACCGTGTGCGTACAAGCAGTAGGAGCTCCGCAAGGAGTGACTGCGTACCTTTTGTATAATGGGTCAGCGACTTACTGTTCGTGGCAAGCTTAACCGTATAGGGGAGGCGAAGGGAAACCGAGTCTGATAAGGGCGCATAGTCGCGGGCAGTAGACCCGAAACCGGGTGATCTAGTCATGCCCAGGGTGAAGGTGCGGTAACACGCACTGGAGGCCCGAACCCACTCCCGTTGCAAAGGTAGGGGATGAGGTGTGATTAGGAGTGAAAAGCTAATCGAACCCGGAGATAGCTGGTTCTCCTCGAAAGCTATTTAGGTAGCGCCTCATATGTATCCTCTCGGGGGTAGAGCACTGTTATGGCTAGGGGGTCATCGCGACTTACCAAACCATTGCAAACTCCGAATACCGAGACGGACTGTATGGGAGACACACGGCGGGTGCTAACGTCCGTCGTGAAAAGGGAAACAACCCAGACCCACAGCTAAGGTCCCAAATTCACTGCTAAGTGGAAAACCATGTGGAAAGGCACAGACAGCCAGGAGGTTGGCTTAGAAGCAGCCACCCTTTAAAGAAAGCGTAATAGCTCACTGGTCGAGTCGGTCTGCGGGGAAGATTTAACGGGGCTAAGCAGTGAACCGAAGCTTGGGGTGCATAACTTTGTTATGCGCGGTAGAGGAGCGTTCCGTAAGCCGTTGAAGGTGGATTGAGAAGTCTGCTGGAGGTATCGGAAGTGCGAATGCTGACATGAGTAACGATAATGCGGGTGAAAAACCCGCACGCCGAAAGCCCAAGGTTTCCTTGCGCAACGTTAATCGGCGCAGGGTGAGTCGGCCCCTAAGGCGAGGACGAAAGTCGTAGTCGATGGGAAGCAGGTTAATATTCCTGCACCTCGCGTAAGTGCGATGGAGGGACGGAGAAGGTTAGGTGTACCAGGCGTTGGTTGTCCTGGGGAAAGGCGGTAGGTTTGGATCTTTGGCAAATCCGGGATCCTTCAAGACCGAGCACCGAGACGAGCCTTTATGGCGAAGTCACTGATACCACGCTTCCAGGAAAAGCTCCTAAGCTTCAGCTTACGCAGACCGTACCGTAAACCGACACAGGTGGGTAGGATGAGAATTCTCAGGCGCTTGAGAGAACTCGGGTGAAGGAACTAGGCAACATGGCACCGTAACTTCGGGAGAAGGTGCACCCTTTTTGGTGGCTCGTGCGAGCTATAGCTGAAGAGGGTCGCAGTAACCAGGCCGCTGCGACTGTTTATCAAAAACACAGCACTCTGCAAACACGAAAGTGGACGTATAGGGTGTGACGCCTGCCCGGTGCTGGAAGGTTAATTGATGGGGTCAGCCGCAAGGCGAAGCTCTTGATCGAAGCCCCAGTAAACGGCGGCCGTAACTATAACGGTCCTAAGGTAGCGAAATTCCTTGTCGGGTAAGTTCCGACCTGCACGAATGGCGTAACGACAGCGGCGCTGTCTCCACCCGAGACTCAGTGAAATTGAAATCGCTGTGAAGATGCAGCGTTCCCGTGGCAAGACGGAAAGACCCCGTGAACCTTTACTATAGCTTTACACTGAACGTTGAGTTCGTCTGTGTAGGATAGGTGGGAGGCTATGAAACTGTGGCGCTAGCTGCAGCGGAGCCATCCTTGAAATACCACCCTGTCGTGCTTGACGTTCTAACCTGGGCCCATTATCTGGGTCGGGGACCGTGTATGGTGGGTAGTTTGACTGGGGCGGTCTCCTCCTAAAGAGTAACGGAGGAGCTCGAAGGTACGCTCAGCGCGGTCGGACATCGCGCACTGTGTGCAAAGGCATAAGCGTGCTTGACTGCAAGATCGACGGATCAAGCAGGTAGGAAACTAGGACTTAGTGATCCGGTGGTTCTGTATGGAAGGGCCATCGCTCAACGGATAAAAGGTACTCCGGGGATAACAGGCTGATACCGCCCAAGAGTTCATATCGACGGCGGTGTTTGGCACCTCGATGTCGGCTCATCACATCCTGGGGCTGTAGTCGGTCCCAAGGGTATGGCTGTTCGCCATTTAAAGTGGTACGCGAGCTGGGTTCAGAACGTCGTGAGACAGTTCGGTCCCTATCTGCCATGGGCGTTGGAGATTTGAGAGGGGCTGCTCCTAGTACGAGAGGACCGGAGTGGACGAACCTCTGGTGTTCCGGTTGTCACGCCAGTGGCATTGCCGGGTAGCTATGTTCGGAAGCGATAACCGCTGAAAGCATCTAAGCGGGAAGCGCGCCTCAAGATGAGATCTCCCGGGGCACAAGCCCCCTGAAGGAACCATGTAGACTACGTGGTTGATAGGTCAGGTGTGTAAGTACAGCAATGTATTGAGCTAACTGATACTAATGATCCGTGCGGCTTGACCATATAACCTCAAGTTGCCTTGGCTTTACGACAACGTCGTAAGAGCATCCAAGTGCACGCTACGTCACAAGAACTACGAGAGGCAGGCGCCTTATCCGGCTGTATCGGATGGCGACGCTCCAACCGCCTCCCTGGTGAAATTAGCGCTGTGGAACCACCCGATCCCATCCCGAACTCGGAAGTGAAACGCAGCTGCGCCGATGGTAGTGTGGCTCAAGCCATGCGAGAGTAGGTCATCGCCAGGGTTTACACCC
>NZ_JAWIRR010000056.1:0-5275 GCF_036320065.1 Stenotrophomonas sp. SMYL8
CTGGCCAGAAAGCTGGCCAGGATCGCCTGGGGTGTCTTCAAAAGCGGCCGGGACTTCGATCCGGCCATGCTGAAGGTGGGTCAAGCCTGCTTCCAGCAGGCTTGACCACGAACATAGGATCTCGACTCTACAACGGCATCCACGCATGGCGTGGATCTACTGCAAGCGGAGTCCTTGAGCCGGGGCGCGCAATCAGCCGCGCGCGAGCGCCAGCAACCGTTCCGCAATCCGTTCCAGCGGCACCTGTTCCTCGGCGGCGCCGAGCTTGAACGCGGCACCGGGCATGCCCCAGACCACGCTGGTGGCCTCGTCCTGCACCAGTGTCGGTGCGCCGGCCTGGCGCATCTCCAGCAGGCCGCGCGCACCGTCATCGCCCATGCCGGTGAGAATGGCACCGATGGCGTTGCCGCCGGCGTTCTGCGCGACCGAGCGGAACAGCACATCCACCGCGGGCTTGTGCCGGTTCACGGCCGGGCCGTCGTCGACCCGGCAACGCCAGCGCGCACCGTCGCGGATGATCCGCAGGTGCTTGCCACCCGGTGGCAGGTAGGCGTGGCCCGGCAGCACGGCTTCGCCGTCGCTGGCCTCGCGCACGGCCATCGCCGAGTGCCGGTCCAGGCGTTCGGCGAAGGCGCTGCTGAAGCTGGCCGGCAGGTGCTGGGTCATCACCACGGCCGGGCCGTCGGCGGGCATGCCTTCCAGCACCACACGCAGCGCTTCGGTGCCACCGGCCGATGAGCCGATCGCGATCAGCCGGTCGGTGGTGCGGAACTGCGGTGCAGCTGGCCGCATTGCAGGAGCTGCTTCCAGCAGGAGTTTCGGAGCGGCCGCACGCACCAGCGGGCGCACCCGTGAGCGCGCCGCCATCTTGACCTTGGCGATGATCTCGTCGGCGTAGCCCTGCAGGCCGCGCGCCACGTCCAGTTTCGGCTTGGAGACGAAATCCACAGCACCCAACGCCAGTGCCTGCAGGGTGGTGTCGGCGCCGCGTTCGGTCAGCGAGGAGATCATCACCACCGGCAGCGGGTGCAGGCGCATCAGGTTTTCCAGGAACGCCAAGCCGTCCATGCGCGGCATTTCCACGTCCAGGGTGATCACGTCCGGGGCCAGGCGCTTGATCTTCTCGCGCGCCAGCAGCGGGTCGGCGGCGGTGCCGACCACGTCAATGGCGGGATCGCTGGACAGGATTTCCGTGAGCATCTGGCGCACGACGGCGGAGTCGTCGACGATCAGGACCCGGCAGGGGGCGTTGCCGGTCAGGGTCATTCGAACAGCTCCACGCCACCGGTGACCGGGGCCTTGGACAGGCGTGCACGCACGGCCGATTCGGTCGCGGCCACTTCGGCTTCGTGTGCGTGCGGCAGGCGCTGCACCACCACGCGGCCGGTATCGGCGAAGAACCAGATCTTGCGCGGATGAATGCCGCACAGGTCCTCGGCGATGATCGGGATGTGCTCGGCCTGCAGGTACTGGCGCACGAACTCGGCGTTGCGGGTGCCGACCGGGTTGCTGGTGAAACCCTTCAGCACGTTGGCACCACCGAACACCTTGGCTTCGATGCGCTTGCGGTGTGCGCCGCGCTTGAGCATGTCGTTGATCAGCAGTTCCATCGCATAGCTGCCGTAGCGCGCGGGTGCGCCGTCGCCGGCGTTGCCTTCGGGCAGCAGGAAGTGGTTCATGCCGCCGATCTTCAGCACAGGGTCGCGCAGGCAGGCCGCCACGCAGGAACCCAGCGTGGTGGTCAGCGCAGTGGTGTCATCGACCACCAGGTACTGGGTCGGCAGCAGCTTGGCCGCAATGGTCTTGAAGCGCGCGTCCTGGTAACGCATCACATCATCGGTGCGCAGCGATGCGTTCATGCGCCTGCCTTTGCCGCACGGCGGTACAGGGTGCGTCCGCAGGGCTGGATCAGGTCGGCGGCATGCAGGTAGTTCTCCGAGTGGCCGGTGTAGAGCAGGCCGTCGTCGGACAGGTGCTGCACCAGCCGGCCCAGGATCGCGCGCTGGGTTGGCTTGTCGAAGTAGATCATCACGTTGCGGCAGAACAGCGCGTCGAACGGGCCGCCGACGTCGTAGCGCGGAGCGAGCAGGTTCAATGGGCGGAACTCGATCAACTCGCGCAGCGCCGGCAACACGCGGCACTGGCCCTCGTTGGGGCCGCTGCCGCGCTGGAAGTAGCGGCGGCGCAGATCCGGATCGAGGCTGGTGACGCGGTCGATGTTGTAGACGCCACGGCCGGCCGTGGCCAGCACCTGGGTATCGACGTCGGTGGCGATGATGCGTACCGGTGGCTTCAGGGTGCCGAAGGCTTCGCAGGCGGTGATCGCCATCGAGTAGGGCTCTTCGCCGGTGGAGGCGGCGCACGACCACAGCAGCAGCGGCGCGCGGCTGGAGCGCTGCTGCAGCTCCTCGCGCAGCTTGTCGAAGTGGTGCGGCTCACGGAAGAACGAGGTCAGGTTGGTGGTCAGGGCGTTGGTGAACGCTTGCCACTCGTCGCCGTCTTCCTGCTCCAGATGGTCCAGGTACTGCTGGAAGCTGCGCATGCCCAGCGTGCGCAGGCGGCGCGACAGGCGGCCGTACACCATGTCGCGCTTTGCCGGGGCGAGGGCAATGCCCACGCGCTGGTAGATCAGGTCGCAGACGCGGCGGAAATCACGGTCGGCGAACTCGAATTCGCGTGGGCCGGTGACGATGGGAGTAGGACTTTGCACGGGGGACGTGTCCATCGGCAGAGGCGGCGGCCGAAGCCGCCGCGGGTGGGTCTCAGAATTCCTGCCAGTCGCTGTCGCTGGCGACGAAGGTACTGGCGTTGCTGCCGGTGCGGCGAACCGGTGCTGGCGTCGGAGCCGGCCGCGGACGCGCCACGGCGGCGGCAACATGCACCGGCTCGACACGCGCGGCCACTGCCTTCATCGCGGCCGAGACCTGGTTGTCCAGGCGGAAGATCGCCACGGCGTCGGCCAGCTGGCCAGCCTGTTCTTCCATCGCACGTGCGGCGGCGGTGGCTTCTTCCACCAGCGCAGCATTCTGCTGGGTGGTCTCGTCCATCTGCACCACGGTCTGGTTGACCTGCTCGATGCCGGCACTCTGTTCCTGCGACGCTGCGGAGATCTCGGCCATGATGTCGGTCACGCGCTGCACCGAGGCGACGATCTCGCCCATGGTGCTGCCGGCCTGGTGCACCAGGCTGGAGCCTTCGGCGACCTTGCCGACGGAGTCGTCGATCAGGCCCTTGATCTCCTTGGCGGCCGCAGCCGAGCGCTGGGCGAGGGTGCGCACTTCGCTGGCGACCACGGCGAAGCCACGGCCCTGTTCACCTGCGCGGGCAGCTTCCACTGCAGCGTTCAGCGCCAGGATGTTGGTCTGGAAGGCGATGCCGTCGATGACCGAGATGATCTCGGCGATCTTCTTCGACGAGGCTTCGATGGCCGACATGGTGGTGACCACCTGGCCGACCACTTCACCGCCCTGCGAGGCGACGCCATGCGCGCCGATGGCAAGCTGGTTGGCCTGGCGGGCGTGTTCGGCGTTCTGGCGCACGGTGGAGGTCAGTTCCTCCATCGACGCGGCGGTTTCTTCCAGATTGGCGGCCTGCTGCTCGGTGCGGCGCGACAGGTCACTGTTGCCCGAGGCGATCTCGCCGGCGGCGAGGGTGATGCTGGACGCGCTGGCCTGGATCTGGCCGACGATCTGGGTCAGCTGGGTGACGGTGGTGTTGGCGTCGTCCCGCATGCGTGCGAACACGCCCTGGTAGTCGCCGTGCATGCGCGCGGTCAGGTCGCCTTCGGCGATGGCCGACAGCAGCTGCGAGAGCTTGCCGAGGTTGTCATCGCTGACCGCCATCATTGCGTTGAGGTTTTCCAGCATCAGGCGGAAATCGTGATCGAAGCGCTGCGCGTCGCCACGGCGGCTGAAGTCGCCTGCGGCGGCGGCACTGGCCAGCTGCTTGATCTCGGCGTTGATGCGGCCGAGGTTGGCCTTGACCGTGTCGACGGTGGTGGTCATCGCGGCCTTCTCGCCGGGGTAGCGCGCGACGTCGCGGCTCAGATCGCCCACCGCGTACTGCTGCACCACGTCCAGCACATCGTGCAGGGTCTGCACGTGGCCGCCGACCAGAGCATTGGTTTCCTGCACCATCAGCCCGTACTCGCCGGGGAAGGCGCTGGCATCGATGCGGTAGCTCAGTTCGCCGCCGTCGTGGCGACGCGCCATCTCGCGCTGGCCGCTGATCACCGCGTGCAGCTGCTGCTGCATGCCGGACATGGCGTCCAGCAGGCGGCCGGTCTCGTCATGCGGCTGCGGGCCGATGTGGCTGTCCAGCTTGCCGCGGGCGATACCCTCGGCGACGGCCGTTGCCTGCTTCAGCGGTACGGCGATGCGGTTGCCGATGAGCCAGCTCAGGGCCAGCACGATCAGTACCAGCACGCCACCGGAGACGGCCATGATGGCGGTGAACACCAGTGCCTGCTTCTGCACGTCGTCCATGTAGACGCCACTGCTGACCACCCAGTTCCAGGGCGCGAACAGGCCGGCGTAAGCCACCTTCTCGACCTCGCCCTTGCTGCCGGGCTTGGCCCAGCGGTAGTTGACGAAGCCGCCACCGGCCTTGGCTGCTTCCACCTGGTCGTAGTAGATGCGCACGCCGTCGTCGGTGCGGAAATCCTTCATGTCCTTGCCGACCAGGTCCTTGCGGAACGGGTGCATCAGCAGGCGGTAGCCGGTGTCGTAGATGTTGAAATAGTAGGCATCATTATCGGCGCGCATCACTTCCAGCGCCTGCAGGGCAGCGGCCTTGGCAGCGTCCTCGCTGAGCTCGCCGGTACCGGCCAGGCGATGGTAGTGCTGGAGGATGCCGTAGCTGAGTTCGACCTGGGTCTTCAGCGCGGTCTTGCGGGTCTCGGTCAGGTCGAGGTACTGCATGCGGGCGGCGATCACCGAGAGCGCGATCACGCCAAGCGCGATGAGCAGCGTCAGCAGGTTGAGCTTGCGCCGGACGGAGAGGTTGCTGAAGTAGTGTTGCCAGCGATGCATGAGATTCATCGAGCAGGACCAGGTCGAAGCGGGCGGGCGGCGCCGTGCCGGTCACAGCGGGACAAGCGGTGACAACCCCGTTATCGGCCGCGGGGGCGGGGGATTGAGGTGCGGTGTCCGAACGTATTCAGGTTTCCTTGCGGCGGCGGCGGCTGCGGCGCTGCCTGCGGCAGGCTTTTGAAGCAACAGCAACAGCAACAGCAACAGCGGTTGGTCGGCTCTGAATTTTCAGTGGGAGGCTGGGT
>NZ_JAWIRR010000057.1:0-2461 GCF_036320065.1 Stenotrophomonas sp. SMYL8
GAGCAAGCTCGACTCTACAAAAGACATGCAGCTGGGCGGGCTAAGATCAGATGCATCCTCCCATCGCGGAACCGTCCATGCGCATCGTCCACCATCTGGAAAACTCCCGTTCCCTGCGCGTGCTGTGGATGCTGGAGGAGCTGGGGCTGGACTACGAGCTGCGTCGCTATCCGCGCGATCCGAAGACGCTGCTGGCGCCGCCGGAACTGCGACAGGTGCATCCGCTGGGCAAGTCGCCGGTATTGCAGGATGGTGAGCTGGTGCTGGCCGAATCCGGCGCCATCCTCGATTACCTTGCCGACCGCTACGACACCCAGCGCCAGCTGTCGCCGTCGCCGACGCCCGCCGAGGGTGCCGAGCGCATCGCTTACCGCTACTGGCTGCACTACGCCGAAGGCTCGGCGATGCCGCCGCTGCTGCTGACCCTGGTGATGGGCCGCATCCGCAATGCGCCGATGCCGTTTTTCGCGCGCCCGATCGCACGCAGCATCGCCGACAAGGCCGAGCGCGGCTTCATCGGTCCGCAGCGGCGCCTGCACCTGGACTGGATGGAGCGCCGCCTGGCCGAAAGCCCGTGGTTTGCCGGCGAGCGCTTCAGTGCGGCCGACATCCAGATGAGCTTCCCGATCCAGGCCGCTGCCGCGCGCGGTGGTGGCCTCGACGACAAGCCGGCACTGCGTGGCTTCCTCAAGCGTATCGGTGAGCGCCCGGCCTACCTGCGTGCCGAGGCCCACGGCGGCCAACTGCAGGCGCTCAGCGGCAATTGAGGCGGGCGGCCGTCGTCCCCATCTTCAGCACCATGGATACCGACAGCCCCCGTTTCGACAACCGCCTGCTGCATACCCTGCCGGGCGACCCCGAATCCGGCCCGCGCAGGCGTGAAGTGCTGGGCGCGGCCTGGTCGCCAGTGATGCCGACCCCGGTGACGGCGCCCACGCTGCTGGCTTGGGCACCGGACGTCGCCGAGATGCTTGGCTTCGATACCGCTGAGGTCGAGAGCGAAGGCTTCGCGCGTGTATTCGGCGGTAACGCACTGTATGCAGGCATGCAGCCATGGGCGGCCAACTACGGGGGCCATCAGTTTGGTCACTGGGCCGGCCAGCTCGGCGACGGCCGTGCGATCTCGCTGGGTGAACTGGTCGCACCGGATGGCCGCCACTGGGAGCTGCAGCTGAAGGGCGCCGGCCCCACGCCGTATTCGCGCGGGGCCGATGGGCGCGCAGTGCTGCGCTCGTCGATCCGCGAATTCCTGTGCAGCGAGGCCATGCACCATCTGGGCGTGCCGACCACGCGCGCGTTGTCGCTGGTCGGTACCGGCGAGGACGTGGTGCGCGACATGTTCTACGACGGCCATCCGCGTGCCGAGCCTGGTGCCATCGTATGCCGGGTGTCGCCGTCGTTCCTGCGCTTTGGTTCGTTCGAGCTGCCTGCGTCACGTGGTGAAACCGCCCTGCTGCAGCAGCTGGTCGATGCCTGCATCGCCCGTGATTTCCCCGAGCTGGAAGGGGAGGGGGAGGCGCTGTACGGCGACTGGTTCGCGCAGATCGCGGTGCGCACCGCCGAGATGATCGCGCACTGGATGCGCGTGGGTTTCGTGCATGGCGTGATGAACACCGACAACCTGTCCGTGCTCGGCCTCACACTTGATTACGGCCCTTACGGCTGGGTCGAGGATTTCGATCCGGACTGGACGCCGAACACCACCGACGCGCAGGGCCGCCGTTATCGCTTCGGTACCCAGCCGCAGGTGGCGTACTGGAATCTGAGCCGATTGGCCCAGGCGTTGTCGCCGTTGTTCGCCGATGTGGCGCCGCTGCAGGCCAGTCTGGCGGCCTACCAGTCCACCTTCGTGGCCTGCACCCGTCGCGATGCCGCAGCCAAGCTGGGCCTGGCCGCTGCCGACGATGACGACCTGCAGCTCTACCTGCGCTGGCAGCAGTTGATGCAGGACGGTGGCATGGACATGACCCTGGCCTGGCGCGCGCTGATGCGCCTCGATCCGGCGGCACCGGATGCGGCGCTGCTGGACGCGGTGTACTACGACGAGGCGCGCCAGCAGGCGGTGCAGGCACCGTTGCAGCAGTGGCTGCAGGACTACGCGGCACGGTTGCAGGCCGATCCGTTGTCGGCCAGCGAACGCACGGCGAAGATGGCCGCGGCCAATCCGCTGTATGTGCTGCGCAACTGGCTGGCGCAGGAAGCCATCGACCGCGCCGAACAGGGCGACCTCAGCGGTATTCATGCGTTGCAGGACGTACTGCGCGATCCGTACACCGAGCGTGCCGGGCTGGAGCATTTCGCCGGCAAGCGCCCGGCGTGGGCAGACAACCGCGCCGGCTGCTCGATGCTGTCCTGCAGTTCCTGAGGGTGGGTTTCGGCAGGGCTGTGCCCTGCACCCGCAGAGGCCAGATCAAACGCCAGAGCAAAAGCGGAATCCGTGGTCTGGCGGGGGGGGGGGGGG
>NZ_JAWIRR010000058.1:0-2108 GCF_036320065.1 Stenotrophomonas sp. SMYL8
TGACCCCTGCAGGGTTGCCGGCCAGCGGCCGGCACTACCGCGGGCAGAACCCTGTTACTCGATGCCTGGGCCGAATTTCAGCTCCGTGCCGTCCTTCAGCTTGAGCTTCTCGGCCTGGCCGGCGTTGAGCTCCAGCACGTAACGCGCCGGGCCACCGCTGGGGTAGGGCGGGCACATGTCGCCGGCCGAGCACGGCGGCACATCGCGCTGCTGGCTGACCAGCTTGCGCTGGCTGTCGAAGTACAGGATGTCCAGCGCAAGCTTGGTGTTCTTCATCCAGTACGCCTGCATTTCCTCGCGGTCGTGGATGAACAGCATGCCGTGATCGGCGGCCATCTGGTCGCGGAACATCAACCCGCGCGCGCGGGTTTCATCGTTGGTGGCCAGCTCCACCTGGTAGCGGGCGCCATCCAGCTCGACCCAATGGCGGGCCGCGTCGGTAGCACAGCCGGCCAGGGCCAGCAGCGGAAGCATCAGCAGCGAACGCAACAGCGACATCGTCAGGATCCTTCGAAAGGGTCAGAGCACGACCGGCGGCTCACCACCGACGATCACCACATCGGCGCGGCGGCGCGCGAACAGGCCCACGCAGACCACGCCGGGCAGCTGGTTGAGCTCGCGCTCCAGCTTTTCCGGATCGGTGATCTGCAGGTTGTGGATGTCCAGGATCTGGTTGCCGTTGTCGGTGACCACGCCTTCGCGCCAGGTCGGCTGGCCGCCGGTCATGTCGCGGATCTGGCGGGCGACCAGGCTGCGCGCCATCGGGATCACTTCCACCGGCAGCGGGAACTTGCCCAGCACCGGCACCTGCTTGCTCGGGTCGACGATGCAGATGAAGCGCTCGCTGGCCTCGGCGATGATCTTCTCGCGGGTCAGTGCGGCGCCGCCGCCCTTGATCAGGCACTTGTTGGCATCGCACTCATCGGCGCCGTCCACGTACAGCGACAGGTTGCCGCTGTGGTTCAGCTCGATCACCTCGATGCCGTGCTGCTTCAGGCGCGCGGTGCTCTGTTCGGAGCTGGACACGGCACCCTTGATGCGGTGCTGGATGCGGGCCAGGGCATCGATGAAATAGGCCACGGTGGAACCGGTGCCGACACCGACGATCATGCCGTCTTCTACGTACTCGATGGCTTTCTCGGCGGCCAGGCGCTTGGCTTCGGACATGGGAGAACTCTCAGGCAGGGAATCAGGATTTCTTTTCCAGCGACAGCAGCAGCTTCCACTGCGCAGCCGTCACCGGGAATACCGACAGGCGGTTGCCCTTGGCAACCAGCGGGAAGCCTTCGCCCAGCGCTTCGGCGTGCAGCTTGATCTCGTCCAGCGCGATCACCTGCTTGAGCTTGCGGTCGAAGGCCACGTCCACCAGCATCCAGCGCGGGTTCTCGCGCGTGCTCTTGGGGTCGTGGTAGTCGGATCTGGGGTCGAACTGGGTGTCGTCCGGGTAGGCCGGGCTGGCCACCGTGGCCAGGCCGACGATGCCCGGCACCTTGGTATTGGAGTGGTAGAACAGGATGCCGTCGCCTACCTGCATGCCATCGCGCATGAAATTGCGCGCCTGGTAGTTGCGCACCCCGTTCCAGGGTTCGACCTTGACCTTGGCCAGGTCATCGATGGAGAAGGCGTCCGGTTCGGACTTCATCAGCCAGTAGCGCTTGCGGGCGGTCATGCGTTCACGGGGGCAGCGGAGGGGAGCAGGGTGCCGTCTTCGGTGCAGATCGCATCCACCGGTACGTCCCACGACGCCACCGGCAAGGACTCGACCTGCTGCACCGCGAATGCAGCACCGACCAGCCAGGGCGGCGCCGGCCGGTCGTGGCGGAAGGCGAAGCTGCGATCATACCAGCCGCCCCCCATGCCCAGCCGCCGGCACTGTGTGTCGAAGCCCACCAGCGGGGTCACGACCAACGCCATCTGCGACGGTTCCAGGGTGTCTTCCATCGCCACGTCCGGCTCGGGAATGCCATAGCGGTTGCTGGTCAGCGGCTGCCCGGGCCGCCACGGCGCGAAGCGCAGCACGTCGCCGGCCAGCACTGGCAGGCAGTAGGTGAGCCCTTCGGGCAGCTGCAGCTGCCAGCGGTGCAGGGCGATTTCGCCATCCAGCGCCC
>NZ_JAWIRR010000059.1:0-1339 GCF_036320065.1 Stenotrophomonas sp. SMYL8
TGACCCGTCCTGAATTGGGTTGACACCTTTTCCCTCTGGAAAAGGAATGTTCAATGAAATCAACAATCAGGCGCAGTCAGCGGGATTACTCGCTGGCCTTCAAGTTGTCCGTGGTCGATCAGGTCGAGCGTGGAGAACTGACCTATAAGAAGGCTCAGGAGCGATACGGTATCCAAGGTAGCAGCACGGTTCTGAAGTGGCTTCGCCGCCATGGTCGGCAGGATTGGTCCGGTGGTGCATCATCTGCCCCCATGACGACTTCTCCCAAAAGTGGACCGGCCACGCCGCTGACGCCGGAACAACAGATCAAGGCCCTGCAGGTCCAGTTGCGGGAGGCCAACGAGAAAGCACAGCTTTTCGAAGCCATCGTGGATGTCCTCAAAGAGGATTACGGGGTGCGCATCGTAAAAAAGCCTTCAGGCAAGTCCTCACGCAAGGGCGCCTCAAAGGCGTAAGCGTGGCAAGGGCTTGCCGCCATTTCGGCATCAGTCGACAGGCGTTCTATCAAGCGGGGTGCCGGCATCAACGACGACGCGCCAGCGAGACCAAAGCACTGGCGCTGGTGAGCGATTGCCGCGTGCGGCAGCCACGGATCGGGACGCGTAAGTTGCACCATTTGATCGGACCGAAGCTGCAGGCGGCGGGAATCACCATGGGACGTGACCGGTTGTTTGACGTACTTCGGGAAGCGCGCCTGCTGGTACCGAAACGTCGGGCTTATCACAAGACTACCGACAGCCATCATCGCTTTCGCAGGCATCCGAATCTGCTCAAACCTGGCCAAGGATGCGTAATACCAACCGGTAGCGAGCAGGTGTGGGTGGCGGACATCACCTATCTGCCGACGCAGGGGAAGTTCGTGTATCTGAGCCTGGTCACCGATGCCTGGTCGCGCAAGATCGTGGGCTGGAGCGTGCATGAAACGCTACAGACAGAGCAGGTAGCTCAGGCGCTGGAGATGGCGCTGAAAGGGAGAAAGACACCGCAGAAGCTGATCCATCACTCTGATCGTGGAATCCAGTACTGCTCGGATTACTACCAGAAGATCCATGCGCGGCACGGCCTGACCTGCTCGATGACCGACGGCTACGACTGCTATCAGAACGCTCTGGCAGAGCGAGTCAACGGGATCCTCAAGTGCGAGTTCCTGCTTCATCGCCCACGGGACCTGGGGCAAGCCCGCCAGATGGTGGCTGAGGCCGTAGACATCTACAACGCTGAGCGCCCCCACCTGTCCCTTAAAATGCAGACGCCCGATGCGATGCATCGGGCGTCTTTGGCCGCCTGACGGCGGCCGGACCATCCACCCATCGGTGTCAACCTATGGCAGGACGAGTCA
>NZ_JAWIRR010000060.1:0-1249 GCF_036320065.1 Stenotrophomonas sp. SMYL8
GGATACATGAACAAATACGACGCGCGTTTCAAACTGCAGGTCGCCAAAGAGGCCTGCAAGACCTCCACATCGGTCAAAGCCATTGCCCGTCGCCACGGCCTGGAGTTCTCCACGGTCAGGCGCTGGGTGGCGACCTATCGGCTGCATGGTTGGCGGGGATTTCATCGCCAGGCCCGGTCCTATGACCTCCCGTTCAAGCTGGCTGTCCTGGAGAAGATGAGCCAGGACGGCCTGTCCGGGCGCGAGGCCACCACCTACTTTCAAATTGGCGATGCCGGCGCGGTGGGGCGATGGCGGCGCCTGTATGCTCAAGGCGGTGCCCAAGCGTTGGCACCCCCTCCGCCGCCGCCCCGAAAGCCGATGAAGAAGACCCGTTCGTCCAAGCCGCCTGAAGATATGAGCCGCGATGAGCTGCTCAAGGAAGTCGCCTATCTGCGTGCGGAGACCGACTACCTAAAAAAACTCGATGCCTTGATCCGGGAAGAGCAGGCGGCGCAGGACGCAAAGCGCAAGCCGTCCAAGGATTGAGGCAGGTTCATACGCTGTCGCTTCTGCTCGAAGCAGCTGAGCTGTCACGCAGTACGTTCTATTACCAGAACCATGTCCTGGCCCATCCGGATCAGGATGAGGCAGCCCTGTGCGAGCGCATCCGTGCAATCTACGATCAAAGCCAAGGGCGCTATGGCTATCGCACGGTGACGCTGGAATTAGCCAATCAGGGTCATCGGACCAATCACAAGCGGGTTCAGCGCCTGATGGGGGAGATGGGGCTGAAATCGCGGGTGCGTGTGAAGCGCTACCAGGCCTTCAAGGGGGCGGCCAATGTTGTGGTTGGCAATGACCTCAATCGCCAGTTCCATGCAGAGCGGCCCAACCAGAAGTGGGTGACTGACGTGACCGAGTTCAAGGTGCAGGGTATGAAGCTGTACCTGTCGCCGATCATGGACCTCTACAACGGCGAAATCGTGGCTTATCAGATCAAGCGTCGGCCCGTATTTGATCTGGTGGGTCAAATGCTGGAGGAGGCCATCAAGAAGCTTTCCCCGGATGAGCGCCCCATGATCCACTCCGACCAGGGCTGGCAGTACCAGCATGAAAACTACCGGCACATGCTGGAAAAGCACTCGTTGAAGCAAAGCATGTCCCGGCGCGGCAACTGCCTGGACAATGCGGCGATGGAGAGCTTCTTTGGAACGCTGAAGTCGGAATTCTTCTACCTGAACAGCTTTGACAGCCTCGAGAGTCTGGA
>NZ_JAWIRR010000061.1:0-994 GCF_036320065.1 Stenotrophomonas sp. SMYL8
ATGATCCAGCGGCTTCGGCGGTTCCTGCCGGTTCACCCGCTCACGGTGCAGCAGGTACAGCCCCGAGGCGACGATGATCGCCGCGCCCACCCAGGTATAGCTGTCCGGCAGCTGGCCCCAGAAGGCCAGGTCCCAGCCGATCACCCACACCAGGCCGCTGTACTCCAACGGCGCGATCATCGACGCCTCGCCCAGCTGGAAGGCCTTGGTCAGTGCGATCTGACCGAGCGCTCCGGCCAGACCCATGCCGGCGATCAGCGGCGCATGCGCCAGCTGCAGTGGCACCCAGCCGGGAAGGGCCAGCAGGCCGGCACCGATGGCCATGATCACCAGGAACCAGACCACCATCGACTGCGAGGTATCGGTGCGGGTCAGCAGGCTGACCGTGATCGCCGCCACGGCATACGCGGTGGCCGCGGCCAGCACCATCAGCCCCGGCACCGAAATGAAGCCGTCCACGCCCGGCCGCAGCACCACCAGCACGCCGACCAAGCCGATGCCGATGGCCACCCAGCGCCGCGGGCCAACCCGCTCACCCAGCAACGGCACCGACAGCGCGGCGATCAGCAGTGGGGCAACGAAATAGATGGTGTAGGCGGTGGACAGCGGCAGGTCACGCAGGGCGAACACGAAGCAGCCGATCATCGCCATGCCCAGCCCACCACGCAGCAGGTGCAGGCCCCAGCGGCGCGGGATCAGCGAGCGCGGGCCGGCGCTGACCAGCACCCAGACCAGCACGAACGGCAACGAAGCCGCACCACGCAGGAAGGTCACTTCCAGGGTCGGATAGCTGGCCGACAGCTGCTTCATGCCAGCATCCATCAGCGAGAAACAGGCGACCGCAGCGACCATCCAGGCCACCGCACGCGAAGGGGAGCGTTGCACATTCATGGCCCATTATCGCCGACAGCACCGGTTTGTAGAGTCGAGCTTGCTCGACTGCCGCCCTTCTGTAGAGTCGAGCCATGCTCGACTGCTTTGTGAAGAGCAGTCG
>NZ_JAWIRR010000062.1:0-836 GCF_036320065.1 Stenotrophomonas sp. SMYL8
TATTACTGGCGCACGCTGGTGGCCGGCCTGTCGGACACGTACCGCTGCATCGTGCCGGATCACATCGGCATGGGCCTGTCGGACAAGCCCGATGACAGCCGCTACGAGTACACGCTGCAGTCGCGCGTGGACGACCTTGATGCGCTGCTGAAGCACCTGGGCATCACCGGTCCGGTGACACTGGCCGTGCACGACTGGGGCGGCATGATCGGCTTCGGCTGGGCGCTGTCGCACCACGACCAGGTGAAGCGCCTGGTGGTGCTCAACACCGCCGCGTTCCCGATGCCGGCAGCGAAGAAGATGCCGTGGCAGATCGCGCTGGGCCGGCACTGGAAGATCGGCGAGTGGATCATCCGCACCTTCAACGCGTTCTCGTCCGGTGCCTCGTGGCTGGGTGTGGAGCGGAAGATGCCGGCCGATGTGCGCCGCGCATACGTGTCGCCGTACAACAACTACGCCAACCGCATCAGCACCATCCGTTTCATGCAGGACATCCCGCTGTCGCCGGCCGACAAGGCCTGGTCGCTGCTGGAGCGTGCCGGCAAAGCGCTGCCGTCGTTCGCGGACCGCCCGGCCTTCCTCGGCTGGGGCCTGCGCGACTTCGTGTTCGACCACCACTTCCTGAAGGGCTTCCAGGCCGCGCTGCCGCAGGCCCAGGTGCATGCCTTCGAGGATGCCGGGCATTACGTGCTGGAAGACAAGCACGAAGTGCTGGTGCCGGAAATCCGCGCGTTCCTGGACAAGAACCCGATCTGATCGGTTCCCGGGGCGGATCCCGGTAGTGCCGGCCGCTGGCCGGCAAGCGCGCAATGCGCGCCGGGTTCATGAGGTTGCCG
>NZ_JAWIRR010000063.1:0-660 GCF_036320065.1 Stenotrophomonas sp. SMYL8
GGCAACCTCATGATGTCTGGCAGCACGCGCGAGGTTGCCGGCCAGCGGCCGGCACTACCTCACTCTTCCGGCGACGGCGGGTTCGACGCCAGCAGTTCCAGATGGCGCTGCTCCATTTCCTGGCGCAGCTGGCGGCGGATCAATGCGGCCGCCTGGCGGCGCTTCTCGTCCGACGTGACCGGCTGCAATGACGGCACCGGCGTTGGCCGGCCTTCCTCATCCACGGCCACCATGGTGAAGAAGCAGCTGTTGGCATGGCGCACGCTGCGCTTGAGGATGTCCTCGGCCACCACCTTGATGCCGATCTCCATCGACGAGGTGCCGGTGTAATTCACCGAGGCCAGGAAGGTGACCAGCTCGCCCACCGCGATGGGCTGGCGGAACATCACCTGGTCCACCGACAGGGTGACCACGTAGCTGCCGGCGTAACGGCTGGCGCAGGCGTAGGCGACCTGGTCGAGCAGGCGCAGGATGGCGCCGCCGTGGACCTTGCCGGAGAAATTGGCCATCTCCGGCGACATCAGCACGGTCATGGACAGCTGGTGGGTTTTCAGTTCGGTCGACATGGGGCGATTGTATCGGCAACCGGTAGTGCCGGCCGCTGGCCGGCAACCACGCGATTGTTTCCGGAGGCCATGAAAAAGCCGGCCAGCGGCCGGC